>JANPJH010000043.1:0-38536 GCA_031425415.1 Chamaesiphon sp. VAR_61_metabat_425 | reverse complement strand
GATTTCGGTATTGCCGCAGAAGTAGTGGATATAGTCTAATGCCTCTCTGGGCGGCTGTACGGGTTCGCACACGAGATCGATCGACTCCAGCGCATTATCCAGTCTTTCGCTACCTTTTGTAAGGCGATCTTGGGGGAGGATTTGGGGGTTATCGTTGCCATCGCTGGCGAGTTCGGAAGTATATACAGCGATCGCGTTTTCGACTTTTTTAAATAGATCTTTATAATCGACGATATAGCCGACATCTTTGTCTTCACCGTCGAGGCGATTGACACGACAGATCGCTTGAAACAGCCCACGATCCTGCATCTTTTTATCGATGTAGAGATAGGTAGAACTCGGCGCGTCGAAGCCTGTGAGCCATTTATCCACCACGATCGGCAGCTTCATATTGGCGGGTTGGTTTTTAAAAAGTTCTTTGACTTGCTCCTCGTAGGTTTCGGTTTTCGTCATGTTGGGGCGAAGTGAGATATCCTTAAGCAATTCGGTGTAGAGATTGTAGATAAATTGCTTGTCGGTTTCGGTATTCGCACCAGTGTCTTCGGTGGTGATGTTTTGAGATTGGGGATTGTATGATGTGACGACGGCGCACTTACCTTTGAAGGTGGTTTTTTGAAAGGCTTCGTAATATTTGCAAGCTTCGTAAATACTGGCAGCGACGAGGATGGCATTGCCCCGATCGTCATTCAGACGCGGTTTGACACTAAAATCGAAGATAATATCGCTAACGACACGCTCCATGCGCGATCGAGAACTCAATACTTTTTGCATCGTGCCCCATTGCTCTCGGAGGGCGGCTTTTTGCCAATCATTCAGCCCGCTAGTTTTGGCATCAAACCAGGCATCGACACGCGCTTGGGAGCCGAGTTTTTGATCGATATCTCGCGCTTCATAGACTAGATCTAATACCACTTCATCGATGACAGCTTCGCTGAATTTGTAGGTATGAATATATGCCCCAAATGTTTCTAAACTGGTGGCTTTATCTTGTTTGAGTAATGGCGTACCTGTGAAGCCAATAAACACAGAACTCGGCATTAATGCCTTCATCGTGCGGTGGAGTTTGCCGCTTTGGGTGCGGTGACATTCATCGACAAATACGAAGATTTCACCAACAGTCGGGCTGGGTTGGTTGGCGAGATCGGCGATGAATTTATCGAAATCTTGCACATCGCGTCTGCCAAATTTATGCACGAGGGAGCAGAGCAATCGGGGTGTCGCTTGCCCCAATTGCGTCATCAAATCTCTGCCCCCGTTACACCGATGGATAGTTTCACCAGCTTCGGTGAAGACACCAGCGATTTGTTTGTCGAGTTCGTCTCTATCTGTGACAATGACAATTCTGGCATTAGGATTGTGTTCGAGTATCCATTTTGCTAGCAGTACCATCGTGATACTTTTACCGCTACCTTGGGTATGCCAAATAATCCCCCCTTCGCGACGTTGGATATATGACTGAGCGGCTTTGATGCCGAAATATTGATGGACGCGGGGGAGTTTTTTGATGCCGCCATCGAAGAGGATAAAATTATAAATTAGATCGATAATTCGGTACTTATCGCAAAGTTTAAGCAGATATTTGTCGAGTTTGTATCTACTATTATCTTGCTCGTCTTCCTTCCATTTGAGGAAGTATTTTTCGGGAGTACCGATCGAGCCATAGCTCAATCCTTCGGAATCATTGCCCGCGAAGACGAGTTGAATCGTACTAAAAAAAGCCCCGATAAATTCGGGTTGTTGGTTGGTGATACTTTGACGAATTCCATCCCCGATCGAGACGCGACTATTTTTGAGTTCTAATACGCCGATCGCGATCCCATTAATATAAATAATCAGATCGGGACGTTTTTCACGGTTGCCTTGGATGGTGACTTCTTCAGCGATCGCAAAGTGATTGGCTTCGGGATTTTGCCAGTCGATAATCTGCACGGTTACGGTTGTTTCGCTGACACTGGTTTTGACTTGCACCCCATAGCGGAGCAGGCTATAAACAGCTTGGTTGTTATCGTAAAGTTTGCGATTGGGGTTGTCGGCTTCGGTGCGGAGTTTGTAGAGGGCTTGGGTAATTTGGGCGGGGGTGTAGCCGCTGCGGGTGAGGTAGTCGGTGAGTAATTTTGGCTCGATGTTGCTATTACTCGCTCGATCTTGCCAGTTACCGAGATACTTATAGCCGAGTTCGTCGCGGAAGAGGGTAATAACGCGGTTCTGGGTGGCTCTTTCTGGCTGTCCGATATCACTCATATTACTTTTGCTGTTATGTATCGTTGGATTCAGCTTCTCGTGCAGCTTCTTCTAATTGACGCTGAAGCTCTTCTTTACTCGGAAGATAGAGTTGGTATTGTGCGGCGAAAATGTTGGCATCTTTGGGTAATGTTAACTCGACGAGGGCATCTTTTTTACGTTTGCACAGGACGATCCCAATTGTCGGATTTTCGTCTGGGGTTTTGATGTATCGATCAAAATAGTTGACGTACATCTGCATCTGTCCGAGATCTTGATGGGTGAGCTTGTCAAGTTTGAGGTCGATGAGGACGTAGCAACGCAGCAGACGGTTGTAGAATACCAAATCGACATAGAAATGTTCTTCGTCGAGACTAAAGCGTTTTTGTCTTGCCTCGAATAGAAAGCCTTTACCAAGTTCGAGGAGGAAATGCTCCAATTTGTTGATAATGGCGGTTTCTAGCTCATTTTCGGAGTAGCTGGGGCGTTGTTCGAGTTCGAGGAATTCCAGGATGTAGGGATCTTTGATGGCATCGCGGGGAGACTTGAGCGGTTGCCCTGGTTTAGCAAGTCTTTGGATCTCATCAATGGCTTGTTTTTGGAGGGAGCGATGAGTTTGGGCGAGGATTTGAACTAGTTCGTCAAAATTCATAGCTAAAAACGATTTAATAGCGAGATTACTATTTCTTCGATCGTCACTAATATAATAACATAATATCCGTGCTATCATGTTGAATATGATTGAGTCCTTTAAAAACACTGCCACCGAAGATATTTTTAATGGGGTCAATTCAAAGACTGCACGAAAGCTTTGCCCAGAAACGATTTGGCGCGTTGCTGTCCGTAAATTAGACCAGCTTGATTCTGTTATTGCTGTTGAAGAACTCAGTGTTCCACCAGGAAATCGGCTCGAAAAGCTCTCTGGAGACAGAGAAGATCGGTACAGTATTCGCATCAACGACCAGTATCGACTTTGTTTTGAATGGACTGAGTTGGGTGCAGAGCAGGTAGAAATTGTTGATTATCACTAATTTTTAAACAGGACACAATTATGGTTCGGATTCCGACAGATCGATCGCCTACTCATCCTGGAGAAATGCTACTGACTGAGTTTTTAGAGCCAATGGGCTTAACTCAAAAACAGTTGGCTGATGGCATTCATGTACCGTATCAAAGAATCAATGAAATCGTAAATGGTAAACGGGGAGTCACGCCTAGTACTGCGCTACGATTGGCGAAATTTTTTGGGGTATCTAGTGATTTTTGGTTGAATTTGCAATTACGTTGGGATGTTTATCATGTTCAGCAACAAGAAGGGGAGTCGATCGATCGAATCGAACAATTCAGTCTAAGCAGCTAATGGATAAGGCTGGATTAAGGTTCGGGCTGGAATTCCTAATTGTTGATGTAACTGTCTAATGATTTCCAATGTGAGCGGAACTTGTCGATCGAGAATTGCCGTAACTCGATCGCGATCGCCAATTGCTGATTCTAAATGTTGTGTAGTTAAACCGCGACTTTCTAGATAATAAAGAATTGCTTCGATCGGATCTGGTGGTAAAATCGGCTCGTGAATATTTTCATAAGCTTCTACTAAAGTTACTAATATTTCTAATCGATCAAATTCTGGAGTTCCTTGAGGAACATCAAATAATCGCTCTATTTCTTGCAATGCTGCTCGATAGTCTTCTTTAGTTCTAATCGGTTGGACTGTAAACATAATTTACCTCAGATCGATGGTGAATGATCGATTAATCTAATTCTACCAGTTAGTAATTCGTGCATCATACCCTGTTTGAGTTGGCGGGTTTTAGTTAGTTTTACAGAGATCGAGTCTATCTCTGCATCCATATCTGAAAGAATACTAGCAATCTCAATTTGTTCAGAAGTCGATGGCTGTGCGAAAGGAAGTTTTCTAAGCTCATCCAAAGAAATTCCCATAACTGTACTACCACTTCCCATATCAGCAATATTAGATTTATTGAATTGGAACCAGTAATATAAGAAAAGTGGATCTATATCCTTGTTTGGGAAAATTGCTTTCAAATCTTGATTGATACTCACATCTATTTCAAAAATCACGGCTTTTCCAAGACCCATGCGAGTTGACGTTATTAGTGTGCCTTTTGGAATTAAGTTTGAAGGACTATTTTTTAAACCATCTTGTGTAATGTATTCAGACGTACTAAATGGGTTGTGACTGGCAAAATCTTTGACTGTCATCCAAGGAATATTTCCATCCCAATATTTATTGACCGATCTACTTGGTGTTCCTCCTCCTACAATTTTTTCGGCAATATTACCAAGAATTGTATTTTTCCATCCATCCTTCGATCGCAATAATTCCTGCATTGCGCCTTGTTTGATTTGACGCTTTTTGGTGAGGAGTCGATCGAGTGATTCGATCAGTGCATCAATATCGCTGAGGGTACACGCGATCGCTTCTTGTTCGGCTTTGGTGGGTGGAAGCGGAATAAGTAACTGCTTTAGGTTATCCTGATTTATGTTCGTGTTTGCACTGACAGAACTTGCACTAATTAATCTTTTTCTAAAACCTTCTTCATAAAAACAGTGTTTCTTAAAATTTTTGCCAATCGTTCCACCATCTCGAAATCTAATTAGAAAACCTGAGTACACTATTTGCTCTAAATCTTCCTCTACTAAAGCAGTCAAGCCAACACCAGAAGGCTTAACTGATGACCTTATAAATAGCACATCTCCTTCTTTGAGATTATATGTTTGTCGCTCTATATTATTAGTCTCAATTAGATCGGATAAATTAACGGCAGAAATACTCGAAACTCCAAAAACATCCATTAAGTTAACAAATGGATGTCCGTGCCCGAATGCTTCACTATTTTTGTTTATTCCATTTTTAAAATTGCCAAGTTCGCCAAGAGATGTAACTAGCCAATCTTCTGGAATTATTCCAACCTCAGTTTGTTTGTAGCCCTCCTTTAGTTGAGCATTAGTAATTGTCGATGTGCGATCCTGATTCATTTGTTTTCACCCTGTTTTTATGCCCGATCGATTGTCCTCTGGTGGGGTTGGGCTGGTTCGTTTGCGAGCGATCGTTCGATCGACATTTATGGCATAAACCCGTCCCTACAGATCTTTAATCTGAAATGCTCGAACGATCGTTGAATTTAAGATCTGAATCTGGTTGTTTCCTAACGTCCCTAAACATCTGGCAATTAATTTACGCTCGATCGTGATGATGCGAGTAACTCTTACTTTTGAAGATACTTTCAATCCCGTACTTGAAAATTCTGGATCGGTAGTATCTAATAAAAATTCACCAACAAATAGAGTATCGATATCTTGAGATGTGATAAAGCAAAGAGTAACGTCATTATTTGTCGGCTCTGTATATAGAACAACGGCTGGACGGAGTTTTGTTTGACTGAGATCTGTAAATGGGAATGGAACTAAAACGATATCACCCTTCTTCATTCGATCGGTTCCCCATCAGCAATCGTATAGAGATCGGGTTCATCAGCCAAGAAATCAAAAGATTTTCCAGCGTGGGCTAATGCCATCATTTCATCACTAGAAGGTACCGAAAAATCGATCGATTGTAATGCTTGAGATTCGGGCTGTAATGATTCAATTAGAGTTTTGAGCAATGCCCAGCGTTCGTCCGCTGGTAACTGCATGGCGAGAGTTTGAACTTCAGGTAATGTGATATTGAGGATGCTTGGCATAGGTGTTTGCCTTGATGATTGCGCTGCTGATTCTACTTTAACCCGTTTATAATCACCTTCGAGTGAAAAATCCCCTCCTCTGCAAAGGCAGACGCTAGGCGAACGGAGGGGTGACGCGAAGCGGCGGGGTGGGTAGATCTTCGCCGCTAACTAGAAAACCTGGGTAGGGGCAATTCATGAATTGCCCCTACCCAGGAGCTAAAATCCCATCTTCGCCAGATGTCCCGCTACCCGCGCTTCTAGCTCCGCTACCCGACTCGCCAACTCCGGTAACGGCACCTCATATCGCTCTGCCAAAACCTTCACCCGCTGCGTCAACCCCTGACTCACCCTGTCAACTTCACCCGCCACCGCCGCCCCAATTCGCGCCAACCATTTATCATCTACCACCAACACCTTAATTTCATCCATTGTCAGCATCGGATACTTTTCATACACCGATCGATCGAGCATCACTTCCGCATCCTTAATTGTCTTCTTTAAAGTTGCTTGTCGATCGTTCAATTTCAACCACTCTTTCAAAACTTTCTCTTCTTCCTTCGCTTCAATATCTCCTTTAATTTCTTTAATTCTGGCGGTGATATTAGCCTTATTCACTTTCTCTAATTCCGAAAAAGCACCATCATCGCCGCCATGTTCTTCTTCTAATTCCTCCATCTGCGCGGTGACAGCTTCGAGATCGGCTTGTTGCGACTCGATCTCTCCTTGCTCTGTTACAAAATATCGCGCTACTATTAATTCCTTCGGTACGAGATCGCACAACCAGCCCTTATCTACTTCCTTGCCTTTTTTATTCGCCTCAATTACGCGATATGTTTGTGCTTTCCAACCTTCAGCCGCGATGAGATAACAATCATCCTGCATCACTTCCGCCCAGTAATCCATTAGGTGTTGGTAAATGTCATATCTGTCGATTAAATCCTTTCCAACATAATGCTCTAGCAAATCTTCAGCCAGTTTGCCAATTAATACCTTCGGCTGACAGCCGACATCCAAACCCTTGAGCATCAAAGCACTGCGCGATCGCCAAGTCTCAAATAATGCCGCCATTCCTGTCGAGAAGGCCACATATTCAGGATGCTCGAAAATTGCGGCTTTAATGCCATCTTTGGGTACTGCTAACTTGAGATAGTTCGCTCGATGTGGCTGAAACAAGGCTGTTTTTAGTTGCGGACAAACCGACCAATATTTACCCAATGCCTCTACATCATCGATCGGAATGCCGCCGTAGAGATGTCCGGCGATATCTTGAATATCTTCTACCTGTTGACTATCAATATAACGAGGAATATTCAGATTAAATTCATTACGCTCGATCTCATTTAATGGCACCATTCGCGAGAATTTGGCAATCTCTAATTGCTTGGTAAATACATCCACAATCCGGTGAATGTCCATATCCCGCAAGCGGTTTTTATTGCCATCTTTCATATATCCCGCGCTGGCATCGACCATGAATATCCCCTGACGACTCGCGGCATTTTCCTTGTCAATTACCACGATACAAGCCGGAATCCCCGTCCCATAAAACAAGTTCGCAGGTAAACCGATAATCCCTTGAATATAGCCTCTACGAATCAAGTTGCGGCGAATCTCGGCTTCGGCATTGCCGCGAAATAACACGCCATGCGGCAGGATACAGGCACCTTTGCCAGTACTTTTGAGCGATCGAATGATATGGAGTAAATAAGCATAATCACCCTGTTTTCCTGGTGGAATACCATAGGGTATAAATCGATCGAATTCATCTCGTTCTGGCGTTAAACCCGTACTCCAGCGTTTATCGCTAAAAGGTGGATTTGCCACCACATAATCGAAGGTTTTCAGATCGCCGCGATCGTCATTAAACAACGGATTGGCTAATGTATTGCCCTGCTTAATTTCCGCTGTCGGATTGTCGTGCAAAATCATATTCATCCGCGCTAAACCCGCCGTCGCCGCGTCTTTTTCTTGCCCATATAGCGATACAGAGGTCGTCGCTTCCTCGCCCACCTTTAATAGTAAAGAACCCGAACCGCAAGTAGGATCGTATACCGTCGTCCGGCTGCTAGTCTCCGCGCCGCGAATCCCGACAATCTGCGCCATCACCCGACTGACTTCCGCAGGCGTGTAAAATTGCCCCTTGCTTTTGCCGCTTTCGGTGGCAAAATGGCGCATCAGATACTCATAAGCATCGCCGAGGATATCATCCCCATCCGCGCGATTTTTACTAAAGTCTAGAGCTTTATTCTCAAAGATGGCGATTAAATTTGTCAATCGATCGACTAATTCCTTGCCAGTACCCAACTTCGTCGCATCGTTAAAGTCGGGCATATCCGACAGATTATTCGCCTTCGCCAGCGGCGCAATTATCTTTTTGTTAATCGCATCACCGATGTCTGCCGTACCCTTCAGAGCCAGCAAAACTCGCCCCCGTCGGAATCGAGATCGGCGCAAACGGTAATCCAGCATATTTATCGCTGACGTACTTGATAAATAGCATCACCAGCACGTAATCCTTGTACTGACTGGCATCCATTCCACCCCGCAATTCATCGCAGCCAGACCAAAGAGAGCTATAAAGTTCGGATTTTTTTAGTGCCACAGCAGTTCGATCGAGAATACTAGCGTCATTAATATCTCACACAATTTGTCGATCGAGCAGATACACTCGATCTCCACCTACTCACTAAATGTCTGTAGTCAAACCCCTGTATGCCCAAAGCCACCCTGCCGCTCGCCCACAGTGGTTAACGCCTCCACCACCGACTCCTGCGCCATACATACCTCGATGTACATTACCTGAGCGATTCTCGCACCATGACTGAAGAGATGTACATCTTTGCCATGATTGATTAAGCCAATTCCCACCCAGTCAGGATAATGTTCGTCTACAATCCCTGGCGAATTAATGACCGTAATCGAATTTTTGCAAGCCAAGCCACTGCGAGGACAGACTAGCATGGCGGCGATTTTATGTGGTTGGTCTGTACTCAATCCTACCTTGAAGCCTGCACTGACAATTTTCTGTTCGCCTGGGGCTAGAACCAAGAATCTCTGTTGCACCTCGTGTTGCTGTAATAACTCCACAGTCAAATCTTCGGTTATTTTCTTGCCATTAATATGGAGCACGGCTTGGGGAGATTGACCGAGTAAAGATTTGACTAGTAGGGGGAGATCTACTGTCGGTACATCCGGCAAATAAGCCTTGACATCCATTGCAGCAGCGCGATCCACCGCTCGTTGTGGTCTAAATTCTGAGGCTGCTAGCACGTATTCAACTGAAATCACTGTTACTCTCGCGTCTCTACTTTACACCTTATTTTGTCATGCTCGCTCGCCAGAAGATCGACGAATCCCGATCAAAAGTGCCAAGCATTGAGAAAATCCCCACAGAAAATACCAAGTATGTAAAAAAAAATTTACACATGTGCCAAAGATTGAAAAAATTTACTATTGTTTACATACTGAGGATTTTGGCAGAATTTCTGGCTGGTTTGAATCTTGCTCTGATGGCTAATTACCGTTTAATATCGCCATTTTAGTCTTCATCTCGATCGCATCTCGCCCTCTGACTAGTCGCCTACGAACCTTACTAGCAACTGAGGGAGGCAATGACCGGGAATTTCGATCTATTTTTTGCAGATTCTTTGCTCTGTGACTGCGATCGAGTATTTTTTGTTATTGTTTTTATATAGTCTTGCTTAAATCACAAAAATTATCTAATGCTAATTTAAGCCACTGAAGTTGAATTTAAAGCAACCAGCACTGATTCAAGAATTAATAAAAAATATTAAGCAATTTAACGTACAGATCGAATTGTAACTTTTTTCCCATTTCCTAGAAACTTAGTGAATAATGCTAGACGTAGCAGAAATTATTAAAAATATTCGTTCTCATTTAACACCACAAAGTATAGGAGACTAGCAGATCGTGAAACTGGCAGTATATGGCAAAGGTGGCATTGGTAAATCCACAACTAGTTGCAACATCTCCGTCGCGTTGGCAAAACGCGGCAAAAAAGTATTACAGATCGGTTGCGACCCCAAGCACGATAGTACCTTCACACTGACTGGGTTCCTGATTCCGACGATCATCGATACACTTCAAGAAAAAGACTATCATTACGAAGATGTCTGGCCGGAAGATGTGATCTATAAAGGTTATGGTGGTGTAGATTGCGTCGAAGCTGGTGGGCCTCCCGCTGGTGCTGGCTGTGGTGGTTATGTCGTCGGCGAGACAGTTAAGCTGCTCAAAGAACTCAATGCTTTTGACGAGTACGACATCATTCTATTCGATGTACTTGGCGACGTGGTGTGTGGTGGTTTTGCTGCACCTCTAAACTATGCCGACTACTGTTTGATTGTGACTGACAATGGTTTTGATGCTTTATTCGCCGCAAATCGGATTGCCGCATCGGTAAGGGAGAAAGCGCGGACACATCCGTTACGATTGGCTGGTTTAATCGGCAATCGCACATCCAAACGTGACTTAATCGATAAATACATCGAAACAGTTCCGATGCCCGTGTTGGAAGTTCTACCACTAATTGAAGATATTCGGATCTCCCGCGTTAAGGGTAAAACTCTGTTTGAAATGGCGGAATCCGATCCTTCGCTAGAATATGTCTGCGATTACTATCTGAATATCGCGGATCAGATTTTGGCGTTACCCGAAGGTGTAGTTCCAAATGATACGCCAGACCGGGATCTATTCGCGTTGTTGTCTGATTTCTATCTCAATCCGGTAGAGCCGAAGGTTCAGGATGCCAGCGAGAAGATGGATCTGATGATGGTTTAGAAGAGAGGGTGGAAGATCTGTAGGTTGGGTTGAACGAATGTGTTGGCGTTGGCAAAGCCTCTGCCTCAGCAGAAGCCTCTCGGAACGAGATAAACCAACATCCATGCAATCGATCTGTGAGTGTGTTGGGTTAATGCGTTCCGCAAGGCTACGCCAACGCTTTGCTCTACCCAACCTACAAAATTCTACCAAAAATTCCCCTCCCAGGAGGGGTGGCGCGGAGCGACGGGGTGGGTTCAACCACGAACGAAGCCAACAAATTAAAAATATTATTATTGGAGAATACATTATGACTGTTGCAACAGAGCCACAGGCGTTAAATTTTGAGTGTGAAACTGGTAATTATCACACCTTCTGTCCGATTAGTTGCGTTGCTTGGCTATACCAAAAGATTGAAGATAGCTTCTTCCTGGTAATCGGTACCAAAACTTGTGGTTACTTCCTCCAGAATGCAATGGGAGTAATGATCTTCGCCGAGCCACGCTATGCAATGGCGGAATTGGAAGAAGGTGATATCTCCGCCCAATTAAATGATTATGCCGAACTGCGTCGCTTGTGCGAACAGATTAAAAAAGACCGCAACCCCAGCGTAATTGTCTGGATTGGTACCTGTACCACCGAAATCATTAAAATGGACTTGGAAGGATTGGCTCCACGTCTAGAAGCCGAATTGGGCATTCCGATCGTCACAGCCCGCGCCAACGGGTTAGACTACGCCTTTACCCAAGGTGAAGATACCGTCCTCGCTGCAATGGCGGCGCGGTGTCCTGAAAAGGCTCCTGTGGCTCAGGAAGACAAAGATGAGCGTAATGCCATCTCCAAACTAATGAACTTCGGACGTAAGAAAGAAGATGTTACTATTTCCGACTCGGAATATAAAGATCATCCCCCGTTAGTATTATTCGGTTCCTTACCCGATCCTGTCGTCACTAACCTGACACTAGAACTGAAAAAACAAGGGATCAAAGTCTCCGGCTGGCTCCCCGCTAAACGCTTTACCGAGTTACCCGTACTCGAAGAAGGTTACTACGTCGCAGGTGTCAACCCCTTCCTCAGTCGCACCGCCACCACACTAATGCGCCGTCGTAAGTGTAAATTAATTGGCGCACCATTCCCGATCGGCCCTGACGGAACTCGCGCCTGGATTGAGAAAATCTGTTCGGTATTTAATATCGAACCCCAAGGATTGGACGAGCGCGAAGCCCAAATCTGGACAGGCGTAGAAGAATACGTCAAACTGATTCGCGGTAAATCCGTCTTCTTCATGGGCGACAATCTCCTGGAAGATTCGATGGCGCGGTTCCTGATTCGCTGCGGCATGACAGTCCAAGAAATCGGCATTCCCTACATGGATAAACGCTACCAAGCAGCCGAACTTGCCCTGCTCGAAAAAACCTGTCGGGAGATGAATTCGCCATTACCAACAATCATGGAAAAACCCGACAACTATAATCAGTTGCAACGAATTTACGCCCAGAAACCCGATTTAGTCATCACCGGAATGGCTCATGCGAATCCCCTAGAAGCACGCGGAATCACGACGAAATGGTCGGTAGAGTTTACGTTCGCCCAAATGCACGGTTTCACTAATTCTCGCGATATTTTGGAATTGGTAACTCGTCCGCTCCGCCGGAACGAGAATCTCAAGGATCTCGGTTGGGAGAAGTTAGTCAGAGACGAAGCAGTAGTGTAAATTAACTGACAATCGATCATTTAAACCGAGCCTATAACTAGGCTCGGTTTAAATGATCGATTGTGATAATTTGGGATGATGATGCTCGATCGATTCAATTCAAGCTGCTCAATGACTGAAATTGTAACTGTACCACCCTCGATCGCATCAAGTTGAATCCGATAACCATAGAGCAAACTCATCCCAACTAATGGTGCAGCCTCAGATGCATTAACATCGATGCGTTGTAATTCTCCGTCCCAAATTACCAGACCAGTACATACATCAAAAACACAAGTACTTCCATCGCCTAATGTTCCTTCTTCACGACCATATAAGCGTAAGTTGAGACTAGTAATAACGGATAGAGGTAAAGTTAAAAATCCTGTGAACCCTGTATCAATAACAGCATCAATTACCTGCCGTTGTGAATTTGTGTTGCCCACGACTAACCGCAGCGTTGCCTCACAGTTTGAATCGACAATTCCGTGCATCATAACATTACAGCAGCCGAACCAATCCAAAGCGATGAACGCCTTTGTGCCCGATCCGAATCCGCCAAATTTGGGCATCTGGATAGCGTTCGAGTAATCGATCTGAGGCTGTCATTGTATCCTTGGCAAGTTCAAAGGCTCCTGTCTCGATATCGATCGCGACGATTTTACCATGATTACCTTCTTCAACTTCAGGGCGCACCTGGGTTTCGTAAATTTCATTTCCGCGTCGAGCAAATTCTTCTTTGCTATATTTCAGCTCTCCAACTGTCATAGGCTCGATCTCATTTCAACTGTTGTCTCTTCATTTTACACGATCGATCGTCATGACTCGATCGCATATCAAATCTAGAATCTGTAGGGGCGGGTGTATGCAAGTAAATATCACTAAATTCGATCGATCTCAAACGAAACCGCCCCACACTACTAGGATCGATCGATTTAATTCAAACTGCTACTTGCCTGTGTGAATCTATGTTGCTTACGACTAACCGCAGTGTTTCCTCACAGTTTGAATCGACAATTCCGTGCATCATAGGCTTGACCTCATTTCAACTGTTTTCTCTTTATTTTACATGCTCGATCGATCGTAATTAACTCGATCGAAATCTAATCCCATCGAGATAAAATTGCCAGGAGAGAATCAATTTTGAAGGATGACAAGTAGTAACGACGACGCGATCGATATAATAATGAGATAAATTTGTTAACGCAAAGCAGGGCGAACCTGCTAAATCTAGCTCGGCCAGCATCTAGCGAATCTAGCCAAACAGCCCTAAAATGGAAATTAGGTCAGTTTACAAATTGCAATACTTTCAATCATGGCAAAACCACAACCCACTGTGCAACCTAAGTTAGTCGTTACCAGGTTTGGTTTCAATCGCTTTGCGGAGCAGTTTAATGGTAGAGCAGCAATGATTGGCTTTGCGGCACTGCTGATTATCGAGTATGTTACTGGTCAAAACCCCCTCGCTTGGATGGGTTTGGGTATAAATTAGTGGTTAATCGCGATCGTTTATCGCCACACCTCAATTTTGGGCATAATTAATGATGGGTCGCGTACAAATTCCCCTCTGTTGACTAATTAGTTGGTTCTAGGCGATCGACCATCTAGACTGAGATTGTATGATAGGAATAGATCTAATCCACCTCATGGCTATGGAATCTAGATCCTAGCCAAACCACCACATGAACTCGATCTTCCCTGCCGTCTTGAAAAGACTATACCGCAAAGAACCGATATCTAGCTTTATCATCATCATTGGTGCAGTTGATGCAGTCCTTGGTGGCGTGAATGAGGTTGGCAGCCTAATGATCTTGGGTTTGCTCACTAGTGGTGTCGCTATCGGCTATCGATGGTGGTGCATCCGCGCTGTCGAGTCTCAATCCGATCGAAAATCTAAGCAACTATATTTACCGCCACAATCAGAGCGTCCCCCATTACCCAATTTTGACAGGCGACGCAATCCATAATTTAGCCCTAATCTACCGACACCGATGAGTGCAAATATCTTTTGGACACCTGAAGCAGAAGCAAAATTAAAGGAAATTCCCTTCTTTGTGCGTCCTGCCGCACGCAAGAAAATTGAAAAATTCGCCCAAGAACAAGGTAGCAACGAAATTACCGTCGAAATTTACGATCGAGCCAAACAACAGTTTGGCTGATTTTTAGTAGTCGATTATTTATTTTAACCAGCCATAGATTGAATCCATGACGATCGCATTTAGCAAGTATGAAGGCTTAGGCAACGATTTTATCCTAATCGATAACCGCAGTAGCGATACACCGATGATTGAGCCAGAACAGGCGATCGTCTGGTGCGATCGACATTTTGGGGTCGGTGCTGATGGCGTAATTTTCGTTCTGCCGGGGCAAAATGACTGCGACTACACCATGCGGATCTTCAACTCCGATAGTTCTGAGCCAGAAATGTGTGGCAATGGCATTCGCTGTCTGGCAAAATTTATTGCCGAGCTAGAGGGAAAAACCGATCTTGCTGTTACCTATCGGATTAGTACCCTCGCTGGGACAATTGTACCGGAAATCTTCCCCGATGGTCAGGTGCGGGTGGATATGGGCGAACCTCGGTTATTGGCAGCCGAAATTCCCACTAGTATCGGCACCGCCGATGATAAGGTAGTCAACCAATCGATTCAAATTGATGGTCAAGCTTGGACGGTTACTTGTGTGAGTATGGGTAATCCTCACTGTATGACATTTGTCGATGATGCTCAAGCAATTCCCCTCGAAACATTGGGACCAAAATTTGAATATCATCCCGTTTTCCCCCAACGCACTAATACCGAATTTGTCCAAGTCATTCGGCCTAATTATGTCAAAATGCGGGTCTGGGAACGCGGCGCAGGTATTACCCTTGCCTGTGGTACTGGTGCTTGTGCGACTGTAGTAGCGGGAGTCTTAACTGGTAATTGCGATCGAGACTGTACGGTAGAATTACCCGGTGGCTGTCTATACATTGAATGGTCGATCCAAGACAATCACGTCTATATGACTGGCCCTGCTGAGTTAGTATTTAAAGGGGAAATCGCCCTAGAATAGGAGGAAACAATCGTGACTGCCACAATTGAATTTAGTCCTACGCTCACAATTAATTTAAGTGCGCTGAAACTTACTAACGAACAGTTTCAAGAAATTTGTGCGGATAATCGCGATCTGCGGTTAGAACTTAGCAGTACAGGGGAGATGATTGTTTTGCCACCGACTGGCTGGGGAACTTCTAAACGGAACTTTAAACTTATTGGTCTGTTTTGCATCTGGAATGAGTCAACTCAGCTAGGCGAGGCTTTTGATTCATCGGGAGGGTTTATTTTACCCAATCGCGCTCAACGTTCGCCTGATATTGCGTGGGTAGAGAAATCGCGAATTGAAGCACTCAATCCAGATCCAGATAAGTTTTTACCCCTAGCTCCTGATTTTGTCGTCGAACTACGTTCGGCGACTGATAGATTAGTTAAAATCCAGCAGAAGATGCAGGAGTATCAGGCTAATGGAGTGAGATTGGGCTGGTTGATCGATCCACAAAATCGACGGGTAGAAATCTATCGGATTAGTGGCGAACCAGAAGTTCTACAATCTCCCTCACAACTTAGTGGCGAAGATGTTCTACCAGGATTTACCTTAGACTTGACCAAAATTTGGTAATCAATAACAAGATTGTTACTTCAACTCGATCAAATTAACTACACCCCAGCCAACTTTACCAAACCGCTCCTAACGGATATTTCTTTTAGTCTGGCTGCGGGTGAGTGCATTACCTTGACTGGAGCTACTGGCGCGGGTAAAAGTAGTTTATTACGGCTGCTCAATCGCTTGAGTGAGCCAACAGCAGGGCAGATGTTTCTAGAAGGAATAAATTATCAAACAATCGATCCAATTGCCTTACGGCGGCGAATAATGTTGGTGAGTCAGGAACCGAAATTATTGGGGATGAAAGTGCGAGAAGCGTTGGCTTATCCCCTACAATTACAAGAACTAGATCCAGCGGCGATCGTGCAGCGAATCGCCACAATTACCGAACAATTTCAGATTCCCCCAGATTGGTTCGAGCGAACTGAAGTACAACTATCGATCGGCCAAAAACAGCTCATCTCGATCGCTAGAGGTATAATTACTCAACCACAAGTATTACTGCTGGATGAACCGATCGCTAATTTAGATTTGATCGCTGGTGAAGGAGTTTTGACTATCGTGAGAATGATGGCGAGAACTCACCAAATGGGAGTAATCATTGTCAATCATCAACTAGAACTAGCTGAGAAATTTAGCGATAAATTATTATATCTAAAAGATGGAACATTATCGATCGAGTTAGCGAGTAACTCTGTTAATTGGCAAGATATTCAGCAGCAGATTCGCGAATCAGAACGTCAATTGATCGCTGAATGGGAATAGCCGGGTAAATTACTCTCGTTCTCGTTCCCGTTGTCGCTCGTTTCGGCCTTTATATAGACCTAATATATAGCAAGTAATTCCCGATCCGATCGCAGCTTGAGTGGCAAATAAGAAAGTTTCGATTTCACCACCAGAGGGCTTGATTACTGGCTCAAACCACGGTTTATAACCGGGACTAACTTCTTCGATCGCTGTTGTGTTGTGGCTATCGGTCGCCTTAAATTCTTTACCTTGAAAGATCAAAACAGGTGCAAAAGATAAGATTATAGCGGTCCCAAGTAGCCCAAAATTCAATATTTTTGGTGTCACAATTATTGGTCCTGTTTGAATAGTTTAAGTATTTGTAACTCTTGCTTGCCGTAGTCTTGCAGCCAGTTCCAGACTAAAACTGTGAGTAGACCTTCACTGATAGCTAAGGGGATTTGGGTAATTGCAAAAACACCCACAAACTTGATAAAAGCAGCTATAAATCCACCCTGGGCAGCGGGGAAAGCTAATGCTAATTGAACGGCTGTCATGAGATAAGTAAACAAATCTTCGAGCATTGCGGCTAAAAACACGGCAACCTTCTGATGACCAGTTTGCACTACTAAATTGTAGATAACATAAGCCACCATTGGTCCAACGATGGCCATCGAAAACATATTTGCCCCCAATGTCGTTAACCCGCCATGCGCGAGTAAAACCGCCTGGAATAGCAGAACCAGCCCACCGATGACCGTCATTGCCAAGGGGCCAAATAGAATAGTCCCCAGTCCTGTCCCTGTAGGGTGAGAGCTACTCCCCGTAACGGAGGGAATCTTCAGCGCAGACAAAACGAAGGTGAAGGCTCCAGATAGAGCAAGGAGTAATTTGAGTTCGGGATTTGCTTGGGTAATCCGACTCAGCGAACGTAAGCCTAGCAAAAAGAAGGGTAAGGCGGCTACCCACCAGAATATTGCCCACTCCACAGGTAAATATCCTTCAGCAATATGCATTGCGGCTGCGGGAGCAGTCGAACCGATAACTAGATGAAAACTACAGGCTGCCATCAAACCCATTCTGATGGTTTTATTCCAGCTTTTTGCCATATTGTACCTCGCAGATGGACATGATTTGGCTCGCTCCACGGGCGTTCTGACTTAGTAATTCACCACTTCACAATGGTTGAATTCATTACAGTTGGGGGACAGCATTGGATTCGCACCAAATTTTCCCCGTTAGTTCTAGCCGCTAGTTACTACTAGAATCGATCGAGTAGGTACATCTTAGCATTCATCCCCTTTAGCCCAGATCGATCTGCGACTCCAAATACTCTGTTCAGACGTTCGTACCAATTTGAGTACGGGGATTGTAGATGATGGCATACAGCCACTCCTAGTAATTTACGGTTTTTGAATTAAGTTAGTTTTGTTTGGCGGTGACGTAATTTGACTGGTAGAATTGGTCGCTAACTGTAAGAAAGCATTTAGTGGTCCAAAGTTAGTGGCATGGACAATTGTGGGTGTATCGTAGCCTTTCAGATCGACAGAGCATTCTTTGAAGACTCGATGTTTGCCTAGTAATGGGGCAAGATAGCGATAGGTCGAGGCACCAAGGGCAATTTCGGCGTTAAGTTCCTTGGTAATTGCCTCTAACCGAAACGCCGCATTTACCGTATCGCCCAAAGCAGTGTAGTCAGGTTGGTCGCCGCTGCCAGCATTACCAATCATCGCATAACCAGTATTAATCCCTGCCCCAATCTTTAGCTCAAACGGCAGGGGATGCTGTTTGCTCAACTCTTTCGTCATCCGATTGAGATCGTCTAATGCCAAGAGAATATTCATCATTTCTTGTTTGCCAACAGTTTCGGCATTGTGAAACCATAAAGCCATCAGCGCATCCCCGATGTATTTATCTACCCAACTGCCGCGATTGCGGATGATGGCTCCAGCGTTGCGGAACCAAGCACTCATTACTTCTGAAAGCAGGTTTTCATTAGTTTGGCGAGTCAGAATCGTAAAATTACGCATATCCACCACCATCACCGACATTAACTTGCGGAGATGGAGGATTGAAGTAATGGTGCCATCGATACTACCTTCGGGATCTAACCCCAAACTTCCATCAGCTCTGGGGCAGTGAAATTCAAATTCAGTTTGACCAAAAGTAATCGTATCCCCATCGTGGATGGTGACAGGAATGCTAACCCTGCGCCCATTAACAAATGTGCCATTGCTGCTACCCAAATCAATCAAATAGTGGTCGCCAGCATCGGTGTATTGAATCATCGCATGATTGCGAGAGATGCAACGTTCTTTGACGACAAATTGATTGTCATCGCCTCGACCGACAGTCCAGCAGTTACCATCACTCAAAGATAGCTTGCGTTGACCGTTGTCGGTGTTTAGAATCAGATAAGGTGAGATTCCCTGGTTCACGGTTGGGTAAAAATGTGACGGTGAACTAGCGTTTGGGCAAATTGCTGATGGATAGTTGTTATCGACAGGTTAGATACTCTACGCGATGCTAGCGACCCACAAAAACAAACTGTCAACAACGATAGTAGTCAAAACTGCGCCACTGAAAGCGTACCAGTGCAACTGTTTTGTCCCCAAGGACATTATACCCACACCCAATAGTAAATTCACCAGGACAACGGCCCAAGCAGTACCCCACACAGTCCGAACTTGAGCGATCGCTTGCTGTAAGATAGGCATCGCTAAGGTTGGATCGACTTGCATCAATTGTCGCCAGTAGTCAACCAAGCCAACTTGATAAAAATATAAGTCTGTAATTGCTGTCCCTAGTAGGGAACCGAGGTAAAATAAGCTACCGATCTTACCGAATCCGCGCCAAAGACACCAAAGGGCAAAGGGTACGCCGATGGCTTCAATTGGGAGATGAATGGCTGGTTCCGATCGAAACCACCCCCAATAAATCGCTCCAGCTAGCCAACTCCAGCTAAATCCTAAAATCATGTCGCCCCAAATTTGGCTCTGAGGACGTTGAATTAAAATTGAACCCAAACAGACCCAAAGTAGAGTACTAACAACGCTGACAACTGGATATTGCCTAACTAGCGGGGCTTCGATAAAGACGGGGACAGATACCAGAAAGGCTGCTGCGATAAATATCCCCCAAGTGCCTTGGAGTCTCCACCACCACGCGCCATCGATCTCACGGGAGTTATAACTAGGGTTGACCAAAATACTTATTTTTTATTTACTTATATTTATTTATATAAAGATATCATACGTGTTAATTTGGTGAGAGGCAACCGAATAAGCCCTGTAAGTGATGGATTTGAGCGAGTTGAACGATGGATTAGTCGCAACTTGATTATGAGAGATGACTCTCCTTAATATTAATGTTCTTGTCTAAACAGCGATGGTGATAGAGACTGGACTGTCAAAGCTGCAAGTCTCCAGGATTAATTTGGATGAATGGATGGCTGTGACCGATAATCAGATAATTCAGCAGCCCTCATCTCGTTTGAGCAGCGTACCGTAGGTAGTTGAATCTAGGCTGAGAACTAAACCGCTCGACCGACCAAATCATCTCTAGCAATCTTGACTGACCTATGACAATGAGACCGAAGTATAAATTCCCGCTCTTCGTGTTGGCCACAATGGCGATACTATTGCTAACTGCCACAGTCAGCCTTGCTAAGCCGGCAGTTCAGAATGGGATGCAGCCTGCTGATATCAATATTTTTCAGGCTTTGTTCCTGGGATTGGTACAGGGTGTCACCGAATTTCTGCCGATTAGTAGTTCGGCGCATCTGAAGGTAATTCCGGAAGCTCTGCACTGGGGCGATCCTGGCGTGGCATTTACAGCGATTATTCAATTGGGTAGTATTGCAGCGGTAATTTGGTTTTTCTGGAGTGATATTGTTACGGTAGTTTCTGGAGCATTTACGGCTATTCAGAAACAAGATTATCAATCTTTAGAGTTTCAAATGGCGGCAGGGATTTTATTAGGTACTCTCCCAATTATCTTCTTTGGCTTGCTAATTAAAAAGTTCATTCCCGATTTCGACAATTCACCATTACGAAGTCTGGGGGCGATCGCGATTGCTTCGATTTTTATGTCAATTTTATTAGGGATTGCCGAGAAAATTGGTACGCGAAAAAGAGACTTAAATAATTTGACGATGATGGATGGGGTGTGGATGGGATTGGGGCAATGTTTAGCATTAATCCCTGGCTGTTCCCGTTCTGGTTCGACTTTGACAGCCGGTTTATTCATGGGCTTAGAACGCCCTGCTGCCGCAAGATTTTCGTTTTTGCTAGGTATTCCTTCGATTACACTGGCTGGATTGGTTGAGCTTAAAGATGCCGCAGCAACTGGATTTAGTGGAGTATCTGCACTTTCACTCATTGTTGGCACCTTATCGGCGGCTGTTTTTTCTTATATGTCGATCGCGTGGCTACTCAAGTTTTTACAAACTCACAATACTTTTGTATTTATCTGGTATCGATTGGCTTTTGGAGTGGCAATTTTGACGGCGATCGCCATAGGTGGATTGAAATAAATTAATAATTGATAATCGATCGTCAAAATAATATCAATTCATGCTTCTATCTTGCCGTAAATCTCTAATTAAACTTACTAATAAATCAGTTGAGCTGTTGGTCGCGCTAGCGAGTGGCAGCTTAATGGGGATGACCTTTGCACCAGTAGAAGCGTGGTATTTAGCTTGGGTGGCACTGGCTCCATTATGGTATTTGTTGTGTCGAGATCGTAATGCTGGTACGGCAATTTATCCTTTGGCTTGGGGGATTGGCTGTTATGGATTTGGGTTAGCCTGGATTTTTGGCATTCATCCCATGACTTGGATGGGTGTTCCTTATTTTGCTAGTCTAGCGATCGCCACTTTTTGCTTAACTTTTATTACTTTATGGGGGGGGAGTTTGGTTGTATTATGGTCGCTGGGAATGCGATTAATTAATACTAAATCTAAACTAAATCCGTTGATTCGAGTAATTTTAGGCACAGCTTGTTGGTGTGGCTTAGAGAGTCTTTACAGTCTGAGCGACTTGTGGTGGACATCATTAGCACTGAGTCAAAGTCCACATAATCTAACAATTCTTCATCTCGGTCAATTATCTGGACCTACAGCTGTTAGCGGGGCAATTGTCTTGGTGAATGGTTTAATTGCCGAAGCATTTTTGGCTTTTCATCGCAATAAACGTCACGTCAAATCAATCCAGAAAATTTGGCAAGCGGCACCTTACTTGAATGCGGCGATCGCATCTTTATTGATGCTACACTGTTTGGGCTGGATTTTAGCTAATCGCCCGATGGTAGAACCGATCGAATCTGCCATTAAAGTAGGAATTATTCAGGGTAATATTAGCAATGAAGTCAAACTTTATCGATCGGGACATAATTTAGCGATCGAGAACTACACCAAAGGATATCGATCGCTAGCCGAGCAAGGTGTAGAAGCAATTGTCACGCCGGAAACTGCTTTGCCATTTAGTGAAAGTCAAATTAAAAATACCCCACTATATCAAGCAATTTTAGAACAGAAAGTAACTGCATTTATCGGCGGCTTTGGCGATCCTAATCCTGGTTTTACTAATAGTATTCTGACAATTACCGGAGATGGCAAAATTCTTAGTCGATATGATAAATGGAAACTAGTGCCGCTAGGTGAATATGTGCCGTTTGAACAGATTATCGGTAAGTGGATCGACAGGCTTTCACCACTTGATTCTCACTTAGTGGCTGGTAAATTTGCCCCCTCCACGATTACCCCTTTTGGTAAGATTATCTTTGGGATCTGTTATGACTCTAGCTACGCCGAGCATTTTCGTCGTCAAGCTCAAACGGGTAGTTTAATCATTACAGCTTCTAATGATGCTCATTATGCCGCAGCCATGCCAGCCCAACACCACGCTCAGGATGTAATGCGAGCAATCGAGACAGATAGGTGGGCTGTTCGCGCCAGTAACACTGGGTATTCGGCAATTATCGACCCCCACGGGCACACGCGCTGGATTTCCGAACTCAATGAATTTACGACTCACGCACATCTGGTTTATCGCCAACACACCCAAAATCTCTATGTCCGCTTTGGCGATTGGCTGACACCACTACTTTTTGCGATCGGGTTAATCTTGTTTATTCGACAGTCTGCTTAATTTACGATTTATATAGATGAATTCTCTTTGGCAACGCTTGACACTATCGGATCTAGCCCTAGACAGATGGGTAGATTCTAGCTACGTCTATCGCTGGGTGGGCTGTTTGCAGTCCTGGCGACAGCAAAGTTGGCTGATTCAGTGGGGGGATGAGCTGGGCGCAATTTTGACGGCCTTAGTATTTATCTGTGCCCCCTTTGCACCGTTACTATCTACAGACTTCATTGGGCTACTAATGTGTGGAGTCGCAGCTTTCTGGTTGCTATTGACTCTAGCCGACGAACGCAGTGGGGGAATTACCCCTATTCATGTCACCATCCTGGCATTTTGGATGATTTCGGCGGTATCAGCGGGATTATCGCCCGTTAGAGCTGAGGCAATTGGCGGTTTAGGGAAACTCAGTCTATATCTATTATTGTTTGCGATGTTGGCGCGGCTATGTAGATCGGCGCGAATTCGCAATTGGTTAATTGGCATTTATCTCCACATCGCCTTAATCGTCAGCGTTTATGGTGTTAATCAATCAATTTATGGAGCCAAACAGTTGGCAACTTGGGTGGATGCTGAATCTAGCCTAGCCAAAACCACACGGGTATATAGTTATCTGAATAATCCCAATCTTTTGGGCGGCTATTTATTACCAGCGATCGCTTTTAGTGTTGCCGCTGTATTTATCTGGCGCGGTTGGTTGCGGAAAACTCTAGCACTAGTAATGGTGGTGGTGAATACTTACTGTCTGCAAGCCACTTATTGTCGCGGTGCGTGGGTTGGCGCGATCGTGATGATGATTGTCACGGCTGCCTTAGTTTATTACTGGTTGCGCCCATCATTACCTAAATTTTGGCAATCCTGGGCACTGCCAATCGCGATCGGCAGTTTTGTAGCGTGTATGGGATTGGCAGTGATGCTCAGCCCTAATTTACACGATCGAGTATTTAGTATTTTTAGCGATCGCAAAGATAGTAGTAATAACTTTCGGATTAATGTCTGGACAGCAGTTCAAAGAATGATTCAAGATCGGCCAATTTTGGGCTTTGGACCCGGCGATCGGATGTTCAAGAAGATTTATCCCATTTATCAAGTTAGCCCCCGGTTCAGTGCCCTGAGTGCCTATTCCTTGTTTCTGGAAACGATCGTTGAAGTCGGTTTTGTGGGGTTCATTGTGTTCATCTGGATGGTGACGGTGACACTCAATTGTGGGGTGCAGGGCTTAATCCGCTTGCGCCAAGTCAGAGATCCTCAAGCTTTTTGGCTCATGGCGGCGATCGTCTCAATGGTTGGTTCAATTTGTCAAGGTGCGACAGATACCGTCTGGTATCGGCCTGAACTTCAAACCCTCTGGTGGTTATGTGTCGGGATGATTGCCAGTTTTTATCAAATAGTCACAAGTAAGCCAGAAGTACAGTATGGGCAGATCGGAATAAAGGAGTAATCGCACAAATACTCACAAGACCAAATAATCCAACAATGTCTGCCACCTAACTGGTGGAGACTCCCCACCCTAGTCCCTCAGCCCTTAATTCATGCTCCATCCCCTCACTCTCATCCCCGGTGCAACTTGGAAACACCCCAATCCGCGATTGCAATCAGCTTGGAACTGGGCGAGGGGCGGATTTATCATTTTCCCGCTAATTCCCTCTGTAGGGGCATTTTTAATCTTTACGGCAATAGTCAAGACGTACCGACAAGCTGGACGAGAAATTATCCAACGGCGGTTAAATTGGGGCTTTGCCTTGCTGGCAATTTGGTTGATTATCGTTTCGAGCTTCGGAATTTACCCTGGAGATGCCGCACTGGGGTTAGTGAATTTTCTGCCTGAACTTTTACTTTTCGCTGCCTGTAGCACGTTAATTCAGTCGCCCGAACAGTTGCGGCAATTAGCTTGGATTTTTTTGATTCCAGCGATCGCAGTGATGCTATTAGGCTTGCTCCAGTTGGCGGGATTGGGGGGAATCTTGCCGATTCCTGGCACCCCGGCAATTGTCTGGGATATTGTTCGCGGCGGTAGTCCATTGGGGCGGATGTCCTCGGTCTTCGCTCACGCTAATCCGCTCGCCGCCTACCTGCAAATGGTGTTTATTTTTGGATCTGGCTTACTTGTCGATACTTATCAACGCGACCGCAGTTGGCGATCTCCAGCTTTTTTGTGGTTGGGAGGATTCTTATTTGTTTGTACGCTGTCATTAGTCCTCACTAGTTCTCGCGCTGCTTGGAGTGGGGCAATCTTGAGTAGTTTGATCTTTACAATTTATCAAGGCTGGTATTGGCTGGTCGGCATCGTCACGGCGATCGCTACACTAATTTTAAGTGCTGCTTACGCGCCATCGCCTTTGAAAGAGCCACTTAGATCGATCGTCCCGCGCTATTTTTGGGCAAGAATTACTGATGAGATGTATCCCAATCGACCGGAATCGATTACCCGCTTATCGCAGTGGAAATTTGCCTGGGGAATGACCCAATCCCGACCGATTACGGGTTGGGGGTTACAGAGTTTTGGCCCCTTGTATCAAGACTATGCACATACTTGGTTGGGCTATCCACACAATCTGCTGTTGATGCTATCTTCTAATCTAGGCATTCCCGCGACAGTCGCTTTATTTGGCTTGGTCGGTTGGATCGTAGCGCAAGGAACATTCCTGTTGCTAGACTTTCCAATTCAATGGCGATCGGCACAGACAATCTTTTTTACTTACCTAGTTGCCTTTGCGGGGTTTATGATATTTAATATCGCCGATGTGACCGCGTTAGAATTACGACTCAATACCCATGCTTGGCTACTGCTAGCAGGTATCGCTGGACTAGTCGATCGGGCGAGATCTAGTAATTAATAAATAGTAGATAATTAGGTGATAAAGGATAGGTGAATAGTAAACAGCTCGATCGAACTTACTATGACTTATTGGGCGTGCATCCGAGTGCATCGCCGATGGAGATTCGCCGCGCCTACCGAGAACTAAGTAAAAAATATCATCCCGACACTACCATCCTGCCCACTGCCATTGCCACGATTCAATTTCAAGCTTTAAATGCAGCTTACGCCGCCATCAGTCATCCCGAACGCCGCTTGGCTTATGACAAGGAGATTGGGTATTCCCGAGTGGTTGTGGTTCAATCTCCCCCACAATTTCCAACCCTAACTCCACGCGCTGATAACTATCGACCTTCAGCCTATCTCGATCCAACAGATCGACCACTCTCCGGCGGAGAAATTTTTGCCTTGGTAATGCTAATCGCAACATTCCTGGGCTGTGTTATCCTAGCGATCGTGGTCGGAATTGCCAGAGGTGAAATATCCTGGGGCTAGATTAATTATTGGGTATTGGGAAACTAATTTTGTAGTTTAGATCGTAATTTATAATTAAATGGGTATCCCCGCCAATCAACTAGCCGCAGGAATAATTTTAGTTGCAGCAGGTGCAGCGGTTGGGGCAGGATTTGGAACATATTTCCGTTCGGCACCGGAGTCATCTTCAACATCTCAAATTGGAAATCCAAACCCACCACCTTCCTCGATTCAAGCGGTTCAATCAGTTCAATCGGTTGTCTCCCAACAGAGCCAGAGTGAAAGTCTTAACTTTATCGCCCTAGCTGCCGCAAAAGTCGGCCCTGCGGTAGTACGGATTGATGCAGATAGTGGGTTGAATCTAAGTACACAACCAGACAACAGCGATGATAAATCCCTAATTCCCAGAAGTAGAGAGCCAGAGGAGAAAGGGACAGGATCGGGATTTATTTTGAGTGCTGACGGTAAAATCGTCACTAATGCTCATGTTGTCGCCGGAGCTAAGGTGGTTAAGGTCACGCTCAAAGATGGGCGGGTGCTGGACGGTAAGGTGGTTGGGATCGATCGATTGACAGATGTGGCGGTAGTCCGAGTCGATGCTCAAAATTTGCCGATAGTTAAATTGGGTGATTCCGCGCAATTGGTACCGGGCGAATGGGCGATTGCGATCGGCAATCCACTCGGATTAGATAATACAGTGACTGTGGGGATTGTGAGTGCAACTGGCCGTACCAGTGCTCAAGTCGGCATCTCTGATAAGCGGGTTAGTTTTATCCAAACCGATGCAGCGATTAATCCAGGTAATTCTGGGGGGCCATTGCTAAATGCTCGTGGTGAGGTGATTGGGATTAATACCGCCATCCGCGCTCGCGCTCAAGGTTTAGGATTTGCAATTCCGATCCACACAGCTACGCGAATTAGCAACGAACTATTTGCCAAGGGTCAAGTCGAGCATCCCTATCTTGGGGTCGAAATGGTGCCCCTAACCGCCGAACTCAAAGCAGGCATTGCCAAGGAACCCAGCTTACGATCGACAGTCACAGCTCAAAAAGGTGCTTTAGTGACGAGGGTAATCCCCAAATCTCCCGCTGACACTGCGGGGATTCAGCCTGGGGATGTAATTATCAAAATTGCCGATCACTCGATCGAGACTCCCACTGATGTCCAGCAGCAGGTAGAAGCGAGTTCGATCGGTCAAGACCTCAAATTAGAGGTTAGCCGCGAAGGAAGGGTAAAATCCCTCGAAATTAAGCCAACTATGTTTCCCTCCAAATTGGCAGAGTGAGCATAAATCTCGGCTAAAATCGCTACGCTGTCAGAAATTATACTTTTTTGTCCCGATCTTACTAGTGGAGATGCGAAAGGATAAGTGTATCATCAATAATCTTTAGGATTATGAATTTTCTACCTCATCAATATCGTTCGCGTAGTATCCGCCTGGAATCGCTCGGTTATTATCCAGTATTACTGGCAATTATGCTAACCATTTCCGGTTGTCAAAGCCCAAAAGCGATCGGTACTGCTGAGGGTGCCAAGGCTTCCGATGGGAATATTGCGCTTCCCTGTAAACTTGAGGATAAAACTACTGCAAGTACAGCTTCTGATAAGACTAAAATTATCCTCACGCTCGATGGCTCGGCTTCGATGGTAGGTTATGCCAAAGATAGCAACAGCCGTTATGTTCAAACTCTCAAATTACTAGATCGAGTGTCTTTAGCTGCTTCCGGTGGGGTAGAATATGCGCGGATAGATAGTGGTAGGAAATCGATCGATCGACCTGAATTTTAAAAGTCTTTTAGTACTGGTTTTTATACAGGAAAAACTAGTAAATTAGCTGATGCTTTTCCCGATCTGAAGACAGTAAAAAGCGAACAGTTAATTGCAGTTGTCACAGATTTACAACCCGATGATGGTGATGTCAATGCAGTCAGTAAGCGAATGCTCGAAGACTATCTGAAGAAAGATGATTATGCTGTAGCTATTTGGGGTATCCGCAGTGAGTTTGATGGCAAAGTTTATCCACCAAATAATGCTCCCTCTTACGATTATGCTGGTGAATCGGTGAGTAATGGTCGTCCTTTTTATATCTTACTTTTAGGTCGGTATGATGCGATCTCCGAATTTGCTAAAACGATCCGATCTGCTGATGAAAGTAGTTTACTCAAGGATCGATCTCATCTCACGATATTTACAGCAGATAGAACCATTGCTAGTCCTAGTTATTTAACTGCATCCCAAGATAATTTACCCAAAGGCGTAAACGCGCCTAATTCTCTCTCTCAGGATCGATTTTCAATGGAAAATGGCGAACAGCCGATCCAATTTTTAGAAGTCGATGAAAATAGCAATCCAGATAAAGGAAGTCTAAGATATACACTCAAATATCAAGCTAATCCCGATACAGGAATCCCTACTCAGCTCGAACCAAACTACAAAGCTCGTAAATACAATGAAGAGAAGGATAAGCCAGCATTTGTAGATAGCAGTAATAAATCTATCGTCGATCTTAGTTCGAGCTTGGTAGACGATGAATTGGGCATAGAGATGAAATTTGATCCTGAGAAGATCGATCGAGGTTTATATTATATCACTGCGGATTTGACGGCTCGATCGATCCAAGCTCCAGCAGTATGGAAGGAGTGGGATGACAGTGGTAAAAAAGATGGATCTAAAACTCAGGGATTGAATGATTTTCTCAGCAGTCTGAGTATTAATACGACTAGCGTGATGAAAGAGAAGTCACCTGTTGTTGCTCGGCTTTGTTATGGAATTCAGCGAAATTAATTATTCTCAATTGATCGGTAACTTAGCTACTTACACCAATCTAAGTCAATCTCATGCTAACAGTGATCGATTGTCCGCAGGATTGGGCGGGTGAGAGTGCGGAAGTTGACTTCTATCTCAGGCTCGATTCTCTTGCGAGAGGCTATGCCAACGCATCAAATTAGACATGGTAGTTGTTGGGTTTCGTTCCGGTTGGTAAAGCCCCGCGAATCCACAACCTAACCTATGGGGGAGAACTCCCACTACTGAACTCAAATCGAGCATACCCCCCACCCGATCGATCGTCTAATCACTAGGTAATGGAATAGGTTTACCTAATTCAAATACTGTTTCCAACCATAACTCTCGCGCTTCGTTGATATTTTTCATTGTTTCTTCGATCGTTTCTCCTTGAGTCAGACAGCCAGGTAAATCTTTAATTTCTGCAACAAAACCGCCTTCTGGATCGGCATGGAGGACGATCGGATAATTGAGATTGAGATAATCTGTCAGTGTTCGTAACTCAACCGCGTTAGTCATCACTATTTTCCTCTGGTTCTACTTCCGCAACTACTGAGTCTAGTTCTGGATCGCTAGCAGCAAGTGTGCTATTCAAGTCTAGCAGTTCGATAATCCGCTTCACATAAACTCTTTTCACTTTTTGACCGCTAACTTTGGGAATAACGATCGTTTTTCCAGCGGGGTCTGAAAATGTATGATGACTACCCTTGGAACGCTGTTCGATATATCCAAAAGCCTCTAGGAGATAAAGGACATCGGCAAATCTTATTTCTGGCGGCTGGCGAAGGAATAGTTCGATTAACTTTTCTAGTTTGCCCACGATCGATAGTTTCAATCAATTCACATGTTCTATTTTAACAGGAAGATCGGGTGGTCGAAATGCTCAAGCATCAAATCTATTCAGAGTAACGATTTGAGCCTGTGGGCAGTGCCCACCCTACAAAACTACAAAACTACAAAACTACAAAACTAGAGATGTTGAATTGAACCAAAATCGCATATTAACTTCCAGGAGGAATTTGTAACTTCAATTCGGCAATTAAAGTTGGGATCTCAGATTGAATTACATCCCAAATGATGTTGAGATTTACGGCATCATATTCATGCACTAACCGATTACGCATTCCATTAATCTCTCGCCATGCAATATTAGGTAGAGTCTGCCGAGTTGATTCAGGCACTCTTCTTGCCGCTTCGGCAATTATTAAAAGTCGCCGAATTACCGAATCTTGAAGCTGAATATTTTCAATGAATTCATCTTTGGAACATTGTCCGATGTATGTCATGACAAGTTCTGCGGATTGCTGCATATCAAGCAGAAACTGGATTTCTCGCGACATAAATTATTTGGGCGGAGGAAAGAATTTCTTGACGACGTAGATAGTTGCGAGTGGTTTCAATGCCTTGACGGGTGATGAGGTCAATGTCTCGATGAAATATTTGCTGTAAATCCTCTTCCATCTGTTCCAGGGTAGTAAATGTGGGGTGGGCATCGGAAGAAAATTCTACCATCACATCAACATCACTGTCGGGACGAAAATCATCACGCAGCACAGAACCGAACAGTGAAAATTCGACGACTTGCCAGCGATCGCAAAACTCGGTAATTTTTTCCATTGGTAGGTCGATCGCTGTAATAGTCACGGCTGGTTTACCTCCAATAGGGCAACGTTATTGCTGATCTGTTTGTATTGTACAAGGTACCAGGGTTGCTTTACCGCGAGGAATGATGACCGATCGAACATACCCCAAATCGATCGAGCATAAATTCGATCGACATCAGATCATCGATCGGGAGATCGAAATGCTCAAGCTTCAAATCTATGCAGTGCAACGATTTGAGCCTGTGGGCAGTGCCCACCCTACAAAACTGTCGGGACGAAAATCATCGCGCAGAACCGAACCGAACAGGGAAAATTCGACAACTTGCCAGCGATCGCAAAACTCGGTAATTTCTTTGATGGGTAGGTCGATCGCAGTAATAGTCACGGCTGGTTTACCTCGAATATGGCAACTTTATTGTTTATTGTACAAGGTACAAGGATTGGTTGACAGCGAGGAATAATTACCGATCGAACATATCACCAAATCGATCAAACATACGCCCAAACCGATCGAGCATAAATTCGATTGACATCGGATCGTCGATCGGGCGATCGAAATACTCAAGCATCAAATCTATTCAGAGTAACGATTTAAGCCTGTGGGCAGTGCCCACCTTACAAAACTCAACCCAACCTACGGGGAAGAACTCCCACTTTTACTTCACCCCCTAATTCCGCCTACCGCTCCAGGACTCACTGGTGGGGGCCGCTTAGGAAGTAGAGTACTAATATACCGAAGTATATCCTTTACTTTATCTCCATCAAGAGATAAAATTCCATTTAAGAGCAACGGAGTAACAATAATTGTTGATAGCAGAATGGCTGTTTCTAATAAGGATACTTTTCCACTTGGATCGGTGTAAATAGTTGGATTTGCATTCCCATATAAATAATTATGTAAGCTTATAGGCTGTTTGGCATAACCCTCAAACGGATCGGTAGAAGCAAACCGTCCCGTTGCTGGATCGTAATACCGTGCCCGTAAATAATACCCATCTACCGCCGCGTCAAACTGTTCGCCAGCGAACAGATAATTATTACTTGCCTCCCCTACCTTACTGGTTAAATTACCGTAGGCATCATAGTCATACTCAACCCGAATCGCTCCAGTATTATTAGTTAATTGGCGGGTACTGCCTAAACCATCGACTTGATAGTAATCAGTGACACTGGCATTAGTTTGAGAAATTAAATCCCAACCATGCACGTAGGCAGTTTTGACTGTCCCATTGGGTTGATATTCCTCGATTACTTGAGCGTATTCTTGTTGATTATTATCGATTAAGAATCGGGTTTCTTCGCCATTTTGCTTAATCGCTACTCGAATGCCCTGATGATCGTATTCAAACTCGATGGTTCCGGTTACGCCGTTTTCTGTAACTTCGACGGCGGCTAATTCACCTTTGGCATTCCATTTATAGGCGGCTTGAGTTTGACCGTTTTCTACCTTCGCGGTGAGGTTGCCTTTGGCATCGTATTGATATTGAGTGACTTTACCGCCAAGGACTTCTTCGAGGAGTCGATCGTTCACATCGTAGCTGTAGGTAGTCTTACCTAAAACTGAGTTGGTGCGTTCTAGACGGTTGCCTACGGGGTCGAATTTGTAGTCGGTTATGCTGTTACCGACAACCGCATCGGTAATCTTCTCCTGGGTGAGACGATAGAGGGGATCGTAGGCGTATTCGACGGTGCGCCCATCCTGTTCGACTACTTTGGTGCGATTGCCCATTGCGTCGAGGGTGTAGGTGTAGCTGGAAATAATCCCCGTTTGGTTGCGGTTTTCTAGATTGGTGAGACGGTAGAGCGAATCGTATTGTTGGGTTTCGGTGACTCCGTTGGCGAAGTCGGTTTGAGTGAGGTTGCCGACTTTATCATAGGTGTAGTCAGTCTTACCGAGATCGGGGGCGATGACGGTATCGATGCGATCGAGTGCGTCGTAGGTGTAACTGGTTGTACCAGAGGGCGCGTTGAGGGTGAGGATATTTCCGGCGAGATCGTAGGTATATTGGATCTTCCGTCCATCGGGTTCGGTGCGCGAGAGGAGTCGATCGCGTTCATCGTAACTATAGCTGGTTGTACCACGATTATCCGTCACCGTGGCTAATTGTCCGGTGAGGGTATAGGTAAAGGTTTCGGTGGGTGTCCCGTCGGAGAAGGATTTTTTGGTAATCCAGTTGCGGGCATCGTATTCGTAGGTAGTGGTGACACCATTGGCATCGGTTTCGCTGAGGAGGTTGCCGATATTATTGTGAATCGTTGCCTTGCGTTGTCCACCTGGTAATTCCATCCCCTTGCGACGGCGGAGGGTGTCGTATTCAAACTTGGTGACGTGGTTATTTACGTCTTTTTGTTCGATTTGATTGCCGACGGCATCGTATTTATATTCGGTGCGTTGGCTGAGGGCATCCACAACCGCTGTGAGTCGTCCGAGTGCGTCGTACTCGTATTTAGTGGTAATCCCCGCTAGATCGGTTTCAGCAATCAGTCGCCCTAACGGATCGTAGGTTTTCGCTGCGGTGGTATTGTTGGCGTAGGTGATGGAACTCAGCCGATCGAGTGCATCGTAAGCATAGCTCGTCTTCCGTCCTAACGCATCGGTCATCGAAGTTTGTCGCCCATCCGCATCGTAGGTATAGGTTGTCACCTCGTTGAGAGCATTGGTACGAGTCAGGAGCCGATCGGCTTTATCGTAGGTAAAGGTGGTACGATTGCCTCGTTCGTCAATTTCGGCAATGACGCGCCCAGCTTTATCGTATTCCTGCTTGGTGCGGGGATTATCGGTGAGATCTAGGGGTGTCGCGTCAGGGAGGATAATTTCAATCTTCCGCCCTAATTTATCGTAGACGTGTTGGGTTTTGCGCCCTAATTCGTCAATTTCCGTGACTACTCGATCGAGAGCATCATATTCCTGCTTCGTGCGAGAATTATCAGTTAAATCCAGGGGCGTTTCATCAGGAAGGATGGTTTCAAGGAGTAAGCCACGACTATTGTAAAGGTACTCTGTCCGCTGTCCTAATTCGTCAATTTCGGCGATTTTCTCCCCAGCCTTGTTGTATTCGATCTTGGTAATCTTCCCAGCGGCATCAGTTTTTTGAATTAAGTCTCCTCGATCATCGTAGCTGTAGCTAGTAACTGCCCCTAGTGCATCGGTAGTGCTGGAAACTCGACCATTACCATCGTAGGTGAATTTGGTTTTCGCGCCCGTTGGATCGATTAATTCCAGCAGGTTGCCATTACCATCGTAACTAAAGGTGCTGATTTTGTTATTAGCATCGGTAACTTCTGTCAATAGTCCATTTGGCGCATATTTATAAGTGGTGGTGTTCCCTAGTGCGTCTTTCCGAGTGGTTAAATTGTCATTGGCATCGTAAGTGTAGGTGGTAACGTTTCCCAGTGCGTCGGTTTCCGTCAGCAGTTTGCTAGTTTGGTTGTAGGTATAGAGTTTGGTCTTACCTTCGCCATCGGTTTCGCTGAGTTTGTTCCCCCGACTGTCGTAGGTATAGGATTTGGTATTACCTTCGGGGTCGGTTTGACTCAAGAGGTTATCGTTAGCATCATAGGTGCGTTTCGTAATGCCGCCTAATTGGTCGATTTCCTCAATGACGTTACCCCGTTTATCGAAAATGCGGGTGATGTTGTTACCGAGAGGATCTTTCACTGTTTGGGAAGATGCGCCATTGGTATAGCTCAGATCCAGGGCATTTCCAGCGGCATCGATCAGGCGTTTCATCCGTCCTTGTTCGTCGTACTCCGTGCGAGTGGCACTACGTCCGAGGGGATCGACTACTTCGGTGAGGTAATGGGGGCGAGGGTTTTCGTATTCAAATTGGGTGTTGGCGTTATTGCGATCGCTGACTCCGCTCAAGTCGCCTTTGGCATCGTAGGTATATTTAATCGATTTCCCGTTGGGGTCGATGATTTCGGTAATCCGGTTTTGAGCATCCCGTTTGAAGGTGATCGATTGACCCGTCGAACTGGTAATCCCCGTATCAGTATAGGTGAGCTTATTATTATTGCGATCGGTGATGTCTAGCAGCCCCTTGGACTGGTCGTAACGGTAAACAATTCCTTCTTTAGTCTTGAGACGGTAGACAGAGGGATTGTAAGTAAAGCCGAAGAGGTACAGTCCTACAGAACCGTCTTTACGAATACTCAAAGGTGTAAAGTCAACTTCTAAGGTGTCAAAAACTCCAGCATCTGCTGTGAAGCTGGGCTGATACTGTGTACCCAGTAATCCAGCAGATTTAACCGTTGGATTGAAGGTAAAACCTACCCTTCTCCCGTCTGGGGTAGTGAGGCTAACGCGAGTACCAACGGTGAAGGAGTTACCGCCAAAGAAACTATCTGCTTTTAAATCTACTCCTGTCGGCGAAGATTCTTGAATTTGGGCATCTTGCATGGCTAGGTTCCAACCATAGCCAAAATCCCCTTGGATTTGAGCATCCAGGCTATTGTAAACCCGTTTAATCTCGATCGGAATTCCGGTTAATGGAACAGTTAAATCGGTATATTCCAGGCTGAATTCACCAGGTTTAGTTTGGCTGGAAATCCCTAACACCGCGCCCTGAACCGAGGCATTACCGCTAAAATCTTGAGCATAGATTCTGACGTAATAGTTATCATTCCGATAAAGTCGGGGATCGATTTGGGCGAGAACACCATTATCGATCGTGCCAGTTCCTTTGGCGATCGTAATATAATCTGGGTCATTCGCAGCCGGATTATTGAGATCGATCGAGCTAACTGGCGCGATATCCACGCGGTAAAATTCGAGTCCATCTCCTTGAATCGTGCCGATAATATTGGTTACATCAGTAATCGGTTTGAGTGGGTCGAATTGACTCAGATCGAATTTAACAACAGGAGCTTCTTTATCATTAGGATCGATTACTCTGATTTGCAAGGTTTTCGTACCCACATTACCAGCAGCATCCTTCGCGGTTGCTAATACGTCAAATACCCCTAATTTATTCAGCGCGATCGATGTTGTATTAACAACGCCATTCACGATCGTGTTGGGAGTCAACACGACTGGCTTACCATCGAAGGTTAGTTGTAAATCTACTAAACCAACATTATCGGTTCCCCGAACTTGCAAATCAAGAGTTTTACCCAAATCGAACACCGAACCATTGAAGCCGATTTCAATTTTGGGTGCTTCGTTATCTACGGTAGCTTCCGTCACTGCCAGATCGAATTTTTGGGCTGCCAATCCACCTTTACCATCGTCAACTTCAACTTCTACTGGGAAGTTACCGATCGCGGTTGGTTGCCAACTAATCGAACCTTTGTTATCGATTGTCATCCCCGTCAGATTAGTTTTTAAGCGATAGGTGAGGGGGTCGTTATCGCGATCGAACACCTCTACTTGGTAAGTATATTTGCCGCCTAAGTAAACATTAGTAGGCGCGGTCGAGAAGAATACTGGAGCTGTGTTAATACCACCAGTATTATTATTTATTTTAGCATTGCCAAAATCGATGTTTTCAACGCTCTGTCCGGCTTTGAGATCGATATTATAATAATCGGGAGTAGTCGATCCTTTGAGCGGAAATGTCTGTTTGAATCCTGTAGGTATCACTTCGCGAACGATATAATTTCCGGGTGTTAAGTTATTAAACTCATACTGACCCGTTTCATCGATCGTCTTTGTACTGGGATTATCCGCGCTAGTTAATCGCACGGGTTCGCCACTATCGAGTGTGCCATTGTTATTAGTATCTAAATAGACGCTTACACCGCCTTGTCCTGGTTCTATAGCACTTTGACTACCCGCACCAACACCAAAAGCATTTAAGATCTGATCGATCGATGTAAATCTTACTGCTTTAGGATCGATTATTTGAATCTGAGTTAAAGACGCGCCGCTTCCAACACCAAAGGCGGACAAATTAAATCCTTTTGCCTTTAGACGCGCAACCTCGTCAGTAATTGCCGTTCCTCCACTTCCCGCTCCATCTGTTAAGAAAATAACATTGCCCTTACCATCTGGCGTACCAATGGTAGTGAAGGTTTGTTCTGCTTTTTGGAGCGGGGGTTCAAAACTAGTACCACCACTAACCCCAAATGCTGCAACACGAATAGATCGTAATATTTCCTCAACATCGAGAATGCCATTATTGTTATTGTCCGCTCCAGCAGTAATAGTTAGTTGCGTACCAGTGGTCCCTGTATTCATGTCTGCGTTAGCCGCAGAACCAGCAAAAACAATAATCGCAACCCGCGTACTAGCAGATCCTTGTTTGACTAATTGTTGATTGAGCGCGATAAATGCTGCAATTTCAGCATCTAAAATCGTATCGGTTGAACCATCTTTATTCAAGTCACCAATAGAAGTGCCTGCAAATTTAATACCAGCACTACCCGATACATCTAAAATGTAAATTACATCGGGGTTTGCACCTTGGACTAGTTGACTATCTCTCACCCCATTCCCATTAAGATCGTCCCAGATACTGCCGCGCAGAGTTGCATTACCCGAAGCGGGTACATTCGACAATCCCAGCTTAAAGGTTTGAGTATCAGTGCCACCCCGACCGTCATTTGCTTCGACGGTAAAATCATAAGATGGCTTTAAAGTTCCCGTAGGTGTGAAACTAATCAACCCACTATTATTAATCTCCGCACCTTGAGGAGAACTGAGAAGACTATAGGTGAGTGCATCGCCATCGGGATCTGTTGCGGCAACTTGATAAGTGTAAGTTTTTTGCTGAGTAGTATCGAGAACCGTTGCGGGATTGCTAGTAATCTTTGGTGCGCCGTTAATCCCTTCTCTAGTCAAGAAATTCAACACTTGTCCCTGATTTCCGGCTGCATCCACTGTCACCATTGTAAATGGTGCTTGACCCGCCACAGGCATGGGCACATCAGTAAAGGTAAATTTACCCGTACTATCAGCGGTAACTTTTTGTTGAGTTCCCACTAAGATAACTTCTAATCCTGGCTCAGTCTGTCCGATTAAACTAACAGTCCGTTCCGTAGTAATCCGATCGCCTAATATGCCTTTATCGCTATCAGGAGCTAAATCGAAAGTAAGTGCGGGTGGAGTTCGATCGAGTGTAAAGTTAACCGTAGCAACTGGGGACTCGTTACCATAGATATTCTTGCCTTTCAAGACGAAATTATAGTTACCATCAGGGAAAGAACCATTAGTTAATAGTTCATATTGCTCTAAAGAAATTGTAAAACTACCGTCGGGGTTGAGTGCTTTAGTCAGATCGACAAAAGTATTACCATTCAAACTTCCCAATAGCGCGACGGTATTGATTGTTTCGCCCTTAATGGTAGGATCGAGGGTTAATCGATCGCTGCTACTTACACCCGTATCATTGGTGAGCAGCGCACTCACAGTGGGCGGTTTTTCATCGACATCGATAACATCGATCGTGAAGTTTTTGCTGTAAGTTAGAGAGCTATTACCAGCATCAGTAGCAGTTAGAGCGATCGGAACTTGCTTCTCGGTTTCATAATCCAGACTCAATCCATCTTTTAGTTTGAGTTGGAGAATACCCTTATTATTTACCACTTCAAAGCGATTGTCACTGACGGTAACAGTATTATTCAGGAAAACCGAGATCGCATCAGGATCGGTGACAGTAATATTACCAATCACCGCACCCACAGCATTTTCAAGGACGCTATTTTTATCTAGGGCAATATTGACAGGAGCTTCATTAACATTAGTAATATCGATCGCCAAGATCTGCTCGAAACTCAACCCACCCGCATCGGTAGTTTTAACCCGAATGCTATAAGTCGGTTTGGTTTCAAAATCGGGAGAATTATTAATTTTCAATTCCTTCCCGACGAGGGTAAAGGCACTATTATCTGTATCACCCGTACCTGCGACTAAACTATAAGTATGACTATCCCCCGCATCTGGATCTTGGGTATTCAATGTACCGATAAGAGAATTAGCTGGACTATTTTCAGGCAGAGTATTCCCGCTTAGAGTTAATGCGATCGGTAACTCA
>JANPJH010000042.1:0-3099 GCA_031425415.1 Chamaesiphon sp. VAR_61_metabat_425 | reverse complement strand
CGCATGTAAGTAATTAACCCCGCTTCATAGAGCTTCTGAGCGACGGACATCGTATGTTCGGGGCTGAACTTCAACCGCGCTCCGGCAGCTTGTTGGAGCGATGAAGTGATAAAGGGGGCAGGTGGTTTTTTAGGGGCGAGTTTACCTTCGATCGATTTAACTTGATGGGGGTGAGATTTACCGATCTCTACCAACCTTTCGGCTTCAGCTTGACTCAATAGACGAGTCGATTCGGCAACTTTCTCCGTTGCTCCAGCATCATCGCTAGTTTCTTCATCTGCTGCTGGTGAGATAGCTTGAGCAGTGCCATTATAGAAAGCTCTGAAACCTTCGGCATAGTCTACAAATACCGACCAATAATCTTGGGGGATGAAGGCTTGAATTTCCCGCTCTCGTTGGCAAACTAGATGAAGGGTTGCAGACTGGACTCTACCGACGCTTTTGGCTCCATTATTCAGTCGCCAGATTAGGGGCGATCCTTTATAACCCACCAATTTATCCAGACAATCGCGACACCTACCTGCTTCTACCAGAGCCATGTCTAGGGAGCGGGGAGAAGCAATTGCTTTTTTGACAGCAGACTCAGTAATCTCCTGATAGACAACACGCTGGGGCTGTTTCAGCTTTAATACTTGAGCGATATGCCAACCGATGACCTCGCCTTCCCGATCTGGATCTGAGGCGATGAATACTCGATCTGCTTGTTTAGCTGCCGCAATTAGCCCCGCGATCGTTTGTTTAGCTCTGTCGTCGCGAGGAATGTAGCGACAATCGATCGTCTCTGTACCCAATTCAAACCCTAATGAACCATCCCCATCGTTAGCGAGTTGGCGAATATGCCCAATTGAAGCTTTCACATCCCAATCAGAACCGAGGATGCTTTTGAGCTTTTTAATTTTGCCAGCAGATTCAACAATGAGCAGATTTCGCATAAATTAGATTATCATTTTTCACCGCTTTGTCAGTTATGCGCTAGACGAACTTTTCTCTATATTTCTGAGAATTTATCCCACACGGCGATTTTAAACCAGGCAGGCATTCGATCTGTCTTCATTTCTAAAAACTCCCCGTCAGTAATTTCTGCCGTCCAGATCTGTTGATGAGTAGAATTATCGAAAATATAAGCGCGATTCGTATGTCGAATCGCATCTACTAACAAATCTAACGAGCGACTATATCGAGCAATGATTTTATCTTCTGGTACTGGATGTCCGCCCAGACTGACTCGTCGCTGTACCCGTAAAATATTAATGATTGGGTCTTCAGTTGCTACATAATAAAGGTAAGTACGATAGCCTCGCCGTTGCGCCTTTTGTAAAAATGCTACCTTGTCAGGCGATGACATTACTGTTTCAAACGTAAAAGAAGTACCAGTCTCTAGTAACTTATGCCGAATAAAATCAGCAGCTACAGAAGCAAAATAGGAATTTACTAAAACGTTGTGAAAACTGAGCTTATCATCATTAAAACTTAGTAAGTCTACCTCATCTAGTAAGTCAGCTTTTGCTAAAAGAGTTGAATTGTGAAAGAAGGCTAGTATTTCCGATGATGTGGTACGAACGCCAAAAGCTTGGAGATCGAGAAAATCGCCATTACGGATATCTTTCTCAATCTCATCAGGATTGATATAAACACCGAGTAATTCCGATCTAATGACCGACTTAATCGTACTTTTACCAGAACCATTTGGCCCTGCAAACATCCGCAGTCGGGGGAAATCGTTCATAATAATTTCCGTCTCGCCCCGATTGCCACAGTCGTAGGTGGCTCGATCGTTTTCACCATCTTACTAGAACCATCGGGAAACCGTTCGTAGATAATCCCATTGTCGCTTTCCAGGACACTGTTACCAGCAGCTAGGGACTGCCAATAAGCTTGAGTAACAGCAGACTCTGCTAGTTCGGGAATATGTTCTTCTAAGTATTGAATTTCTCGTTCTTGCATCTATAATTTACTCACTTTTTAGATATGACATGTATTTTGAAACTTCCGATCTCGCACGATTGATCGCCAAAGCTGGGTTTTCGATCGTCGCACATTAAGCTCGTTCTGCCAAAAACATAGAACTATCCCCATGATGGATTTTAATTTTCCCTTCTAACGTATCGTCATCTTTCAATCTCATCCAACCACTACCCCTAGCTTCATCGTTTTCATCGCCACCTTCCCAAGTAAATTCTAGCTTTTCACCCAATTTATCTGTTGCGATCTCCCCATCAATTGCGCCAGTGACTAACCCAAATTGAAAGTCACCAGATCCGCGTTCATCAATTTCAATATAAGCCTGCACCTCCATATTGAAATAATCTTCATCCCAATTTTCCATCTCAGTAATATGCCAAATTCCCTCAAACTTCATCCTCTTTTTCTCCTCCTAATAGCTCCACGATCCAAATTCCCGCTCGATCGTAGAAATCAACACTAAATTCTACCTCACAACTCAACTGACGACGCAGCAAACAGCCAGTATCTCCCAATAACAACCCCAACCATAAATCTACCAAACTCAAACCCGACTGCTGCTGTAGCTCCACTAACAACATCGAACCACATTCAGCCATTACCGCTCGAATCCGACTCGCCCATAACTCGATCTCCTCCCCATGAGCATTCCCCATCACCGCCTGAATCATCGCTTCAGCAGACACCTCATCCGCCCATCGCGCTCTGATAGAGACTGAGAGCGAACAATAGCCGCCTGAATCATCGCTTCAGCAGACACCTCATCCGCCTCCACCCCCAACTTAATCACCGACTGTCGCTCTAGGGGATAATCATGCTCCACTTCTAGATACAGATGCTCATCCCGCAAAACAAAAGTAGTTCGATACAAATGTGCCCAGAGTTCATCAGATACAATCGGCTCTTTCGCTGGTAAATAAGCCGTAGTAATCTCAGTAAGAATTGTCTCCGCCCGAACTCGATAGATCTCCGCAATCTCCCCAACCGCCCGCGCCCCATCAACCAGATTCAACCCATCCAAATGACCGCACAGTTCGATAAACTCGACCGTAGCTGGTTCGGTTTGAGCAACAGCTAATATCTGCCATAAATCTAGTTCTAATTGTTGTGGCATCGAGGACAATCCAATATCGGACA
>JANPJH010000041.1:0-2200 GCA_031425415.1 Chamaesiphon sp. VAR_61_metabat_425 | reverse complement strand
CTGGCTGTCGATTTGCGATATCAAGGACGGAAAATTGGTGTAAGTTTGCTGCAAGATGCGCTCGATCGGATTATTAGGGCATCACAAAGCATTGGGGTCGCTTATATTTTGGTTCATGCTTTGGATGACGGGGCGAAACGTTTCTATGAAGTTAATGGCTTTGTGGCAATTCCCGAACGACCATTGACACTATTTTTACCTGTTGCTACTGCTGTCTTAGCAATGCAGTCTCAGGAGTAATATGTGGTAATGCCTTAGATTTATTTTTATCGCTTAACCTAGAACTAGAGTCCAAACAACCGATCGAGCCAGAGGAGCGAAATTTAGCCATGAGACTATCTGCACTGTATATCGAGAAGATTCAAGAAGCTCAACAAATTGGCGAGGCTAGAGGTCGTCAGGAGGGTCGTCAGGAGGGTCGCACAGAAGAAGGACAGGCTCTAATTCTGCGGCAATTGGCTCGACGAGTGGGAAATGTGCCGATCGAGACGGAAATTAGGGTTAAGGCTTTATCCCTGGTGCAGTTAGAGGATCTAGGTGAAGCTTTATTAGATTTTGCCCAGATGGGGGATTTATTAGCCTGGTTGGAGAGTTCGATCATATAAAAGTACCATTTGGCAAATCAAGAAAATTTATGCTAATTCAGGTACGAAGTATTTCAACGATCTTGTCGATCGCTTCCAATAATTTGGTGGGAGTAATTGCTCCCGCTTTGCAAGCAATGATAGTTTGGGATGCCGTAAATATTCGGTTTGGTCTAATACTGCTAGGTTAGTTTAAACCGCCGATAGTGAAATCCTCATCTGAAATCGTTACTGCATATCGATTGGATATAGTCTGGCTAGTAATTTGACAGAGAGTCAGATCTTCACCTTGTAAATCGGCAACCACCAATGCTGAATGGCGTTTTGTCTGTGTTAAGTCCGAAAATGGAAAAGGAACAACGTCAACATCACCTACTACAAATTTTGCCACGCCACATCCTCTTCAGGCTTGAGCCAGTCATTCTTGAGCACCAACTCACTGAGTAGTAGAGTTTCAGGAATTGCTTGTTGGTGTTTGACTTTAAGGTATTGCAAATACTCCAACACCTCAGACAGGATCGGATCGGAGGTATTTTCGGTTTCTCTCAGAATTTGCTCTCGAATATTCATAAGGACAATTCAAGCTATTATTGATCGAATTAATCTAAATATTTTATCATTTACTTGGGGATCTTGCATTCAAATTTATTGGACATCGATCAAGGATTTAAAGTATAAATTATGTCTGAAATCTATCTGGTGGGCAGTGCCCACCCTACTGGCTATAGCCTCTGTCAAATAAGCTGGAGAACCACTGCTGACATTCAGTTGATAAAGGTGTGGATTTAGGGTTGGTAATCAAACCGACGGGTGTTAAATCTAGCAGAATAATTTTAGTCATCTGGGGCTAGATCGATACGCGATCGATCGAATATCAGCTAGTGCTTGTTGCTGTTCTTCGATATCATCGTCTTCATTCAAGGTGGCAATTAATTTGGAGATATTGGCTTTTCTTTGCTCGATCTTTGCTGAATCGTGGATATTAATAGCATCGACGGCTTTTTGCCATTGGATCTGGGCTGGATTGCGATCGAGTGTTCTTTGCTGAAAATCTCGCACGATCGCCAGGAGTTCGGGAAGATCTGCTTCTGGGGTGGTTTGGATGACGCTAAGTAAGTTGTCGCGCACGGTGGTTGGCGATTCAAGTGACATAAGTAGGCTGATGGGTACTGAGTTGGGTTAGTTCTATTTTAACCCGACGCTGAGAGTCGATCGATGGCAGTTTCAAAGTATTCACGTTACGGAAACTGATTATCTGATTCATCTCTGTCGCTATATTCATCTCAATCCAGTCAAAGCAAATCTCGTTCAGCAACCGGAAGAATGGAAGTTTTCTAGTTATATGGAGTATGCAGGTGTGAGATTCTCGTTCCGAGAGGCTACTCCAACGGGTACGTTACCGAAAACTGAGTATGTCAAGATGCAGATGCAGGATGAATCGGTTTATCAACAATTTCTGGCAGACCATAATCTACCTAATGGGACTTTAACGAAAAGCCCAGACAAACTAGCTATGATGGTTAATAGATAAGGGTTTAACATTGAGGGTACTCGAATGAGAGAAACAACCCCAGCAGCAATGCCACCATGCTTTGAAAGATGGTGTGCGAGATTTG
>JANPJH010000040.1:0-12629 GCA_031425415.1 Chamaesiphon sp. VAR_61_metabat_425 | reverse complement strand
TTTGATTGGGGATTTCTCGCTCCGTTGATTTCTAAGTATATCAGGATAAATCACCATAAAATTGACTGTTATGTTCGTGGTCTAAATTTCTATGATCGATATCTAGCTACGAGTTAAGGGGTGCTTGTCACCCCTTCAGGGGCATCACCCACCACCGTTTCCACGTTCAGAGCCTGGAGATCGGATTGGGAGGCAGACGAGCGAATCAACGCCAACACAGGCAAATTTTGGGTAGCCAAAATGCGGGTAATTTGATGGCCAACGCCACGGCTAGCACCAGCCAGAAAAATTGAGCCGGAAGTTGTCATAAGTTTATGGATGAGTAATAGCTCTAATCCAAATCCTAGCACCCATATTCCGCTGCTGGGAGAGCGATCTCTTTCTGGAGAGATGAATATCGCTGCTTCAATTTTCCTGTAACCTGCCAGATCGGGTAGAAACAGCAGGTGCTCCTTGAAAGTACCGTAACGCCCGCGCGGTGTCGAAAATGGCGCACCCAAATGATGATAGTGGCATTTGAGCCAGGGATTTTAGGATGGGTACTAGGCGACCATAGTGCAAAAACTTTTCAGCCACTATGGGAACTAGTCGTTAGCTGGCAATATTACTTTTATGTCACGGATGGATGGCTAGTTTAGCCTATTTTTAATATTGAAACTAAACAATCTGATTCTAGCTAAATGTCTTGCTAGCAGTGGCTTTAGTCGGTAGACTCACTGTAAATCTACTACCTAGATCTAGTTGACTATCGACTTGAATACTGCCATGATGTGCTTGGACGATCGCACGGACAATTGCTAAACCCAATCCCGTTCCGCCTGTATTCCGCGAACGATCTGCTTGCACTCGATAAAAACGATCGAAAATATGCGGTAAGTCTTGAGTGGAAATTCCGATTCCATTATCTTGAATGGTAAGGATCGCATGACGCTCTGATGATTTTAAGCGAATCGTAACTACTCCATAAGCAGGAGTATATTGAATGGCATTATGAATCAAATTAGCGATCGCTCGATACAGCCTGTCGCTATCGCCCATAATGTAGATTGGCTGGTTAGCCAGGATTTCCAAGCGCAGCTCGATCGAATGTGCCATCGCCAGCGGAGCTAATTCTTCTTCTAAATCGCTGACTAAATCGTTCAAACAGCATAGTTGAAACTGCACGGGTAATTGTTTAGCTTCCAACCGCGATAGCCAGAGTAAATCCTCAGCAAGACGAGTAAGATGGCGAACTTGACGCTGGGCAATTTCTAAATTATTGCGGGCTTCTGGCTCAATTACTTCGATATCTAAAGCACTTTCTACGGCAATCCGAGCGACAGCTAGCGGCGTTCGGAGTTCGTGAGCGGCATCGGCTGTAAACTGTTGAATTTGCTGGTAAGACTGGTAAATTGGCTGTATTGCCAAACCAGAGAGCCACCAACTAGCCCCACCGATAAGTAACATTGCTAGTGGCACACCAAAAATCAGCATCAAATGCAGGCTACTCATATACTCATCCAATCGATCGAAAGATTGGGCAACTTGAAGATAACCCCAATTACGATTGTCGATGGTTTTGAGTGGTAGTGTATGAAAGTGATAGCGTTCGCCGCGATCGTCAGTAATAGTTTCCCAATCCATAGTTAGGATTTTATTCTCTGTTGGCGAAGCGAAGCTTTTGGTAAACTTGTGTTGTTTTGCCCCTAAAGTCGCAATCGTTTGACCTTTTAAGCTCAATAATCGCAGACAGTAGCCTTGTTTTTTCGTCAGTTCGGCAAATTTGGAGTGAGGTTTAACTGGCGAACATTCCTTGCCTACTACACACAATCCAGGAAGTACATTCATCACAACTGGATCGACTATTTCTGGCTGTTGTAAAACAGCTTCCAGAGTATCATGCACGGTGCCAGCTAAAGTGTTTAATTCTCGATCGACCGTTCGGGCGAATGCCCTAATCATCACTAAATGAATCGCAGAACCAGAGAGCAATGTAATTAAACCAATGACGATCGCATAGGTGACAGTTAACTGAATGCGGGTACGATTAAAGAGTCGATTTTGACGCATGGAAATCGATTTACTCCTGATGATTCACCAATGGTGACACTGTGCTAACAGGTGAATTTAGTCGATAACCAAATCCGCGCACAGTTTCAATTGCATCCTCACAGCCAAATTCAGCTAACTTCTTCCGCAGTAGCCGAATTTGGGCGGCGACGACATTACTTGCCGATTCAGTATCGAGTGCCCAGATCCGATTGCGAATTTGGTCGTGGGTCAGGGTACGATCTGGATGTTGCATCAGATATTCTAACAGTTGAAATTCTTTGGCTGTCAGACTCACAGACTGTTCCTTTCCTACTGAATTGGTAATGACAATCACATTATTACCATAGTCTAGTCGGAGATTGCCCAATTGCAACCTGTCGGGTTGAAATGTCGGAGCGCGACGGTGGAGAGCGCGGAGTCTGGCGAGAAGTTCCTCCATGCCAAATGGTTTGACTAGATAGTCATCGGCTCCAGCATCCAACCCTGTAATTTTATCTTCAATGCGATCGCGGGCGGTTAACATCAGAATAGGCAGAGTATATTTTTCAGCTCGTAACCTTTGACAGAGTTGAATTCCAGATATTTTGGGCAGCATCCAATCGATAATCGCTAGCGAGTATGTCGAACGATTATCAGTTAAATAGTCCCAGCCAGTCTTACCATCTTGTGCCCAATCGACTACATATTGGTGATGAGCAAGGCTGGTTTGGATGATGGCACCCAAGTCTGGTTCGTCTTCGATGAGTAAAATTTTCATACTTGATAACAATCATCGCTTAACTAGATGAAATTAACGTGAAATCTCGACTGAATCCATTTCATCTTAATTTCATCTCGTCCCGCTAAGATTGTAGTAATGCCAAAATTACTATTATTTTTGTAAGTAGTCATGAATACTAGAGCTAAATTAATCGCATCGATCGCGATATTGACGGGAACAATTGGTTTTGGTTCCCTAGCGATTGCTAACTTCACGACTTCCAATAGATCGAATTCAACAATTGCCCAAAACTCTGATGGCATGAATCATGGAGGCATGAATCATGATGGCATGAAGAAAGGGGGAATGATGAATCATAATATGGATGTCGGCCCCGCTGATGCGAACTACGATCTGCGCTTTATCGATAGTATGATTCCCCACCATCAAGGGGCTTTAGTCATGGCGCAGGAAGTTCTCCAAAAATCCAAACGCCCAGAACTAATAAAACTAGCTAAAGGCATCATTACCGAGCAGAAAAAAGAAATCGCCCAGATGCAGCAGTGGCGCAAACAATGGTATCCCAAAGCATCGGTAACACCCATCATGTGGCACACAGAAATGAACCATGAAATGGCGATGACAGCCGAACACAAACAGTCAATGATGATGAGTATGTCATTAGGTAAAGCTGATGCTGGATTCGATCGTAGATTTCTCGATGCGATGATTCCCCATCATCAAGGTGCCGTGACAATGGGGCAAGATTTATTGAAAAAATCTAAACGCCCAGAGATGAAAAAACTCGCTCAAAATATCATTAAGTCTCAGCAAGCAGAGATCGATATGATGACTCAATGGCAGAAAAAATGGTCTGCAAGTAAATAATTAGTGGAAATTTAGTTAATGAGGGTATCTAAGTTATGATTTAGATACCCTCATTGAATTTTGATAGAGGTATATTATGATCCAGATCGATCGAAGCTCGCGCTAGACGCTTCAATATTTATAAAATATACTAGGCTTGTAAGAAAATTGTACCACAAATAAGTTAATTAAAATCTTAATTTGTGATGAAGATGTAGTGGTTCTATTTGATGGTAATTATTGGCAAGAGATTGCTTTAATTGACATTAAAAATTCATCTGAATTTCATAGTATTTTCATCTGGATTTCATCTTGGATTGTTAATCTGTAAATAGAGAGGTTATTCAATCCACAACAAAAGGTGTGTTTTTATGAAACGTTTATTTCTAACTAGCTTATCAATTGTCGCTATTTCATTATCGGTAACTATGTCTGCACAAGCACGAGGTAGAACAGAAGCGATCGCACAGCAGATGACAAAAATAAGTAAGAATATTCCCAGCAGAAAATATATTACCCCATTCAACTTAGTTGGCAGTGCTTATCAAGGTCAATATCGGGATCATTCTATCCCTGGATTTGGCTCATTGATTGATGGTGCGCGAACAGGAAGAATTGCTGCTAAAGATTTAGTGAAAGCCGCTATTGAGTCCGAAGATTTATTACCAGAAATGATTAACGATCGCGATTATCTGCGTCGTGTCGAAGTGCAGTTAAGATCGCTCGGACGTTAAGTTAGATCGGTATCGCTCACAAATTTATGGTGGCTCAATTTCATCTGAATTTCATCTAGCACTGTCAAACTAGGAACTATCGGCGTTTAGTTGAGCAACTATGGCTATAAATACCAAATCATATACAACTTCATCCTCAATCACTCCAGCCGTTTGGGCAGTGGGGCGGATAAGCTGGCTATTACTACCTATCTGGATCTCGCTAGTATCCCCATCAGCATTCGCTCATGGTGGGCATGGCAATGAATTTGGCTCTCAAGAGGGAACGAAAAGTACCAAAGTGCAGGTCGATGGAGCAACGGCTCAACAGATTGGGGTGCAAACAGTCGCTGCCAAAAAACAAAGCTTGAATGTCGAAATTGCTGCTACTGGGCAGATCGAATTATTACCTAGCAAAAAAGTAGAAGTTACCGCCCCGATTAAGGGCAAACTCGTCCAACTATTAGTACAACCTGGAGCGAGAGTCAAAGCAGGACAAATCCTGGCGAGGATGTCTAGCCCCGAACTCAACGAACTACGGACGAGTTCCCTCGAAAAACGGAGTGCAGCAATCGCCCTCCTCCAACAAGCCCAAACCGATCGCAACCTCGCTCAACAGAGCTACCAAAAAATCGTCGAAATCGCCACTGCTGAAACTAATCAGGCGCGGAGCCAATTAACCGCCGCTCAATCTAGATTAGCGCGAGAACAACAACTAGTAAAAAGTGGCTCGATCGTCCGAGCGGCGAAAACTAGCTATCAGCGTCAACAACAAATCGCCACTGCCGAGATTAGTTCCGCTCGAACCGAACTAGAGTTAGCCCAGGAACGGTACCAAAAGGATGTAGAACTAGTCAAGAGTGGGGCACTAGCACGTCGTCAGATGTTGGAATCTCAGGCGAAACTAGCCGAGGCGCGAACATTATTAGTTAAAGCGCAAAGTCAGCCAGGAGTAGCCCAAGCCGAAACCGAATTACGTAAAGCTGAAACCGAATTACCCCTGCGAGAATTGCGGGATGCTGAAAAGCAGGTAGCCGAAGCCCAGGGGCAACTGGCAAAAGCGACGAACCAAAGATCGGTAGTCGAAGCAAACGCTCAACTTCAAAGAGCGAACTCAGCCATAACTGCGGCGCAAAATCAACTCAGACTCAGCGATGCCAGTTATCGCGGGCTGCTGGCACAATTAGGAACCTTTGCGAATGCTCAAGGCATAGTGACAATTACTGCCTCGATCGATGGGACGATTGCCGATCGAGAAATTACGATCGGGCAGTCTGTCGCCGATGCTGGTGCGAGGTTAATGACGATTACCGACGATCGACAAGTATTAGCAACGGCAAATATCTACCAGCGGGATTTAGGACGATTAAAAATCGGTCAGCAGGTCAGTGTGAAAGTGCCTGGAATGACGGATAAAGTATTTTCAGGTCAAATCTCGCGAATTGGGACAGCCGTAGACTTACAGAGCCGCGTAGTTCCCGTTCAAGCAACTTTAGATAATAGCCAGGGGCTACTCAAAGCCGGAACGTTCGCCGAAATGAAACTAGCGACAGGTCAAATTACGACCCCAGCAGTCGTAATTCCGGCTGCTGCGGTGGTAGAAGCAGACCAAGAGAAATTAGTATATGTCAAAAGTGGCGACGGCTATCAGCCCACAACTGTCACCCTCGGACAAACTGTTGGCAATCTAGTCGAAGTCAAGACGGGACTATTTGCTGGTGACTTGGTTGTCAGTCAACGTGCCCCCCAACTCTACGCTCAATCTCTGAAAAAGAAGCCAGCGACTGAGGATAAGGCAACAACAGAAACTAAACCTAACAATGCTATCAGTCAAAACCAAATACCAACTTATCTCATCTGGGGATTAGTACCTGTTGCGGGCATTCTCGGCGGTAGTGCTTGGTGGTTAAAGAAAAGAAGCGAACGGAACGCCAATAGTTCAACCGATCTTATCGAGCCAGAGGACGAACTGAATTATCTGCCCGTTGAGAAAATACCCGCAATTGAGGCAGATCCCAAACAGCATAATTATCCAAACTCCGATCGATATCCACAAATCGGTGCTACTTCGCGGGACGATCGCTGATTCGCCAGGACTGTATCGATATCGATTGCCAATTAATTATTATGCTCGGCTTGCTAATTAATACGCTGATACTTATCCTCATATCTAACATTAAACATGCTCGGAAATATCGTTCAGTGGGTAATTAACCGTCGTTGGCTGGTCGTAATCGCCGCTGTTATCGTCTCATTGTGGACGGTTTATGTCATTCCCCAAATGCCACTGGATGTGTTGCCAGCTTTTGCACCGCCACAAGTGGAAATCCAAACCGAAGCACCCGGACTCGCACCAGAGGAAGTAGAATCGCTAGTAACATTACCGATCGAGAGTGCGATTAATGGTACGCCTGGAGTCACTGCCGTGCGTTCGTCGAGTGCGGCGGGGATTTCAGTAGTGCGGACGGTCTTTGGTTGGTCAACTGACATCTACCAGGCGCGTCAACTGATTACCGAGCGACTGCAACAAGCCGTCAGTAAACTACCGCCAGGAGTCGAACCGCCCCAAATGTCTCCCACCACTTCTCCCGTCGGTTTGGTGGTGCAGTATGCTTTTACCGTCGCTGATGGTGAGCAGAGTGCTACGCCAAATTCCCTCATGGCAGCGCGGCGGATTGTCGATTGGCAAGTGACAAATCGCCTCTTAGCCGTGCCAGGAGTCAGTCAAGTTTTGGTGTTCGGTGGTGACGAGCGACAGTTTCAAGTACTAGTCGATCCAGTTAAATTAGCAGCTTTTAATATTACTTTAGACCAAGTTACCCAAGCGACAAGAAAAGCAAATGTCAATGCCGCAGGTGGCTTTTTTATTACCCCCGATACCGAGAAATTAATTCGGGGGATTGGTAGAATCGAATCGATCGAAGATCTCCAGAAATCGACAATTGTATCCCGCAATGGCACCCCTGTTAAATTGCAAGATGTCGCCGATGTCCAAATTGGTGCGGCATTAAAACGGGGTGATGGTAGTTTCAACGGTAAGCCAGCAATTATCGTGATGGTGAATAAGCAACCCAGCTTCGATACGCCAACTGTCAGCCGTGCGGTGGAAAAAGCGGTCGCCGAAATTAAAGTTGGCTTGCCCAAAGATATTCAAGTTAAGACCACTTTTCGGCAAGATAGTTACATCGAATCTTCCGTCGATAATGTGCGATCGTCGTTGATCCAAGGTAGTATTATTGCCGCAATTATCCTAATTCCATTCCTGCTGAATTGGCGAATTCTGACAGTATGTCTATTAGACTTTTTCTTGACATTACTATTTGGGATGTTAGTACTGTCATGGTTGGGAGTTGGTTTGAATACCATGACATTAGGCGGCTTGGCGGTAGCAATTGGAACGGCGATCGATGATGCGATCGTCTATGGTGAAAATACCTATCGTCGCTTGCGCGAAAATAAAGCTGCGGGCGATCCCCTCACCCCGCTGGAAATCATTTTTGAAGGTTCTCAAGAAGTGCGCGATTCGCTCTTGGGCGCGACGATTATTGGGATTATTGTCTTCTCACCGATTTTTACATTACCAGGGATTGAAGGGAAGATTTTCACTCCGATGGGGATTGCTTATTTAGCCGTAGTTGTCGTTTCTAGTTTAGAATCATTGCTCGTTTCTCCAGCTCTGTGTGCGATCTTGCTACCCGCTACTAGGGTGTCACAGCGAGAACCCTGGCTGGCGAGATTTTGCAAAGCAATTTACAGCGCGTGTTTGAACTTCTCGATGAAAAATCCCCTGTTAATTATGGGGACTGCTACGGTTTTAACCGTCGCATCAATGGTAGTTATTCCTTCCTTTGGCAGAGCGTTTTTACCAGAGTTTCAAGAACAGACGATGGTAAACACACTATTATCCTACCCAACTGTTTCCCTCGAAGTTAGCACCAAAGCGGGTCATGTGGTCGAAGAGTCATTGAAAAATGATAAGCGGTTTACATTCATTCAAACTCGTGCCGGACGTGCTGCTGGTGACTCTGATGCCGCAGGTGTGAATCTGGCTCACGTTGATGTCGAAATCAGTAAACTAGGGATGGAAGATCGGCAAGAATCGCTCAAAGTCATGCGAAAAGCCTTCGAGAAAATCCCAGGTGCAGCCGCAAATATCGGCGGTTTTTTACAACATCGGATGGATGAAGTTTTATCAGGGGTGCGAAGTTCGATCGCAGTGAAAATTTTCGGTTCTGACTTAGCGGAGTTACGAAAAATCGGGCAAGAAGTAGAAAAACAAATGGCAACAGTCGATGGTGTCGTCGATTTACAACTCGAACCCCAAATTCCAGTACCGCAGATTCAAATTAAATTCGATCGCGATGCAGCTAGTCGTTATGGGCACACGGTAGGCGATTTATCTGAGACGATCGAAACTGCCCTCAATGGTAAAGTTGTTTCTAAAGTGCTCGAAAATCAGCAATCCTTCGATTTAGTTGTCTGGTTGAAACCAGAAGCGCGGCAGAGTCTAGAAACCATTCGCAATCTCTTAATCGACACTCCCAATAATCAAAAAATTCCGTTAGCTAGTATCGCCAAGATCGAACAAGGAAAAGGGCCAAATACCATCAATCGGGAAAATGTTTCGCGCTTAATTGTCGTATCAGCCAATGCCAAAGGTCGCGATATCCGCTCGATCGTGACTGAAATCGAAACTAAAGTTAAAAGCAACGTCCAATTATCAACGGGATATTTTATTCAATATGCAGGTCAATTTGAAGCTGAAGAACGCGCTACTAAAAACATTTTAGTTTTCAGCGCGATCGCATTTGTGGCAATTACTGTCTTGATGTATCTGTCCGTTAAGTCGATCGCTTCGACACTAATGATTATGATTAACTTACCAATTGCTTTGGTAGGTGGAGTAATTGCTGTAGCTCTGACTGGTGGCGTAATTTCGATCGCGTCTCTAGTGGGATTTGTATCCTTATTTGGGGTGGCAACTCGGAACGGGTTATTACTAGTAGATAACTACAATACTAAATACGCTGAAGGAATGCCCATGAAGGAAGTTATTGTCAAAGGTTCGATGGAGCGATTAAATGCGATTTTGATGACGGCTTTAACTTCGGGATTGGGTTTAGCACCGATGGTGTTCCAAGGTGGATCGGGACAGGAATTATTGCAGCCTTTATCGATCGTGGTCTTTGGTGGTTTGTTTACTTCTACGGCGATTACTTTACTGGTATTGCCTGCTCTCTATGCCAAGTTTGGGAAGCATTTATTCCCGAAAAAAGAGGAAGAACCGAAACCAGAGCAATTTTTCATGCACATGTAAACTAGAGCAAGCTCAGTTGTTTAATTATTCGATCGATCTTTCATCTGGTTTTCATCATCGAGACTTATATTGGTTGGATAGGGACGAAAAAGTTACCTCGATCTTCGGTTCGATCCCACATTCAGCTAGAGGCTCAAATGCAAAATATCCCAGCCGACAGATTACTAGTAATAGAGACAGCTACCAAACATTATTACAGTATTGTTTTTGGCATCGCCTTTGCTGCGGAGAATTACGAATATTCAAGATTGGTAACAGGTACTCACTATGCTTAATACAATTGTAAAATGGTCGATCGCCCAACGGTGGCTAATAGTCATCGCATCCCTGCTAATTAGCATCTGGGGGTGGCGTGTATTGGGACAAATGCCTTTAGATGTATTCCCCAGCTTTGCGCCGCCACAGGTCGAGATCCAAGCCGATGCGCCTGGATTAGCCCCCGAAGAAGTAGAATCACTAGTAACACGACCAATCGAGAGTGCCATCAATGGTACGCCTGGTTTAGAATCTCTGCGCTCCTCTTCAGCGGTGGGGATTGCTTCAGTCAAAGCTGTATTTAGCCTCCAAACAGATATTTACCGCGCTCGTCAACTCGTCACCGAACGGCTCCAACGGGTGCAAAGTATTTTACCCAAAGGTGTCGGACAACCAGAGATTTTACCCGTTAGTTCGCCTTTAGGTTGGACGGTAAAATATGCCTTTTCGGGTAACGACATGATGGAAGTCTGGCGGGCGGTGAATTGGGAGGATTGAATCTGTAGAACAACTCCAGAAATCAGCGATTAAAGCGATTAATGGCGCACCAGTATTACTCGAACAAGTTGCCGATGTCAAAATTGCCCCCGCACTGCGCCGTGGCGATGGATTATTTCGGGGTAAACGGGCGTTAATTTTGACCGTTACAAAACAGCCAGTTGCCGATACGCCGACAGTAGTTAAAGCTGTCGAAGCAGCAATGGCGGAGCTAAAAGCAGGACTACCTAAAGAGGTCATTTTACCTAGCTTGGGAAAGGTATTTTTACCAGAGTTTCAAGATCGATCGCTAGTAAATGCGCTCACACTTTATCCTGGGCAATCATTGGAATCAACCAACCAAGCAGCTCTAGCGGTAATGACTGCATTTAAAGATGATAAACGCTTTGACACGATCCAGTTTCGAGCGGGTTTCGCTCAAGGTGATGCGGATGTGGCAGGGGTAAATTCGGGTGAATTAGATGTCCAAATCAGTGAAGAGGGCGACAAAGATCGCGAGAAAACGATCGCCAGTCTCAGAGCGGAACTTGACAAATTACCTGGGGTAGCAACTAATATTGGCGGATTTATTTCGCACCGAATGGATGAGATCCTTTCAGGAGTCAGAAGTGCAATTGCCGTGAAGATTTATGGTCCCGAACTACCCGAACTTCGCAAAATCGGGCAACAAGTACAAGCAGCAATGGGCGGAGTTACTGGGATAGTAGATTTACAGTAACTACTCAGGGGGGTAATGAGAGAATGCGGGTTTCAAGCGATTTCACGATATTATTTGGTAGTAATGAGCCATTTTTTGCCTCAATAATGGCTCAAACCCATTGACTTCATACCCCCCCTGAGTAGTTACGATTTACAATTAGAACCCCAAATTCCGGTTAAGCAAGTAGAAATTAAATTCGATCGAGCCGCAGCCGCACGGTATGGTTTAAGTATTGGCGAACTGGCTGAAACGATCGAGACTGGGCTGAATGGACGCACTGTATCCCAAGTATTAGAAAAACAGCAGACATTTAATCTAGTGGTGTGGCTAGATGAGAAGTATCGTAATAATTTGGACGTATTGGGTAACTTACTCATCGATATTCCTGGCGGCCAAAAAATTCCGTTAGCACAAGTCGCCAAAGTAGAATATGGTAGTGGGCCGAGTACGATTAATCGCGAGAACGTATCCAGATTGATTATTGTCTCCGCCAACGTGAGCGGGAGAGACTTGGGTTCGGTAATTGCCGATGTGCGATCTAAAGTCAAAGAATTTACTCTCCCCAGCGGCTATTACGTCCAATTCGGCGGCAAGTAACGCAGTTAAATGCTGGTAAGAAAACAGCGGGTATTGATGGCAAAGCGTCCCTCACCTTTGAAGAACGCCTCGCACTAGCCAGAGAGCTGTCACAACATCATACCAACTGGAAGCACAAAGGGTTAAGAGAAATTCCCATCCCCAAAAAGGATGGAACCATACGAATGCTCAAAGTGCCTACTATTGCGGATAGAGCGTGGCAATGCCTCGCAAAATATGCTCTCGAACCAGCACATGAAGCCACTTTCCACAAGTATAGCTATGGGTTCAGAACTGGACGTTCAGCGCACGACGCGCAGAAAATCTTGCAATTCAACCTAAGAAGCAACTCAAATGGAATAGATAAAAGAGTTATCAAACTAGATATCGAGAAGTGCTTCGACCGGATTAACCACTCAGCAATCATGGATAACCTAATCGCTCCAGCAGGACTAAAACTCGGTATTTTCCGATGTCTAAAAGCTGGTACAAACCTAGGTTTCCCTGACCAAGGAACACCACAAGGTGGAGTAGTTAGCCCACTGCTTGCCAATATTGCACTCAATGGAATAGAGAGTCTGCATCAGTCAATAGGCTCAGGCGGAAAAATCACAGAACCATCCATCCGTTACGCGGATGATATGGTGATAATCCTCAAACCTAAAGACAATGCTGAGGAAATACTAAACCAAATTAGCGAATTCCTAGCAGAACGAGGAATGAACGTCAGCGAACGTAAGACCAAGATTACTGCCACGACAGATGGATTTGACTTCCTCGGCTGGCACTTTAAAGTCCAGAAAAACGGTAAATTCCGAAGTACTCCTTCAATAGACCTCTTGCGTGAATCAGGAGGGAGAAGCAAGTTCAAAATTGAGAATAGCGGAAATGAGGTTAAATCGTAGACCAAAACGTTTGCGTCGATTGCGATAGCGTTCAGCCAAAATCCGAAATATTTTAAGTTTGCGGTTA
>JANPJH010000039.1:0-17693 GCA_031425415.1 Chamaesiphon sp. VAR_61_metabat_425 | reverse complement strand
TCCCTTCCCGAACTCGGAGGTGAAACGCTAGCACGGCGACGATAGTTGGGGGGTTGCCCCCTGTCAAAATAGCTCGATGCCAAGCTTAATTTTCACAAACAAACCATAAGAAGCTCTCGAATATCTTCGAGGGCTTCTTTTGGTTTGGTCATATATTCTCCCTGAGCTACAAATTTTGAGCGAAATGGTTTACACATAAAAGGGTAGCTAAGTTATTTCCAACGTATATGAACCGATCAAACTATAATATCCGATGGAATAATCATTTAGCAGAGATTCCACAAGTTGCTTGGGATGCCATGGCAGTACCCTTAAAGACTCCATTTTTGGAGTGGGAGTGGTTGAATAATCTAGAGACTTCTGGCAGCGTTACTGCGGAAACTGGTTGGCTGCCAACGCACCTGACGGTGTGGCAGGGACAGGAATTGGTTGGAGCGGCACCTTTATATGTAAAGGGACATAGTTATGGAGAATTTGTATTTGATAACCAGTGGGCTGATTTAGCCCAAAGAATGGGGATTCGGTACTATCCCAAGTTAGTGGGAATGTCTCCGGTGACTCCGGCGGAAGGCTATCGGTTTTTGATAGCTCTAGGAGCTGATGAGGCAGCGATTACGGAATTAATGGTGCGGGCAATTGATGAGTTTTGCACGAGTCATCGGTTGTCTGGATGTCATTTTTTGTATGTCGATCTTCAATGGAAATCGCGGCTGAATGAATATGGCTATAGTACTTGGATCAATCATAATTATGTCTGGCAAGATCGGCAGTATCAGACTTTTGACGATTATCTGGGTGAGTTTAATGCTAACCAACGGCGGAATATTAAACGCGAGCGAAAATCTGTTCGAGATGTGGGGTTAACTTTAACTACTGTAACTGGAGCGCAAATTGAAGCTCAATTATTTTCACGAATGTATGCCTTCTATGCGGATACCTGTGATAAGTTTGGGTGGTGGGGGAGTAAATATCTAACTCCAGAGTTTTTTGAGCAGCTACATCCGAATTATCGTCATCGCGTATTGTTTGTCACCGCGCATGAGCAGGATTCCGCAGATCCGGTAGGGATGTCTTTTTGTATTACTAAAGGCGATCGAATGTATGGTCGTTATTGGGGTAGTAGTGAGGAGATCGATTGCTTACATTTTGATGCTTGCTACTATACACCGATCGAGTGGGGCATTCAAAATGGGATTAAAATTTTTGATCCCGGTGCGGGAGGTAGACACAAGAAGCGGAGAGGGTTCCCAGCGACAGCTAATTATAGTCTGCATCGGTTTTACCATCCTCGATTTGGAAGTATTCTGCGCGAACATCTCGAACAGGTTAATGAGCTAGAGCAGCAGCAGATTGTGGCAATTAACCAAGATTTACCGATGAAAATTCAGGGTGAGTCAGCTCAACTAAATTTTTAGAGCCTCATTCCAATCTCGCTGGGTTACGGTTATCGATAATCGAGGAAATTTAGCCTCGATTATCGGTCGTTCGCGCTAAAACTAACATCGATTTGCAGATAATGTAGATAAAATCAGTGTCTAGTGAAGCATTTCTACTAGAAAAAATCAATAATTAGATAAAAAAAGATACAAATTCGGAATAAATCGGTTAATCTAGATCTAATATAACTATTTTATGTAAGAGTTATGACTTTATTAATCGATAATTTAACCGCGATCGATAGCAGACTATCCAATCGACATATCGACCTCGATTCGCATGGCTACTTTATTATTTATGTTGATCGAGAAGCTGGCTTAATCTGTGCGAAACATTATACTAATGAGATCGACGATCGTGGCTTGGCAGTCGATCCCGAAACGGGTAAAGTGATTCCAGCCAAGGGCAAAGTAACTCGGACTAGCACTACTTTATTTACCGGCCGAACTGCCAAGGAGTTGTGTGTTAAATTACTTGAGGAAACCCAGCCTTGCCCTGTCAGCAGGTTGGATCATGCCGCTTACTTGGGCCGAGAATTTGTTCGCGCAGAGATATCGTTACTATCTGGAGCTGAATATATCCAGGATTAGCTCTTGCTGTGATTGGCTAATGACAGGATAACTCGATCGATAAATCCAATCGCCAATAACTAACAACTAACTTTGATTTTGATACCACCACCAAGTCGCCATCGGAATTACAGTAGCAGCAATTAATAGTCCAATCACGATAATGAGAAAGTTAGTACGATTGGCTTCGGTTTCTTCGGCTTTTAGATAAGTTCTCCCCACTTCAGGTGTAGAAACAATTACTGGTGGGCCGGGATCTGGCTGTCCTGACAATACGGCCACTAGACGGTCGGCAGCGTCAGTAAAGGCTTGATTATACTTATTACCATCTCGTAATGGTGCGGGCATTGTTTCGGAGATCGTGCTGGTAGCGATGGCTTCAGTGAGGGTAGATTTGGTATCAGCACCAGTTTGAATGCCGATCGTGTTGGTCACATTATCTAATACGATGAGGGTTTGAATAGCTTGTTCGGCCTCAGTGGGAAACCATTTTTTAAATAGTTTATCAGTGAAAGTTTGAATGGTATCGCCATAATCCAGCCGATGAATCGTGACGAATCGAACCTCTTTACCAGTTTGCTTGGCAAGTTGTTCAAGAGTGCTTTTAATCTTGCCTTCTGTCGATAAGCTTAAAACATCAGCTTTATCGACAATCCAAGTTGGCACGCCTGCGGAGACAGTCGGAATTTCGTAAACAGCGGTAGCTTGAGCGGGCAGGGTGAAAACCCCAATCGCTGACGCGGCAACGATGAGCGTTAACAGCAGTCGATGGAGATAATAACGAATATATGACATGGCAATTAAATCGAGTAGCTGTTTTTACTCTAGCAGAATCGCATCGCCGATCGTCGATGTCGGATTTTATCTTCGTTAGTTAGAGTGAAAAAATCGAAACCCGATTAAGTAGTTGTCACGGCAACTACTTCTGCTAGCCGTTCGTAGCGAATTTCTTGTGGGAAATCAATTTCCATGGCAACAGCTCTCTGTGGCGGCTTGATTTGGACGATCGAGTATAGTGAGAATGTGATAGCGATGGCTAAGACGATTTTTTCAATCATACTCACTTAACCTCCTATAGTTACATACGCTTGCTTAATCTATTTTGCTTTCATAACCCAATTATGACATGCAGATAGGAGATAACTGTAACTTATGTCACTAAAATACAAGCTTTATTTTTATAGATAAAGGGGCCAGATCCTGATAACCCCGTCTTAAATCAGTCCCAACTTACTCATAGCCTCTCTTGTGAAGAGAGCGTTACAATGCCAACTGCTCAAACTCAACCATATTTTCTTACTCCCAATCTCAGGGATTCTCCAGCAGAAAGGCTGCGTCAACAAAAGCGGCCATTATTTATCTATCTACCAGGTATGGACGGTACCGGAACATTGTTCCAAAATCAAGTTGCAGAAATGAGTGAGGAATTTGATATCCGGTGTTTGGCAATCCCACCAGCGGTGCTGATGTCATGGCAAGATTTGACTATGCAGGTGGTGAAGTTGATTGAAGCTGAAATTGCCAATTGTCAACCCAGGCGAGCGATTTATCTGTGTGGGGAATCCTTTGGTGGTTGTCTCGCATTAAATGTGGCAACTCACGCACCAGAATTATTCGACCGATTAATCTTAGTCAATCCCGCGATCTCTTTTAATCGTCAACCCTGGTTGAGTTGGGGCGGACAGATCGTGCAGTGGGTACCGGATCTGCTTTATGGATTATCTGCGGTTGGCTTTTTAGCTTTTTTAGCAGCGTTAGAGCGATATGCGGCGATCGATCGATTGAAGTTGTTGGAAGCGATGAATACTGTACCAAAAGCTACCTCGATCTGGCGAATGTCCATGCTCCAAGCTTTTGAGGTAGATCGATTATCACTCAACAAATTATCATATCCAGTATTGGCGATCGCGAGTGGTGCCGATCGACTATTGCCATCGGTGACGGATGCACGGTATTTACTAAGCAAACTGTCTCAGGCAAAACTGGTGGTGCTGCCAGATAGTGGTCATGCTTGCTTGTTAGAACAGGATGTTAGTCTGTACCAGATTATGAAAGAGCGAGACTTTCTGCCATCAGCTAGAGATATTTAGTCGCTACAAATATTCTCTGATTATCTTTGAGTTTTTTCCAGTTGACGTAACTAAAATAAGATGATGAGTTTTATAGTTTGAGCCGATGCGTTATGTCTACCGAAGAACAATTGAGCCTGTTCGATCGAGCTGTTGCTAGTTCTGCATCAGAACTAGCAACAGCTAATAATTTCGATCTAATTCCGACGAGCGGCAGTGTCCCGATTCCGCCCGGTACCTATACCAGTATCAGTCAACTTTCGGCCCATTGTCAGGTTTGTCATCGCTGCGAGTTGGGCAATACGCGGATCAATGCAGTGGTGGGTAGGGGCAGCGAACAAGCCAAGATCTTGATTATTGGTGAAGGGCCAGGGCAAAATGAGGACGAGCAAGGTTTACCATTTGTCGGTCGATCGGGTCAACTCCTCGAAAAAATCCTGGCAGCGGTTAAACTGACGATCGATCGAGATGTATATATCTGTAATGTTGTGCGGTGTCGTCCACCAGAAAACCGCGTACCTACTCCGGCTGAAATTGCGGCTTGTAAGCCATATTTATTAGAACAAATTCGGCTGGTAGATCCGAAGATTATTTTATTAACTGGGGCAACAGCGGTAAAGGCAATTACGGGGAAGAAGGACGGGATTACGAAAATCAGAGGGACTTGGATTGAATGGGAAGGGCGTTGGTGTATGCCAATCTTCCATCCAGCTTATTTGTTGCGTAATCCCTCGCCGGATGTTGGCAAACCTAAGTGGTTGATGTGGCAGGATATTCAGGCAATTCGGGCTAAGTTAGATGAGTATGGGGAATGAAGGGTTAGGTTTTAGGCTTTAGGTTTTAGGGAAAAGGGGAAAGCGATTCGCGCTCTGGAGGTTTCCTCCAGGTTTAGCGAATCAAGACAGGGGAAAGGATAGATACGATTAAACTATCGGTATTCATCAGTACTCATCACTCATCTCCCGTCTCCCATCTCTAAAAAACCGATTATTCTCGATCGCAGTAGCAAAATATGCTGTAGGTTGGATCGTAAGGCAGATCTTTCGCATTTTTGTATTCTCCTCTCCCATGATTAATCCCCCAATTCACCGCAGCCAGTTAGCTAATGGCATTGTAGTCCTGACGATCGAGAATCCGGCTGCGGATATTGTTGCTGGGCGATTATTTATTCCAGCGGGGAGTCGATGGGAAACTCCCGAACAGTCTGGGTTAGCACATCTATTGACAGCGGTACTGACAAAGGGAACGGAAGGGTTATCAGCTTTACAAATTGCCGATCGAGTAGAATCGGCTGGAGCGGGTTTAGGTGCGGATGTGACGACTGATTATCTTCAGATGAGTGTCAAGACGGTTAAGGGGGATTTATCAGAGATATTTAAACTGGCGGGGGAAATTCTCCGCACACCATCTTTTCTAGATGCTCAAATCGAACTCGAACGCAAATTAACCCTTCAGGCAATTCGTTCGCAAACAGAGCAACCGTTTAATAATGCCTATCGCCAACTGCGGGAATCATTATATGCCGAGCATCCCTACGCTCGATCGTCCCTCGGTACCGCCGCTACAGTGGGTCAAATTACTCGTCAGGACTTAGTTAACTACCACCAAGCGCATATTCGTCCCGATCGACTAATTATCTGTCTTGCTGGGCGAATTACCCCAACCGAAGCGATCGAGTTAGTGACTCAGGTATTCGGCGATTGGGAGATACCGACTAGCGAACCGCCTACTCTATCTACACCGAGAGTTATTACTCAACCGCAGTATCAGTTAGAACATCAAGCCACCCAACAAGCAATCGTGATGTTGGGTTATCTTGCGCCAGCGATGCACGATCCTGACTGCATTCCGCTGAAACTGATTAATAGCTATTTAGGCAATGGGATGTCGAGTCGATTGTTTGTCGAACTGCGGGAGAAGCGGGGTTTAGCCTATGATGTATCGGCATTCTATCCAACTAAGTTGGATACTTCTCACTTCGCTGTCTATATGGGTACCGCCGCGAGTAATACGCGCGTTGCTGTCAGCGGCTTGCGGGCGGAAGTCGATCGATTGTGCATCGCCCCACTTGCGCCTACCGAGCTACAAGCAGCAAAGGATCGACTGCTCGGGCAATATGCCCTGGGAAAACAAACCAATGGACAGTTAGCCCAAACCTATGGCTGGTACGAGCTAATGGGTTTAGATTTAGATTTCGATCGCCAGTTTAGTGAGGCAATCCAACAACTTACCGCCGATAAGTTGCAAACTGTGGCGGATAAATATCTGAGCGAACCGTATATTTCGATCGTCAGTCCTAAAACCTAAAACCTAAAACCTATTCCCTAGTAACAACCTCTTCAGTTCTAACAACCGAATTGAGTCCCCAGACGTGTTCTACCTCCATCTGTTGATGGGTGCAGACATTTTCCAAGAGCTTGTGTTGAGACAAGGCTTTGCGGAGAGTGACGATCAACTGTTGGACTCGTTCTCTGACGATCGGATCGCGATCGGCTACCATCATAGTCTGACGTTCGAGAACTTGGAGAATTATTTCGTAGTGAACCAGTGAGGGTAAGTTAATTCGATCCATGAATATGCCGTCACCTTAGACCGAACAGATCGGCAATTATTGAGTTTGAGTGGGTAGAGTTAAGCGCAGATTAGGCTGAAAATAGGTTGACGATCGCTTGACCGGGATCGTCTTGCTTTACTAAGGATTCCCCAATTAGGACAGCATTTACACCAGCATCAGCTACTATTTTAAGATCGTTAGGGGTATGTAGTCCCGATTCACTCACAACTAGAATCTCGCGATCGGTTAGTTCATGCTGACGTGATGCTAGTAATCTACAAGTCGTCTGCAAGTCTACACTAAAATCGGCAAGATTACGGTTATTAATCCCAATTAGTTTAACACCATCTAATCCTAACACCCGATCGAACTCCTCTTCTGTATGGACTTCAATCAGTGCGGTCATTCCTAATGCTTGAATAATCTTCAGGAAATACTGAAGATCTTTATCCGCCAAAATCGCGGCGATGAGTAATACCGCATCGGCTCCATGGGCGCGGGCATAATAAATTTGGTAGGGATAGATGATAAATTCCTTACATAACAACGGTAAATCTACCACTTGACGCACAGCTTGAAGATTCTCGAAACTCCCTTGAAAGAACTTGCGATCGGTCAATACTGATAGACAACTCGCGCCACCCCGCTGATAAGATTTAGCAATTTCTACCGGATCAAAATCTGCCCTAATTACCCCTTTACTCGGGGAAGCCTTTTTCACCTCAGCGATTACCGCTGGATGCGTCTTGCCCTGCTTGAGCGCACCGAGAAAGTCCAGTGGCGGTGACATCTCTGGCACTTGTTTTTGTAACTTTGCCAGGGGTAATTTATCCCGCATTTGGGCGACTTCCCGCTCTTTATACCAGACAATTTCCTCTAAGATGTGTTCGGGTTTGTTGTCAGGAACGACGATCTGATATTCGAGATGGCTGACGTTGACGGCGGAACTGGGGGGACGACGACGGATTTTCATGATTTAGGGGTGAGGTATTCAATTCTCTTTGAAAGAGACTACGCCAACGAACTAGAAAGCGGTAAGAACCATTATCGGCGATTTTCGTTCCGTAATGCCAAGGGCAAGGCTCCACCAAAGCGTAGCGTCTCATTGAGAGTAAAGGCTCCGCCAACGTATAATCCCAAACCAAAATTGCGATTGCTCGTATTATCCTCGATATTTTGACAAACTTTATTTAAAGCGAATTGTGCTAAAGTCTCTGCTGCACCAGCAAGAATCCTAACTAAATAAGAGATTGCGATAGAATCAAATTATAGTTGATTGGCTAGTATTTGTATGACATTAGCTTCCCTCCTTGCCAAACCGTATATCGAAGAACGAGATTCAGGATACTGGATTGCTGGAACTCGTATTTCCCTCGATTCGGTAGTTTATTCATTCTTAAATGGAGAATCGCCCGAAAGCATCGCCCAAAATTTCCCACTGCTTGCCTTAGAGCAAATCTATGGAGCAATTACCTTCTATCTTGCCAATCGCGATCTAGTTGATAAGTACTTAACTGATGGTGAAATTGAGTTTCAACAATTGCAACAGTTGTGTCGAGGAAAAAGTCCATTACTGTATCAAAAATTGCAAGAAGCACAAGCTCAGAAACGAAGTAACCTATGACAAAAATTCGATTTCAAGCTGATGCCGATCTCCGACAGGCAATTTTAGCAGGGGTAATCCGCAGACAACCCGACGTAGATTTTCAGTCAGCCAATGAAGCAGGATTTGAAGGCATTAAAGATCCAGAAGTATTAGCAATTGCCGCACGAGAGAAGAGAGTACTAGTAGTCACTCACGATCGGAAGACTATGCCTGTTGAATTTGGTCTTTTTGTCACATCACAAAGCAGTTCTGGTGTTTTAATTCTTGCTCAAAGTTTGCCAATAGGTGAAGCAATTGATGCTCTTATTTTAGTGTGGGAGGCATCTACTGCGGAAGAGTGGATCGATCAAATCGTAACTTTTCCATTTTAAAATCCGAGAATCGAATCAAGTCTGTACTTAAAATATCCATTACTCTGCGACAAACCCGACTTCTTCGAGAAGTCGGGTTTGTGAATCTAACAAGTTATTTGGAAAAGATTAGTGAACCCCAGCGGCACGTTTGTAAGCTTCATCTAATACCTCAGACAGAGTAGGATGAGCGTGAACGTAACTAGCTAGATTCTGTACTGAATTACGTTGCGCGATCGCATTTGACGCTTCATGAATCAGATCTGCTGCGTGCAAACCGATAATGTGAGTCCCCAATACTTCCCCAGTATCCTTGCGATAAATTACCTTCGCCATCCCATCCGCTTCACCTTCAGCGATCGCTTTCGAGTTACCTTTAAAATAACTCCGCACTGCTGCAATTTCAAATCCGCCAGCAGTTCCAGCTTCCTTCGCCTGAGTTTCTGTCATCCCCACAAAACTAATTTCGGGATGTGTAAACGCCGCTGCGGGAATGCTCTGATAATCCATTTCACGCGATCGACCACAGATATTTTCGACGGCTGTAATCCCCTGAGCCGAAGCTGCATGAGCCAACATCATCTTACCTGTAGCATCACCGATCGCCCATAAATGGGGAACGGGAGTGCCATCAATCAGCACCTCCAGTCGATCGTTCACGGGAATGAAGCCTCGGCGGTCGAGGGCGACCCCTACAGCTTCTAAATTGAGATTTTTGGTATCGGGAATCCGTCCCGTCGCCACGAGGCAAGCATCGACCTCTAAGATTTCGACGACTTCCTTTGTCTTGGCATCTGCTAGCTCGATGACCACTGGCGAACCAGGAATTACCCGTTTGGCAAGGAGGCTAGACCTGGCATCAATGTCACGGGGATCGATTAAAATCCGTTTGGCAAGTTTCGCGATATCCAAATCGAATCCTGGCATTAATTGGTCGAGAAATTCGATAATCGTGACTTCTGAACCCAACGCCGTATAGACATCAGAAAATTCCAAGCCGATATAACCACTACCGATAATCGCTATCCACTGCGGGATTGTCTCTAATTTAATCGCATCATCGCTAGTAAATACCGTCTTGCCATCCACCTCAATCCCTGGCGGTACAAATGGAATCGAACCTGAAGAAATCATCACATCCTTCGCGGTGATAATTTTCTCTCCTTCAGGCGTAGTTACGCTCACCTTTTGCGCACCTGCCACCTTTCCCCAACCGCGAATAATATCGACATTCAAGCGGGTTAAACTGTTGGTCAAATCACCACGCAACTTTGCAACTAGATTACTCGCATGAGCGGCAATTCCCTCGCGATCGAAATTCACATCAGCCACCTGAATTCCCATCGCCTTGAGATGATGAGCATTTTTTAATTCCCTTACCCTGCCGGATGCGGCTAGCAGTGCCTTGGAAGGGATACAACCACGATTCACGCAAGTCCCACCCATATCGCCTGCTTCGATAATCGCAGTTTTCAGCCCACAACTAACTGCATGAAGCGCGGCACCATGCCCGCCCACACCCGCGCCGATAATGACCAAATCATAGTCAAATTGTTGACTCACGTTAATATACCCTTATTCATAATGCCCAGCCTCTATTCTCACTCTGACCGATCGCCCTTGTAAAGGCTCGGTCGATAATTATTGCTCAACCGATCGCATTGATGAATCAACAGCTAGACTCGATCTAGCGAAGATTTGGCACCCAAATCAAACCAGGCAAACTTTTATCAATGCCACGAAGCACCAGCGACTAGGGTAAGATCGGAATGAATGCCCAGTGAGAACCAAATGCCAGATCGATCCGAACCAGCCACTCCAGCTACTGAATCCATAGTTGAAGCTTACCTGTCGTCTCTCGACGATGGCGGTGCAGAGCAAGATTTAACGCGAGGACTGATTCCGACTGCGCCAGAAGGATTTCGATCGGGATTTGTCGCCATCATCGGTAGACCAAATGTGGGCAAATCGACCCTGATGAACCAACTAGTAGGTCAAAAAATTGCGATCGTCTCGCCAGTACCTCAAACCACCCGCAACCGCTTACAGGGTATTTTTACCACCGATACAGCGCAAATTATCTTCGTTGATACTCCCGGTATTCACAAACCCCATCACAAACTCGGTGAAGTCCTCGTCAAAAATGCCCAAAGTGCGATCGGGGCGGTAGATGTCGTACTATTTGTGGTTGATGGATTGGAAATCGCTGGCGGTGGCGACAGGTTTATCGCCGAACTGCTGATTAATGTCAAAACTCCGGTCATTCTGGGGATTAACAAAATCGATGCCAGGACAGATCTGAGCCAGTCTCATCTCGACGCGATCGATCGGAGCTACCAAGAACTCGCCCAGGCGCACAATTGGCAGATCGTCAATTTCTCCGCTGTTACCGAAACAGGCTTACCTGAATTACAAACTAGCCTGACTGAAAAATTAGAGATTGGCCCCTACTATTACCCCCCCGATCTAGTCACCGACCAGCCCGAACGGTTTATCATGGGCGAAATGATTCGCGAACAGATCATTTTGCTCACCCGTGAAGAATTACCCCACTCAGTCGCAGTAACGATCGATCGCGTCCAAGAAGATGCCAAAATTACTCGTGTCTTGGCTACCATCTACGTCGAACGCGACTCCCAAAAAGGTATCTTGATTGGTAAAGGTGGGCAAATGCTCAAGCAAATCGGTTCTAGTGCCAGAGAACAAATGCAGAAATTAATTGCTGGCAAAGTTTATCTAGAATTATTCGTCAAAGTTCAACCCAAATGGCGACAATCTCGATTACGGTTGGCCGAACTGGGCTATCGGGTGGAAGATTAGGCACTCACATCCAGCCTCTTGCGAGGCTGGGGCGCAATTTAAGAAGAGATAAAATTGCCAAGGTGCCTGTACCGATCGATCGCGAATCACGGACCCAATAACTACGAACAACATAGCTAAGATCATAGAATATCTCATCTTGCAACATTAATTATGCTGAATTTGCTGTAAAGTTACAAATTAAGCTGCAACGCACTTAATTTGAACAATGGTATCAACGCCTCACCGGGATAGCATCTCCCATCCAGTCGAACCACAAGTAGATCCGCATACCCTTGCACAGATGGGCATTGCGATGCTGATCGATCTCGCTCAACGGGGTGAAATCGATCCATGGGATGTCAAAGTCATCGATGCGATCGACCTTCACCTCAGCAAACTCCCGCTCCAAGCGGATGACTCTCTCGCTAACAGGCAAGCTAATCTATCTCAATCGGGACAAGCCTTTTTATGGGCGGCAATGCTCGTTTTGCTCAAAGCGAATAGCCTCGAACAGAGTCAATCTCAAGATGAAGATTTTGACTTTATCGAAGAAGATCTAGACTTTGAGGCAATTAGTGCGGCGGGTTTACCCCGCAACTTAGAGCGACATATTCGCCGTCGCCTGACATCTCCACCTCGACAAACTAGGCCAGTCACTCTCAACGATCTGATTCAACAACTCCGCCAAATTGCTGATACGATCGCCGAGCCTACCGCTCGTCGTCGGTCTCTGCGGGGCAAGGCCATGTCAGTGAAGCGAGCCACCCAAACGATCGCCGGACTAGCTCATGACGAAAATTTGACTGAAATGGCGGCACTTGTTGCAGATTTTCTCGTCACCTACACCAGTGAAACCAACTTTTGGACGCTCGAAGACCTTGTGAGTCTCTGGTCGAGTAAATTTCCCCCCGCACCAGGACAACAACATGGCAGCAATCACGATCGTGTGGGTGTATTTTGGGCACTATTACTACTATCGGCTCAATCTAAAGTTGAGCTAGATCAAACAGAGTTTTATCAAACCTTGACCATCCGCAGACTACATGAAGAATCGGTAGATATGAACTAGAAGTAAGGCGAGAATCTGAAGTCGGGCTTGGCAAACCCGACTTCAGAACGACGCGATCAAGGTGCATAAAATGTAAACTTAACAATACTTCGGAATTATCGTGCATTTCTTTCGACACCCGTAATGTTGCCGAAAGCGTGTCGCCGACAATCGATCGCTGTTAAAGTAGATGGGACAGGGAGTTATCAGTATCTAAAATTTAATATGAAAGCAATGATTCTGGCTGCCGGAAAAGGTACCCGCGTTCGCCCGATTACCTATACTATTCCTAAGCCATTGATTCCGATTCTGCACAAGCCAGTAATGGAATTTCTAGTGGACTTGCTCAAACAGCATGACTTCACCGAAATTATGGTGAATGTCAGCCATCTTGCCAAAGAGATCGAAAGTTATTTTCATGACGGACAAAGATTTGGCGTGCAAATTGCCTATTCCTTTGAAGGGACAATTCGGGAAGATGGCGAATTAGAGGGGCAAGCTTTAGGTTCTGCGGGTGGAATGCGCCGGATTCAAGACTTTTATCCCTTTTTTGATGATACCTTTGTGGTATTGTGCGGCGATGCGTTGATCGATTTAGATTTGACCGCAGCAGTTAAATGGCATAAAGAAAAAGGTTCTCTCGCCACAATCGTCACAAAATCAGTTCCCCGCGAGGAAGTTTCTAGTTATGGGGTAGTTGTGACTGATGAAAACGGCAAGATCCAAGCTTTCCAAGAAAAACCCGCAGTGGAAGATGCCCTCAGTACGAATATTAATACGGGGATTTATATCTTTGAACCAGAAGTATTAGACTATATTCCCTCCGGTCAAGAGTATGATATCGGTGGTGATTTATTTCCTAAGTTAGTCGAAATGGGCGCGCCATTTTATGCGATCGCGATGGACTTTCAGTGGGTAGATATTGGTAAAGTTCCCGACTATTGGCAAGCGATTCGCAGCGTCTTAATGGGTGAAGTTAAGAATGTTCCCATTCCTGGAATTGAGGTAGCTCCAGGAATTTTTACTGGAATTAATGTTGCGGTGAATTGGGATAAGGTAGATATTACTGGCCCTGTTTATATTGGTGGGATGACCAAAATTGAAGATGGAGCCAAAATTACTGGCCCAGCCATGATCGGCCGTAATTGCCATATTTGTAGTGGCGCACATATTAATAACAGTGTGATCTTTGAATATTCCCGAATTGCTGATGTAGAGCTGACCGATAAGTTAGTATTCGGCAGATATTGTGTCGATAAAGATGGTGCGACGATCGATCTTCAAGCCACTTCCTTGGATTGGCTAATTACTGACACTCGCAAACCAGTTGAAAATATCAAACATCCAGCCAAAGTATTTGCTCAGGCTTTCGATGTTAACCATCTTGGCGTTAATTAGGGGACTGCGGCAATCTCACTACTAACGGACTGGAAGACTGGGGAAAAAGATTTAACGCCCCTCTAAACCCCTTCTTCTGGCCATAATAGTCTTAATGCCATCAAAGCAAACCCCAGTGCTGCAAATCCTTTTAACACCTTAGTCGGTAAGAATCCCGCAATTTCACCCCCTGCTAATACACCGATCGCACTAGCTAATAATAACGCTGCGACCGACCCAAAGAATACTGCCCGTGGGTGTTGGGTGCTACCCCCCAGCGCGATCGCGGCTAACTGGCTCTTGTCACCGATTTCGGCAATAAAAACTGTAATAAAACTCAAGCCTAATAGTTGCCAATTCATAGTGAATATGATGAAATTTATTGCTATTTAATCTAACGATCGAGAATCGTAGCTTCTTACTAATTCTTCTAATGCCTGAATCGATACTTTACCGAGAGAATTGCGAGGAATTTTGGCAACCTGAATCCAAGCTTTAGGGATTTTATATTTGCTAATTTTACCAGCGATCGCACTTGCTAACAACTCTACTGAAAGTTGTGGATCGATCGGCACATATACAGCCGTCACTTTTTGCCCCCAATAACGATCGGTTAAGCCAATGACCGACACATCGCGAACTAATCCAGTTGATATAATTGTATTAATTACTTCGATCGGCAAGACATTTTCACCACCTGTAATAATTTTGCCACTATTCCGACCTAATATAGTTAAATATTCCCGATCGTCAATTTTACCTACATCGTCAGGCTCAAAATAGCTTACTGAATTAACTGTAGGAAAGTAGCCCAACATGAGCGATTTTGCTTGAATTTGGATCGATCCGCTCTCATCCTTTGAGATCTCCTTCAACTGAATCTTTGCATGAGGTAAAACTCTACCACAACTAGTGTTACCTCCTAAAAATTCTGCGGGTTTGAGGCTGGTAATTTGAGATGCTGTTTCAGTCATGCCATAAGTTAGGGCGAGGGGTAGACCTGCGAGCCTAGCTTGATTTAATAACTCGATCGGCGGTGGTGCGCCACCGAGTAAAATTGTCTGAAATCGTGCTAACCAATGTGCATCTAAATCCAGTAGTTTTTGTAATTGGGTGGGGACAAGGGAGATAAAATAATTTTCTATGGCGATTTGGCCATCGAGTGGTGATGGATCGTCACAAAGCTGATGAAAATCCCCAACTATTAATTTACCACCAGTCAATAGCGATCGACATAATTGCATTAACCCACTCACATGATAAAGCGGTAAAACACATATTGAATTAATCTGTTCGATCGCGTAAAATTGTTGAAAACCCCACACTGATGCACTGAGAGTCTCCCAATTATGAATGGCAAATTTAATTTGTCCCGATGAACCTCCAGTCGGAATCATAATTTGATATTGATGCCGTTCTCGATCTACCTGGGTAGTTAACTTAGCAAATTGCTCTCGTTCTTCTGTTCCCCAGTGGGGATTAGTCAGAAATATCGGTATTCCCAATCGCCATCCTGCCATTAATTGGGCGATAAATATCCTCGGCTCTTGACTCTCGATCGAGATAAAATCTGGTTGAGACTGAGTAAGTTCTGTTAATTTTTGGCTGGCTAATTGTTGGGTTTCATAATCTCTATCGACTCCCCCATCCAGATTCAGCAACCATCCCGATCGCAATCTTTGGCTAAATAGCTGATAAATTTGATCGCCTAGATTTAGTTCCAAGACTCACATCCGTCAATACAAAAAATTACCCCCGACTACGTACTTACACGATTGCAGAAGAGGGAATAGGAGATATAAAGTTGAGTAAACGAGATATAGAGGTGTAGAAAAAGCAATAGAACAGTGGGCAACTGATTAATCAGCGTCTTTACTGACTACCTGGGGTAAACCCATGCTGTAATTTAACACCCTACTGTCGAGATTATAGCCGATCTCGCCGTTTTGGAGAAGCGATCTGACAAAATGTTCTAGATCCGATCCAATTCGACGCAGATTATACTCGGTCAAATCTGCACCACTGTAGGATTCTACTAAGTCATCAAATTGTCCATAAACTTTGCGGAGTGCGTCTTCACTCCAGACGAGTTCGTTATCTGGATCTACATCTAGAGTCAAAGCTTGTTCGCTGGGAATTAGTTCATTTTGCTTTACTTCAGCCGTAAAGATGTGAATGTGACGAGTCGTAGATTTTAGTAACATAGATGTAAATTATAAATGTCAACTGGATTAACTGTCAACTGATTTACCGTTCTTCTTTGCGAAATTCGGCGGGACTCATTCGCATCGGAAGATCTGGATTCCAGATGCCTTGTCCTACCAGCCGTGCATATTGACTGGCACGAATGAAGCGATCTCGATACTTAGTACCGCTGACGTTAGTACTAGCCGAACTGGAGGTTCGCATATTCGCCAAGACATAGCCTTCTTTGACCAATTGCTCGTTTAATAATCGACCATCTTGCCATAGATAAATGAGCCTTCGCCCAAACTTGTCTGCCTCTATAGTATCAAATTCGACGCGCACAGTGGCTTGACCCGATCGACCGATCGATTCTTCCAATCGTCGTTTTGCCTGCTCTCCCCAAGGCTCTTGTCGCATGTCTGGGGCATCAATCCCGGCTAATCGACCTTGTTGCAAGATTGGTGGTTGCTCAGATTTGTCGATCCATTCTACAGATTGTCCACTGATGACCCGACTAATTTCGATCGAGGGATACTTATTCGGTGGTGATGGCGACTGACAACCAGCTAGCAAGCATAAGTAAGGGAATAGAGCAGAGGGAATAGGGAATAGGGGATAGTCCCAGCACTTACGCCGAATGTTACTAGTCTTCATCCAATGGTAATCCATATTTAATCTTGCCCTTGCCAAAGTACTGTCCAAACTGGAGTTGGTAAACCTCATCTTCATCTTGAGTTTCGACTTCGAGATCCGAACAGGCGTAACTGACACACAGCAACGCATAACCTTGGCGTTGCAGTTGGGGAGACAACCCCATTGCTTCTGGTTGATATAGTTCTCCTGATTTGACTCTGACAGCACAAGCGGTACAGGCACCATTTCGACAGGAAAAGGGCAGTGATACACCTTGGTTTTCAGCACTGTGGAGGATGTATCGATCGCTAGGCACGCTAACCTGATGGTAGGTACCATTCACTCGATCGTGAATTGTGATTTGATAATTCATCTGGACAGGGGATAGGGGATAGGGGACAGGGCAGAGTCGATTATGGATCTAGACTCAAATGGATATCTTGCACATTTCAAAGATCCCTTATCTGTCGGGTAGAATCAAACTCTACCCTCTAATTATCAGTTGACAGTTCGTAAAAGTCTAGGCTATGCTAGTCAAGCGGTAAAATTCCGCAACTAGTCAAACTTGGAGAAGTGGCCGAGTGGTCGAAGGCGCAGCACTGGAAATGCTGTGTAGGGCAACTTACCGTGGGTTCGAATCCCACCTTCTCCGTTGTTTTCCCGATAAAGCCGCTAAAATTCTTTGTGACTTAAACGATAACCCTGCCGTAATGGCAGGGTTATCGTTTAAATATAGGGTGGCAAGGTTATGATTTATTTAATGAGGCAGTAGATCCAAGATCGGTTCTGGCTAATTGCAAAGCAGATCTAACCTCCTCATACCTTAGAAATGCTGGTTTATCCATCAGAGCCATAACACGCCCTTCACTCGGATATTGACCTTCAGCATAAATTTGAGCCACAATTTCTCGTACCTGTTGACAGCAATAATTTACATTGTCTTGATGCGATTGTTGACGGTAGTTTTTGTAGATAACTGCGATCGCCGAACATAGATCGGGAAAGTATTTATAAAGAACTCGACGATGGCATCCTAACTGACGGGCTATCTCAGACACAGA
>JANPJH010000038.1:0-14313 GCA_031425415.1 Chamaesiphon sp. VAR_61_metabat_425 | reverse complement strand
TTTAGATCCCACTGTCCAGCTTCTAAACCAGCGCGAATAGTCGATCGCAGTTTGAGGATCTCGCTTTCCACAAAGAAATTGAGTCCCAGATCTTTAGCAAAAGCCTCCTTCAAACCCTTAGTCGTAATTGACTCCAATCCTGGCGACCACACTTTCTGCAAAATATACGCAGGAGCGTAGTTAGGCGCATCATCCGCCCGAACTTTCTGACAATCTTTTAACGCTTTGAGAATTACATCTTGGTTATTTTTACCCTTGACATCACTAGTATCCTGCACGGGCAAGGTATAGTGCATCAACCCTTTAGGAGCTTTGACTAGATCTTGGGCTGGATAAAACAGATGACGGTAAGCATTTGCCAGAGCAATCCGCACACCCAAATCTAATTCACCTTCCTTCTTTTTCAGTTGCTTCTGCTGACTTTCCGAGAGATCGGCTAGTCGATGTTCTGCTTTGAGAATATTCTTAATTGCCAGAAACTCCCGTGCTAGTTCGCTGGCTCGTTCTAGATCGACTTTATTAGCAACTAGAAACAACAGCCGATTGCGAAAGATCCGAAACTTACCAGATTCTCCCGTCTGCTGAAAAATCTGTTCGATAATTGTTGGCGCAGGATCGATCGAAGATGTGACCATCGCCTCCTGAAAATCGATGATAGACAGGGTAATCTCATCAGCATTATCATCTACATCACCTGGACTAGTAGGGGCTGGTACGAGGCGGAAATAGCGGGTAGCAAAGAGCGAATCTCGACGTTTTCGCAGTTCTTCTTTTGCCTCACCACGTCCAACTTGCTCTTTCTCCTCTGCCACAATCTTATTGATCGATGGCTCTTCTTTGAATCGAGCGATCGTTAAGATGGGGTCAAAGTCCAGATACCAAGCTACCTCTGTCAATCTTTCCAATGCTCGATCGACGAAATTAGTATCGCCTCCTGGCATTAACAAGGATAAATTTAACTCGGTTTGGCGAATCCCAGCAACAATCCCTTGATTGATCGAATGGAGAAAAATCGTTCGTCCTACCCAAGTGGAAAAAGGAGACTTCCCAGCGGCTAACCATTCCCGATCCTGGATTTGAGCGTGAGCCTCGCGCCCACTGGCATTGTAAAGATCGGCCTGAATCGGTAGGCGCATCAGTGGACGTTGTAGCCGCGAAGTCAGTTCATTGGTAATCTCATCATCGATACCTACAGGTAAATGATGAGGATGAATCATCGGTAAAGCGATGCCCTCTCGCCACAGATACCGAGTCGCGATCGCGAATAGCCTCAGTGCCCCGCGCGTCCGATTGAAATTGGGAATTGAGGCGATCTTTTTGGTTAATAAATTAAATAGTTCGGGATGAATCGGATAGCTAGCTTCGATCGTTTGAGTATAAGCAGCATCTTTACAGCCATCGGGGAGATTGGAGCGACTCGATCGATAGGATTGCAGATATTCCTGAGCAGCCTTTTTAGCAGCTTTATCATCGACGCTACTAAACAGCCGCTGTTTAACAATGTTATAAATTTCCAGATCGGTGCTGGGAGTCAGGATTTTTTCCTGTCGCGCCGAAGCTTTGATAGCTTCTTGTAATTCGGTGGTGTCATCGGCAAAACTATCACTAGCAGAAGCTAACGAATAGACAAATACTAAGTTTTGACAGGAGCCTGCTAAATCCATCAGCGCGAACAAAAATGCCACCACTTGTCCGGCTAAATCGCTATTACCAACCTTTACAGCCTTGGCTTTACGGAGATACTGAGCAATTTCATCAAGTACGATCAGCGTCGGTCGATCGCCAATCAATCTTTGCAATACACTAGTGCCAGGACTGACTTTTTGTTCGTCCGACCCCCGTAATAATTGATAGCCATCGATTCCCCCAATTTGATACGCAATCTCACCCCAAAGTGTATAAGTTGAGATACCTGTATCAGCATGAAAGTCACCATTAGTCGGATCTAAATCTTGCCCTGAGATTGCCGCAATTTGAATCGGGCTAATCGGAATCTGTTCCAATCGATCGGTAAATCGATCTAACCCTGGAATTTGTCTCCCTTGCCTTGCCAGATGCCAAAGCGCAATTTCATCGTGAGTTTTACCACCGCCAAAGCTAGTTTCTAACCGAATCACTGGCGATCCTACCGTTGTGCCAGTTAGTCTGCCGAAGACTTCGGCAATTAAAGTCTTTAAACCTGCTGTGGGAAAGGTGTTAGCAAAAAAAAGTTCTGGGTTTTGATAAACTGGCGGCGCATTACCATCAACAACCAGCTTGAGCTTGGCTGCAAACAAATCCAGAGACAGCTCTCCCGATAATATTTCTGTTCGTGGAGTACAAGTATCTAAAATTGACGATAGCATGATGCTTTTTCCCTTAAACCAATCTCACCTTGGTCTATTGTGGGTTGAAAAGTGTCAAAGATCTACAGTCTGAAAGAGAATCATCAGATCTAAATCGATTTTTGCCACTCCCGCACCTCCCCAAAAGGTGTAAAACACCGCTGACACCAACCATCCACAAAGCCGGAACCTTAAACCGCGCCCCACACTTCTGACATTCCGTATCGTAGCCGCAGGTAATCTGCCGATTGACAGCAGCCTTGGCAACTCAAGGTTATCAATTCGCGATCGTTTGCAACAAGGCAAACTTCATCCAGATTACCTCCTGAGCGATTCTTGCCGAGTCCCCAACCCAGCCCAACACTTTATTACCCAATGAAAGCTGCTTGCTGTATCGAGCATTAATCGTAAGTTCGAGCTGGTTTCTGATGCTTAATCATCGACTTAAACAACATTTGACACTTCCGACACTGCCCAGATTCCCACTCCGCCGGAATCGGCAAATGCACCTCACAATTGGGACACTTGTACAGCAACCGTAATTGATGTCGATCGCAAGCCGCCGTAGATTGGAACTGCCACTTCATCCGATGGTAAGGAGCCTCATCATAGCAAGCACAGCAGAGAAGGATAATTCGGACATTAATCGGCTCACCCTTCGGCGGAAACATCAGCAACAACTGCTCACCCTCGATCCCCATCACCTTCCCCAACTGTTCCAACTGCTTCAACGTGGGAAATGGATTCAAGTAAAACCTCTCCCACCGCGACATCGCCGTACCCAATCTCAACTGTCGGCTCAAACTCCCGATCGACGATAAATTTACCACCTCTTGACGCTTCCATCGACCCAGATAATGGCTGATACTCTCATCCTCATAAGGCTGGAGCGCGATACTGAAATATTCCGCTGTTGGCTCGGTCATGTTTACTCCTCGATCGAAAATAGTCAGCTTTTGCCTATTCTTTAGCCCAATCCAACTTGTGGTGCCTGAACTAAGGTATTATGAATGGGCAAATATCTCTTTCTATGTTGAGCATCAAGTATTTCATCCAATCTGCTTGTTCCACACAAAACCACCGAAATTCCACAGTTCTCCGAGATCCTCATTAATTCATTCAATCCTGAAAACAGCAATAGATCTGCATAATTGACCACCAGGATTCTGACACCACATTTTTTAATCGTCGCCCACGTTCGCAATCGTAGATCTCTAGGATTACCACAACTAACTGGATTAGCTAGAAAATCTAAGATTGAGAGGAATACATTCTTGCCATTACCTGGATCGTCAATCTCGATATAAGCAACAGGCGCAGGCGTCCGAATCAAATCCCCGCGCCGTCTCGTCTGTTGGTTCGTATAATAGTCCAAAGCTTTAGACAAACCCAATCGTTGGCGTAGCCTCCGCTTGCGGAATCGACCGTCATAATCCGTCCGCAAGTACGACGATCTCGCCAGTTATTCAAGCAGACAAATAAATCCTTGTCTCTACCCACTGCAACGTATGGATCGATCGCGCCAATCCGTTCTACTTCCGCCTGTAATGGCACAGAAATTATTTCAGTATCTATGGGCAGGATTGTAGAGGCATCTCTAGCTTCAACTTCCGCGATTAGCCGATCGACACCCTCAGTTTCATTAGCTCCCTCAAAGGCTGATAATGCTTTGCCTAATTCATTCCGACCTGGTGTCTGTTCAACAATTCGTTGATGCTCATCTCTTCGTTTCTGGATAGTCGTTTTTTTACCATTACCCCTACTCTTCCGCCTCAGTTCCTTGACCTTCTCATCAGCAAATTTATTCAAATCTCGCTGTTGAGCCAGAATCGAGGTTTGATCGATCGCTTTACCTTCTTTTCGTATTTGTTTTTCCCGTTCCTTCCATTCTCTCAAAGAGAGCCGAGATTCAGTCAAATCTCTACTGGGAAGAACTCCTAGATACTTTGATGGTCGATCGTCCTCTTCGATAGTATAAGCTAGTACTCTGACAATATTGCTAGGAGCGTACCTGACGATCACTTTGCCATTATGTCCCGCTAGGAAATCAATGTTTTTATCATATTTCTCTAGATATCCTTCTTTGTCACGCTTGAATCCAGCACTGTATATCAAATTTTCAAAGACAACACATCCATATTTTTGAACTGTTTTCTCCTTGTCCTTCATCAGACAAACATCTAACTTTCGTTCATCTTCTATACGGCGGGGTTCACCGCCAGGAATCCCACTCCACCATCGCTGTAGACATGTTTGATTTTTAATTCATGGATATAAATGTTGATTAACATGATCCACAAAATGCCGGACTAACTTTCGATCGTACTCCTCATAGATTATGCAGGCATATTTTTCGGCATTCTCTGGACGCTCCTCGATCGTGCCACCTTTGTATCCTGGTAGCAGCGATGAAAACTCATCTTTGACTCTCCGAAAAGAACTCTCTACAATGCCCCCCTGTTCCTTGTGCAATCGCAGCCTGAGTTTAAACCCTAGCTCCATCGCAACTCGTCGCAGGTGTCCAGACTTAAATTCCTTCGCTCGATCGGTCACGATATATTCTGGTAATCCACAAACTTCCCATTCCTTTTGGAGTTCATACTCAGCCCCATATTGCTTTGGCAAAATAGCATGACGCAAAGCTAAAGCCACCTCATGAGAACCTGCCGACATAAAACTGAGGTAGTAACCCATGATGCAACTGGAGTAGCTATCAATCACAGAAGTAATCCAAACACAGCCCACCATATCATCGTCAGCGTCTACCAGCAGATTGTCCAATTTTGTATGATCTATTTGCCAAACTTGGTTGCTTCGCTCGACGACGATATCTTCTCGAACTTTATCCTTATCGATAGTTTTGATAACAATTCCTGGGCCTTGTCCTGGATTCCGCTTCTCATTTGTCTGCTCGACTAAGGGATTGAGAACTCCATACACGAATCTACTAGATGGATACTCACCGTCTCCCAATCCTAGTTCTAGAACTGCATGAGCTTTGACCTGATTGAATACCTGACTGCGATTCATTCTTCGTCCACACTTATTTCCCCGCTTGTAAGTTGTGAGGATGAAGTCAGTCCATTCAGCAACACTTTTCCCTTGCCACTGCTTTAGAACCTCTAGTTTCCCCTGCATCAATGCGCGTAAATCTGACTAATGAAGCCAATCCTTCTTTTTCCACTCGTTCGAGCAGCCGTGTCACTGTACGCGGATGTACTTCTAATTGATCGGCCCAGAGTTTGATTTTCTCTCTACGTTGATGTTTTGGGGCTTGGGAAATATCCTCTACGGCTTGAACCCGTCGCATTACTTTTGCTTGCTCGTCTAAATCTTCTAACATACTCTCAAGAATTAGCCGCTCCTGCGGAACGGTTGAATTGAGAGCAGTAGTATCCCTTTCTTGGGAATGGATTTGTTGGGTTGAATTTTGCTCTATATTAGAAAATATAGCCTGTGTTTCTGGAGTATGTGGCAATGACATAACAGCAAGCAGGGAAAAGGCATTTATCTATGCTAAGACTTTTCCATCGCTTTTTGGCAAAAGGCAAATATCTAGTTAATTTTAATCGTAGAAAAACAAGTCAGGATTATTGCCTGAAAGTCTTGCAATAACAAAGCTATAGCCTTTCAATAGAGCCGGACAAGAATTAGGCAAGATGGACAAATATCTGTGCAATGTACAACTCCCAATAGTAAAGCAATCCTTCGTAAGTCTTAACATAAATCCACTGCCGATTCGGTGCAGAATTGGTAGACTGCTTAAAGGGCGATCCGCCACAGCAGAGGCTGCGCCAACGCAATGGCCAAGCTATCGAGTAGTGCCGATTCTCGCTCCGAGAGGCTTCACCAACGCGACTGAATCATTATAACGAAAATTATTATGGTAGATTCCCTTAAAAAACCACAATCCTTTGAAGAATTAAGACCGGGTGTAAAAAAACCGGCCAAAGAAACCCTCCTCACGCCTCGGTTCTACACTACCGATTTTGAGGAGATGGAGAAAATGGATCTCTCCATCAATCAAGATGAGTTGCTCGCGATTATCGAAGAAATGCGAGTTGACTATAACCGTAACCATTTCGTCAGAGATGAAAAATTCGACAGGTCTTGGGATGATATCCCCGCCGAAACCCGTCAGATCTTTATCGAATTTCTGGAAAGCTCATGCACTTCCGAGTTTTCAGGGTTCCTACTTTACAAAGAACTCAGTCGTCGGCTCAAACAGAAAAGTCCTCTCCTTGCCGAAGGTTTTAACCTACTGGCGCGGGATGAAGCCCGTCATGCTGGCTTCCTCAACAAAGCGATGTCCGACTTCGGACTCTCCCTAGATTTAGGCTTTCTGACAAAAAACCACAATTACACCTTCTTCAAGCCCAAATTTATCTTCTACTCAGTGTACCTATCGGAAAAGATTGGTTACTGGCGATATATCAAAATTTTCCGTCACTTAGAAGCAAATCCTGAACGCCGGATCTATCCGATCTTCCACCTCTTTGATAACTGGTGCCAAGACGAGAACCGTCATGGTGACTTCTTTGATGCTGTAATGCGTGGACAACCGCAGTTACTGAATGACTGGAGAGCAAAACTCTGGTGTCGGTTCTTCCTTTTGGCAGTATTTGCTACGATGTATCTCCGAGATCGAGAAAGCAAATTCTACGGAATTTTGGGTATGAATAGCCGCGACTTTGATATCGAAGTCATCCAAGAAACAAATAAGACTGCGGGACGAGTATTCCCGATTATTTTGGATGTAGATCATCCCAATTTCTTCCCCGTTTTAGATAAGTGCGCCGCAGATTATCTCAAATTAGTAGCATCGGCACAATCCAATACACCTAAGTTATTGAAAAAAATTCAGAACTTACCAACGATTGCATCGATGGGTGTCAATTTACTCCGCTTGTATTTAATGAAACCGATCGATATGACTAAGCAATCTGGTGTAGTTTGTTAAATATTGTGAGTTAAATTATAACTTCCTATGAAAAAATGGTTCTGTTGTGACAGAGCCATTTTTTTTGAGTAAGAAGGTAGGGGTAATTCATGAATTACTTCTACCTCTGAAAATTCTAGCAATTAATCATTCGATTAATCAGAGATCTTTTTAACTCGATCGCTAGCCGATCGCATCCATTCACAAATTAAAAGCGAGATAAGCCTCCAACTGCCAAAATGTCGATCGATATTATTTGCCAACTAAAAAATTATCTGTCGATCGAACGATATTCATCCCGGCATCAGCAAACCGTTGATAGGCAGACTCAGCTTGTTCTGTATAATCAACAACTCCAGGAATTACCACCGGAGAAGTACAGTCTTCCAGTAAATAAATCTTGCTGGCTAATTTAGGATCGATCGCCTGAATTTCTGTCAATAGATCGTTCACAGTCCAAGCAACACAATGACTTTGAGCTTGTCCGGCAATAATCAACTTATCAGATGCTAATAAGTATTCAATCAATTGTCGATTTTTACTAGCAATTGTTTCGCCAAATTGGTTTTTAGAAACCTCCGGTGCCAAAGCTGAATAATTTTCTGTCAGCACATTATCGCCCTTAATCGGAAACCGTGCTTGACTAGTTCGCGCAATCCCATGAAAAAAGATCGCCTCCTCCACTGCGGGAACCAAAGCATGACCGATTCCCCCCAGCATTGCATGATACGGCCAAATCGTCAGCGGATATTTACCCCCATCTGTCAACTGCTGTACATAGTGCAGTCCATAAGCTTGCAACAATTCTGGCTCCTCAGATCCAAAGTTGGGATTAACGCGCCACTTCCCCGCCAAGACATCATCTGGAGTAATTAGCGTCACCGCTGCGGTTGGGTGTTCCCCAGCCGCATTAATCCAAAAAATCGGATGGAAAATCTGCCAGATCTGATGGGTATCCATTGTTGCAACAATTTGGTCGATTCTACCTAAATTATGATAAATGAACTCACATAGTCTGATGTTATCTTCGATCGCGCCACATCCACTTCTACCGCCCACAAACAGTTCAAAGTCAGGCAAGCAAAAGGTATTTTGGACATCAATCAGTAATAATCTGACCTGAGAATGCGATCTGGATATGGGGATAAGTTGATGTTGTTGCGCCCATAGCTTAGCTTCGATCGCTCTTTGTTGGTATGGCACGCGCCAGATCTCTCCAACGCGATTTGGCTGGAAATGTTGTGGGATTGGCAATTGGCTCATATATAGTGATTATTAATTTAGCTATTAACTTAATAATAGTAAAAACTACCATAAACAGCAATCGACTGGTTGAGATCGGGAGAATTATTCGACGATCGATCGGTAATCTGGGAGAGAATAGAAGAAGTCTTCTCCCCACTAGCCATGTCACAACTACCAACCACCCTCGAAGAATCCATCGCCTTAGCGCAAACTGCGGCACTAGCAGCGATTGCGGATGGTTATCAACGCATTACCGTCGAGATTTTGATTCCCGAACTCAAGTCACTAGATTTAGCTCAGCAATTTATCACCGCATTTACAGAGCGAGGTAATACGCTCAAGGTATTATTCACCGATACTGGAGCCGCCGCCTTAGCCAAACGCGATTGGACGGATATTAACTTTAAGATTGATGATTTGGGTAGTAGTCGCTCTCCGGTAACAGATAAAATTCAAGCTGAAGATCGGTTATTTATTGCGATCGAGCCTTCTGCTGTAGAAGTCGAACAAGTGGAGAAATTGTGTAATGCGGCTGGCGATCGTCCGGTGATATTATTTTTACCACGCCTTGAAGATGCGGCGATTGTGGGGATTGGTTATGCCGCCAGACAACTCCGCGACAGATTTTTGACGACGCTCCACTCTGCCTACTATATCAAACCCCTCGAAGAATCGGCGATCTACCGCTGCTATCCGGGGCAGTGGCAGGTGTGGCTGGAGCAGGATGATGATTATACCCTATTGGCAGAACGCCCTCAGAAACCCGTTGGCGATGAGTTAGATGAGATTATGTCCCCATCGACGACAGATGCAGCAAATACTTCAAAACCAACTAAATCGGGCGGAGTGTTTGCTAGTTTAGGTCGATTTATGCGGACTTTAAGTAGATAGTGTGGTGTTTAGAGGTTCGCCAGATTCCCCGCTTCTCAAGTTGATTTCGATCCGACAAGACAGCCATCGATGACACAATAAATGACGTGTCGATTGTTATGAAAAATCACTTTCAACAAACATCTACCAGATCTGGTTTAGCTCTAATGTGAAGTCAGGCAAAATATTTTCACCACTGAGGGAATCTGGAGATTGGAGAACTTCAACCTCTCGATCGAACCGATAAATTTCGACTTGTCGATCTTGGGGATTAATCAACCAACCCAGTCGAACTCCATTGTCTCGATATTTTTCCATCTTCGTTTGAAGATCTGATAAGCTATCGGTTCTGGAGCGTAATTCGATGACAAAATCAGGAGCTATAGGGGGAAACTTATCACGTTCCTCTTGGGTAAGAGCTTCCCATCGATCGAGTCGAATCCAAGCTACATCAGGTGATTTTTGACTGCGATCTGGTAGTTTGAAAACAGTCGAAGAACTAAAGACTTCGCCTAATTTGGTCCGCAGGTTCCAAATACCAACATTGATTTGTAATGCTGATTCTCTCTTCCCGCTCTCTCCCCCAACTGGCGACATAAATACTAGGACTCCTTCCTCGGTTAATTCTAGCGGTTGTTCGGGATTGGCAATGCAGAGTTGATAAAACTGTTCGTCAGTAAGCTTTAGGGTGCTGAGATCGAGCGATGGAGCATCCACAACGTTAGTACGGGTGACTGTCATAAAACCCCCTTTTATCTTGCAGCTATTAGTTTTCTCTTTTCTATTTTACTATGCTGGGTTTGAGATTGTCTCAATTTAAGCCATACAGTTATTCATAAAGGACAATTGACACGCTCGACCAAAAGATTTCGATCCGATAGGACAGCGTAGCTATCGAGCCTTATTTATCGATCAATATTATAGTGAATAACCTTCGCCAGCCCCAACTTCTCCAAATAAGTCGAGGATCTTACATTTCAAGTTAATATCGATTCGATAGGACAGAGTAGTTATCGAGCCTTGTTTTATCGAACAGCTTGCTGTCGCAGACGGTAATCGACAACACAACAAATAAATAACGTGTCTATGATGATTAAAAGTTATATTTGATCGAATTATTGAAAATGGGTTAATTCTTCTGGATATCGCGATCTAACCTTTTGTCAATGCTCATAGTCAGAATAATTAACTATACAAATATGACGGTAACTTTAGCAGTCTCGCATTCCTTAATTATCAACCTACGATGTTTTTCAGAAACCTTACCACAAAGGTAAATACACCGTTCATGTGTTGGATAGTAATGACCATAGCTTATAACTTGTCCGATCGCATGTTTATAATGTCGAACAGTTTTAACCTCTATTACTTTAGAAGATGTCAAAATATCAATTCTTCCGCTAGAAGTAGGTACTTCAGTTTGGCTATCAGGGATTTGTGCAGCCAAGCTGTCACGTATAGCTCTTTCCTTCTGAGAGGTTTTTGACTTCGGATATCGTCGAGTCCCATTCTGTAATTCTTCAATAGCAGGTTTTAGAATAGGAATTTGGTCATCGCAGACTTCAATGATTAATTCCCCTGTTCTTTTGAAAGCATCCTGAGCTAATTTACGAGCGAAATCTTCAAAATAATTACTCATTATCTAATCAAGTTGACGAAGATAGTCATTGATCTTCAATTTCAGATCCTTTGAAATAGGATAGGAATCAACCTCTTTTTCAATATCTAATTTAGATTTACCTTTTTTATGAAGTTCATCTACAACTGCTTGAAAAATTTGTTCAAATCCATATTCTGCTAATCCCTTAGATATCAATCCTAACAGTCCAAGGACTGCGATCCCTCCTATCATCCCAAAAGGGCCACCAAGCATAGCTAACGCTGCCGTAATTGCCGCTGCACCAGCCCAACCTGTCACAGCCATAGCCACTAGCAAAACTAGACCAGGCACTCCTAATGCAGCTATTTTATCTACAATTTGATCCACTCTTCATACTCCTGGTGCAAAACTGAGCATAGATTTTAATCAGCCTCTTTTGGCATTAGATCGAAACTATTGGTCTAGTGTACCCAGATCGGGTAGAGAGCATATCACAAGCAGATAACAAATTTCCTACGACATCGATTCCCTTAGCCCGATCGCGATTTTACTATGTTCTTCAATTTGGGACATCACCTGCCGAGCGCGACTAATTACCGTTTGTGGTAAACCCGCTAATCTCCCCGCTTCGATGCCATAAGATTTACTTGCACCGCCTGGTTGAACTTGATGGAGGAAAATAATTTGATCGGGAAGTTCTTTAACTGTGACCTGATAATTCGCCACGTTAGATAAAATTGAAGCTAACTCATTTAACTCATGATAATGCGTGGCGAAAATCGTGCGCGACCCAATTTCACTTGCTAAATATTCTGCTACTGCCCAGGCGATCGAAAGTCCGTCAAATGTCGCTGTTCCTCGTCCAATTTCGTCTAATAAAACGAGAGAATTAGCCGTGGCATGGTTGAGAATATTGGCGGTTTCATTCATCTCTACCATGAAGGTAGATTGCCCTGTGGCGAGGTCATCGACTGCACCAACGCGCGTGAATATTCGATCGCAAATTCCCAATCTTGCCTTCGTTGCAGGGACGAAACTTCCAATTTGCGCCATAATTTGAATCAAGCCTAATTGCCGTAAATAACAACTTTTGCCACTAGCATTTGGCCCCGTCAGAATGATTAAATCGGGATGTTCGACGCTGGGGGTAATATGTTCGGCTTGCCCTAATTGGGTGGAATTAGGTACAAAAAATCCAGCCAATAGAGCTTTCTCAACCACCGGATGACGACCATCGGTAATTTGAATTTCTCGACTTGCCACCATCTGGGGGCGACAATAGCCCTGAGTCACGGCAATTTCGGCTAAACCACATAAAACGTCAACTGCGGCAATACTCCGCGCTACCGTGCGAATTAGCTCCGTATGAGCAGCAACTACGGTGCGGAGTTCGACGAAAATCTCATGCTCGATCCGATTGAGATCGTCTTGAGCGGTGAGGATGCGGACTTCCCGCTCTTTGAGTTCGGGCGTGATGTAGCGTTCCTCATTGGTAAGGGTTTGCTTGCGAATGTAATCTGCTGGTACTTGGTCGGCTTTCAGGCGGGAGATGCTGATGTAATAGCCGAAAGTTTTATTAAATCCGACCTTGAGATTGGCAACTCCAGTGCGTTCGCGTTCGGTAAGTTCGAGATTTGCTAACCATTGGTGGTCGCCTGCGGTGGTGGCGCGGAGTTCGTCGAGTTGGGGGTTAATGCCTGGGCGAATCAGTCCCCCTTCCTTCAGGTGTTGGGGCGGGTGTTCGACGAGATGAGCGGCGATTTCTTTGCCTAATGCTTCAAGTTCGGGGGGGACATTGTGGAGAATTTTTAAAAACGGGGATTTGCCTTGACTAGCAACGGTGGCGAGTTCGGGGAGTTTGAGGAAGGAGTCAGCTAAAGCGACTAGATCCCTAGCATTAGCGCGTCCAGATGCAGCTTTCCCAGTGAGGCGTTCGATATCATAAATCTGTTTGAGCAGTTGTTGCAGATCTTGGCGGAGGAAAGTGTCTTCAACTAGCTCTTGAATGGTGTCCTGACGTTTATTAATCGCTACGAGATCTAATAGTGGCTGCAAAATCCAACGACGTAAAGCGCGTCCACCCATGGCGGTACAGGTTTTATCTAATGCCCAGAGCAGAGAGCCTTGAAAGTAACCATCGCGGACAGTTTGGGTAATTTCGAGGTTGCGACGGGATTGGTTATCGAAAACGAGATAATCGCCGAGTGAGTATGTGCGGAGCGGTTGGAGCGCGACGGGGTTAGCTTTTTGGGTGGCTTCGAGATATTCCAGCAACCCGCCAGCAGCTCTTACTGCGAGGGGAAATGGGCTACACCCCAAAGATTCTAGCGATCGCATTTTGAAGGCATCCATCAATCTCTGCTTGGCTTCTGGCAACGTAAAGGGTGCCAGGGGTCGCATGGCATAGCAAAAGCAATTGGGCAGATTGGAGGGGAGGAGATCGGATGTTTCGCCGGGACGGAGGAGACGGTTTAAATCGGGTGCGCTGACGGGAATGAGGATTTCTGGCGGTTGGAGCCGCATTAGTTCCTGGGTGAGAACTTCTAAATCGGTGCTTTGGGTAGTGAGGAATTCACCAGTAGAAATATCGGTGTAGGCTAGTCCCCAATTATCACCAACGATGACGATCGCCGCAAGGAAGTTATTCCGGCGAGATTGAAGCATTTCCTCTTCCTGAATCGTCCCCGGCGTGAGAACGCGAACGACTTCGCGCCGAACTAAATTACTACCTGCTTCGGCTGCTTCGGCGGCGGTTTCAATTTGGTCACAGATGGCGATCGCGTAGCCTTTTTCGACTAGCATGGCGCAATAGCGATCGACTGCATGGTGCGGTACGCCTGTCATTGGCACACGCCCGATTTCTTTCCCGCCTTCTTTACTGGTGAGGACTAATTCGAGTTCGCGGGCGATGGTAATTGCATCTTGAAAGAAAGTTTCAAAGAAATCGCCGCAACGATAGAGCAGTAAAGCGTGGGGATATTGTGATTTTACCTCGACGTAGTGCTGATACATCGGGGAAAGCTTGGTGCGATCGAGTTCGCGATAGTCGGCGTTGCGGATTTGACTTTGGCTGGTGCGGATTCCGGTTAAGTCTGGGGTAGTGTCGGACATTGATGAGCTGATGGTGCTGGGCTTTAATGTCTATTTTAACTTGAGTGCGAGATCGCGTCCTTGTTGTCATATCTCGATCGTTTTATTGGGACTTTAACGAAAAGCCCAGACAAACTAGCTATGATGGTTAATAGATAAGGGTTTAACATTGAGGGTACTCGAATGAGAGAAACAACCCCAGCAGCAATGCCACCATGCTTTGAAAGATGGTGTGCGAGATTTGA
>JANPJH010000037.1:0-10213 GCA_031425415.1 Chamaesiphon sp. VAR_61_metabat_425 | reverse complement strand
GCGATCGATTTCGACACGCAGGAACTGGTTTTTAAAAATAAAATCGCTAGAAGCAAGTGTTTCCGTGGTGGCATGTTGGATTGAGGTTGTTTGGTTGGTTGCAAAGGTTGTGAACCCATCCCCACCCCTTCCAAGAGGAGAGAGGAGGGGTGAAAGCCAAAATAATCGATAACCGACGCTGGGTAAATCTGCAGCGAGAAATAATAAGTATTCGGCGGAGGACTGACTGGTGAGTAATTTACCGTCAGCGTCCGAGATCTGCCATAACTGAGGATTGGGGAGGGGTAAGCTGACGACTTCCGTACGGCTCCAATTGAGTGCGTTGAAGATGAGCAGCGGAATAGCTCCAGGTGTCGGGGGTGTTGGCAGTGAAATTCGCGCAGCGATCTGACTTAGCGCGTCGCTAATCATCTGTGTCGTCGATTGTTCGACAAATTCCCAACCCTGATTTGCCGTCACATAGACAGGCTCGATCGCGGTACCAGGGATAATATCGTGAAACTGATTAAATAATGTCTGCTTCCATGCTGTCTCTAATTGCAATTTGAGATCTTCCGCATAGGGTTGCTGAGTGACGATACTCGCTACTGACGACCACAATTCAGCTTGATATAATAAGTCCTCACACTGCCGATTCGATCGCTTTTGATCTGCGTGAGTGGTAAAACAACCGCGATGAAATTCTAAATATAGTTCATCCTGCCAAACCGGCAGATTTTGCAGATCCTCCCGACTAGCCAAAGTATTTAAATACTTAACCGCCGTCGTAAATTCTAGATCGGGAAATACATCAGATTTTGACCACCGATCGGCTAATTCCAACATATCACGGGTCGGCCCACCGCCATGATCGCCCACTCCAAATAACCATAATGATTCAGCTATCCCCGTATTAGTTTGCCATCCGCAGGCATAATCGATCATTTTGAGTGGATCGATGCCTTCACCGATCGCCGATGACATCAAACTTAGCACCCGACTGCCATCAGGAGCTTCCCACCAGAATAATTGATGAGGAAATTTGGTGGTATCGTTCCACTGGAATTTCTGCGTTACAAAATAGTCGATCCCCCCTTGCAATAATAACTGCGGTAATTGCCAGCAAAACCCGAAGGTATCCGGTAGCCACGCAACTTGAGTTATTGCACCAAATCTCGATCGGTTATATTCTTGTCCATAAATAATCTGTCTGGCGATCGATTCTCCCGAAATCAAGTTTAGATCTGGCTCGATCCACATCCCCCCGACAACTTCCCAAGTACCCGTCTGAATTTGCTGACAAATTTGCCCAAATAACTCCGGTTTGTGAATTTCGATCCACTCATATAGGGCCGGAGTAGAATGACAGAAGGTAAGTTGGGGAAATAATTGCTGTAAATTTAAAGCCGATCGAAATGTCCGCTCGGCAACTTCCCAAGTTTCCGCCACCTCCCATAACCATGCCATATCTAGATGGGCATGACCGAGTAAGAGGATAGGGGATAGAGGGTAGGGGGCAGAGGGTAGGCATTTTCTTGCTAGTGTGCCGCGATCGAGAATTGATTTAACCTGTTGTTTAATATCTAATATGTGCTGAATAAATTGATGACTATCCTGTGTCAATAGAGCGTAATCGATACCCTCAATTATCCCAACTAACTCAGCCAATCCCGACGGATAAAAACTCGCCATCTGTTTCACCATCACCGCCAACTCATCCGCCAACCATCCCGGCTCTGGATTGGTCAGATCTAAGGACTCATATAGCAGCCGAGAACGCATCAAAGCACCGAGATCGTGTCCTGGACTCACTAACCGCAACCGCACCTCGATCTCCGTTCCAGGCACCGCAGCGGAACTCAACAAAATCCGCGTACTATGATCGAATAAATCTCCCTCCTGCACTAATTCCCCATTAACAAATACTTCAGCTACCTCCGCCCACCATGTCAACGCCAACCGACAGGCTAAACCCGTCACCGGATAGCCTTGTAACTGAGGGGGAATCACCACTCGCTGCCCTAGCCAAATTTCTTTGCGTCCCCGTTCCCACGCCACAGACCCCTTCTCATTTAAACTCGCGCGGGTATTCTCTAGTTGCTCCCCTCCTTTCTTACTCCCTGCCTGGGAGGGATAGGGGTGGGTGCCGATCCACCAATCAGTTAGAATATCGATCTGACTCAAATTCCGCAGTCGCTCGATCGCTGTCAACAGAGACGATACAAAAGTTTGCTCACAACTATCCATAATGTCGCTAGAATTTTAAATATTTAAGTGAATCGATCGAGCATCATTCTGTAGCTACTGCTCTCTTCCTACAGCAGCACAGAAGTACACAAAAGTTTTACGGAGGAAGGGGAAGGAATTACGATCGGTCATCATTTCTGAATATATGTCTGAAACCTACCAAAGCCGAGTCTTCACCTTTATTAGTAATCGCACCAATCAGCTAAAAAATAGCTGTGCGAAAAGTTTGCGGCATCTCAAGGTAGCGGTAGTCTGGAGCGGTCAAATTTTACTCTACCCCCTCCAACTACTCGCACAGACAAAAATCTTTCACCCCCACATTTCATCCCCACCCCCAAAACCAGAACTTCCACAACCAGTTCCCGATATTAACATCGAACAGGCATTAGATTTAGTCGAAGTAGCAGGATATCCGATTCAAATAGCCCAGCGCGCACCATTAGTAGTTGATGACTGGTCATTTATCGATGAAGATCTGTGGAATACAGCCCACGGCAATACCAGCATCAAAAGTCAGGAAATCGCTTATAGTCCCCGCACATCTCGTCAAGTTACACCGCCCAAGCCAATTATCCAGGGACTTAGTTCATTATTGGCCGATCGACAGTTAGTTTTAGTGACTGCGAAAAATGAACTCCTCAACATTCTCACTCCCGATCAACAACAAGAAATTCGGCGGCGAATTGGGATTGACTTAGCCACAACGTGGGAGCGATATCAACTATTAGTTAATTATCCTCCGCAGGAACTTTCTAGTAACCAACAATTATTCTTGAATCATGATACAACCATCGCTGACACAGATGAAGAGCTAAATTTACTTTTGCCTAGCCGCTTGACTAAAGAATCACCAAAATTATTCGATAGGCTGCGTAATTGGTGGCAAAACTCGATGGTTGAATCAACACAATTAGAGACTTCCTCTCAATCCGGATTTATCCCGCCAAAAGCAATACAGCCCCAGCAACAATTAGCTCCATCTGCCTACAAGTTTACGCCGCAGCCGCCCAGATTAGATCGATATTTAGAACTCCCGCAACTTCCCCCGATCTTTGAAACTAGCCAACCGCCAGCACCGGAATCTAAAGTTAAATTAGCGATGGTCAATATTGCGACCAAAATTCAACCAGATTGGCTCAAAAACTGGTGGAATTACTATCGAGAATATATCTACATCCCGCTTGTTGACTTAGCCACTCCGATAGAAGATGATGATTTGGCAGATCTGACTTTAGAAGAAAGTGCGATCGTCCATGTACCAGCCGAATTCAAGTTAACTCCAATCGAGCCACCCCCCAGCCAAATCAGAGCTAAAAAACAGGATAAAATAGCCCAAAGTAGCAATGAGCGAACGTCGAAAAAACAACGGCAAATAGAGCAAACTAGCAGTATTCAAATCAAGACAAAATCCGATCGCCATCTGGAATATCATCAAGACTGGATCGAAGCCGAAGCCGAAACAATGGGTTATAGCCAATCCCCTTTTGCTAGATTACTAGTATGGCTCGATCGATTAATGTTTCGCCTCGAAAACTGGATTTTTGCAGCGATCGATTATCCAGTAAAAATTATGAGACAGTGGTTTCGATCGACACCAAGACCTTAACTAAATTGAAAATCTCATCAAACTCTCAACAATTTAATCCTAACTAAGTTATTGAAACCCTGAGGGTGGGCAGTGCCCACCCGACAAAGTATCTTATATTACTCAGACGATTACTGCTAAACCTTCCCACGTAACATCATCGCCATCTCATTCGGTGTTGGTGACAATTCCAATGCTGTTTCCTCGGTGATTCGTCCTTCCTGATAAAGGGCAAATAGGGATTTGTTCATCGTAATCATGCCATCAAATTCACCATCGGCCATCAATGGCCCGATATCATCGTATTTACCATCTCGAATATAGTCCTTGACTGTTTCGGTATTGATTAAGATATCGTGATAGGCAGCCCGTTTTCCGTCCGTAGTCCGACATAAACCTTGGGCAATGATTGCCACTAACGATTCAGCCATCGAGATCCGCATTACTGCTTGTTCTTCGGGCTTATACAAGTTCAGAATCCGCTCGATTGTTTTGACTGCACTATTAGTATGGAGTGTCCCCATCACTAAGTGACCAGTCTGCGCCGCTTTAAGTGCCGTGTTAACTGTTTCTCGATCGCGCATTTCTCCCACAAGAATTACATCGGGATCTTCACGTAATGCCGCTTTGAGCGCGTTATCAAACTGGCGAGTATTCGATCCAACTTCCCGATGTTTGATCAAAGAACGCTGGCTTTTGTGAATAAACTCGATCGGATCTTCGATGGTGATGATATGACGCGGCATCTCCTTGTTCATATAATCTACCATCGCCGCCATCGTTGTCGATTTACCCGAACCCGTCGGGCCAGTCACCAGGATCAGCCCTTTGTGAGTATGACAGACATCGGTAAAAACTTGGGGTAAGCGTAATTCCTCAATCGTCGCAATCCGCATCGGAATCAGCCGCATCACCATTCCATAACCATATAAAGAATCAAATAAGTTGATCCGCACCCGCGCAAAGTCATATTGAGTAGCCCCATCAAAGTCCAGATTAGCTTGAAAGGTGCGAATTTCTTCTTCCGTCAAGATGTCATGGATCCACGCCATGAAAGTTGCTTTGTCGGTTTCCGGGTAATTCGTCGTTTCAATTTCCCCCCGATTGCGAAATCTCGGCGTTTCGCCCACACCGACATGGAGGTCAGAATAACCTGAATCGAATGCTTCCTGCACTAGGTCGCCAATGCGGGGTTGTCCGGGTGGCAAGGGATAGGTGACTTTAGGCGAGGTGGAGATTACTGGAAGATGTGGCGGTGGCGGTGGCCGATGATTGGTTAGATTAACTGGTGGTGGCGGTGGTGCAGGGAAGTTTGGGGAATTTACCATGGATCGATCGAGTTTGATGATTTACCTCTATTCTTCCCACTGAGGTTGTCCAAGTTTCACTTAGGGACTAATAATAATAGTTCCCCCAATTGAAAGAGCGATTCCGCAAAGCGGAGGCTACGCCAACGCAGCAATCCGCATATCTTTTTCCAATTTTTTCTTGGCTAAAGATTTATGCTCTAAAATCAGACGTTGGTGATAAATATTAGCAAGTTCGCTAAATGTCAATATTTCAATGGTTTTTAAAAATTCTGTCGTCTGCCAAAGCTTTCCATAAATTCTGACTAGATTATTAGTTTCCGCAGGATCGTTTACTCTACCAGCCCAGCCGTTAAAAAGTTCTTGGACTGTAACGATCGTTGTCACAACATGAGAAACTTCTTGAGTTACTCGATAAATTAACTTTTGGTTTCCAGCTAGAAATAGTGAAGCAGAATCGGTGCCTAGAATAAATAAAGCCATTATTCTTCAGTTGTATCTGCTCTATCGGCGGCGATGTTGGCGACTACAGCAGCAAAATCGGCATCGTCTTTAAAAATACCTGCAAACTTTAACATCGGATGCTCTGTTTTTGCGGGGATAATAGGTAATTGATGCTTTAACCGCTCTACTTCAGCTTCTAATAGGGCAACTCTTTCTTCTAGTTGTACTGACATAGTTTATTCGTCGTGCTGGCTCTAAATCTATTATATCCAACATTCGTTGGCAAAGCCTCTCCTCCGAAAATCGGTCCCACCAAGACCCGATCAAATCAAAACAGATCGAACCAACACCAAATCGATTACCTACGGTAGGCTTCGCCAACGAGCTTTGCCTACACTGTTTAGCCGAGAGAGCCGAAAAACTATTAGCTTGCTTATTAAAGTAATCTCCGCTATGCCTCCGGCACGCTACGCGAACGCTCCGATTGCTTTAATAAGTTTAAATTATAACCTTAACTACGAGAGAGCCGTTTTTTACCAACTTTCTTGAAATGTAATAAGGGATGAAGTGAATCTTCTTGCCACAGTTTTTAAGCTTTCTCTGCCCGTCTTTTCATAGCTGGTGACAATTCTTTGTAGGCTTGCCAAAAATCAGAGGTTGTCGAGGACTTCATCTAAATTTCTTACGTTATTATTAGCAATATCTGATTCTGCTCTGGCAATTAGAAGATCGAGTTTCCCAGCTCCAAATTCTGCTTCAATCTCTCGATCCCACTCTTCATCGAGATATTCCTGTAGCCACTTGGACAGATCGCGAATGTCACCTTTGGGTAATTGCTCGATCGCTGACTGAACTTCTAATTTAGTACTCATATCAGATAATCTACTTTAGTCGCTATGTCTATTATATCTAAAAGGCGATCGACCCCACCAACACCCGATCGAGTCCAAACAGATCGAACCAACCCCAAATCGATTACCTCCGGTAGGCGTACCAGGATCGATCGATATTAATATTAATCATCTATAGGAGTCGTCCAATCTTCAATTGACAACCCTGCTATTTGTCCAAAATCAAGTGAGTTTCTTGTTAATAACATTGAATTATTGACAATAGTTAGTGCTGCAATTTTCAAATCCATTTTGCCGAGCCTTGGATATGTTTTTCTGAGGCGATTAAACTCTCTAACTGCATCCAAGTCAAATTCAATCACTGGAATAGCGCAATAATTCATCAGTTGATTCTTGAGCTGCTTATAAGCTTCAACTTGCTTATCCTCTGTTTGCGCTTTTGCAATATAGCTCAACCATCCGCGCATTTGCTCTTCATAACTAATAATGGTTGTCGAAATCTGCGCTGGATCGATCGCCATCATTCTCTCTAACAGCGGTTTTGCATTAGCTCCTTTACGCTCTAAAACGCTAAGATGATCTGTATCTAGTATGTACATCTATTCAGCTACTGTATCTACAGTAGTTGTCCGATCGGATTCTCGATACTCACGTCCTAATTTCATTGCTTCATCATAAGCAGAATTTTCAGCGAAGGTTCCAGCTATTTTTTCCCACCAAGGTAAATCGGCTTGGTTTGGCTCGATTTTACGTTTAAGCCGATCAACTTCAGCTTCTAGCAATGTCAGTCGTTCTTCTAGTTGCTCTGGCATGATTTATTCATCTTTTCTAGCTTTAGTACTATTATATCAAACACTCGATCGATCCCACCAACACCCGATCGAATCCAAACAGATCGATCGAACCAACCCCAAATCGATTACCTCCGGTAGGCTACGCCAACGAGCTTTACCTACACTACCCGATTGCCGATGGCACGATACCCGATCGCAACCAAATAAATCAACATTAATATCATCATGAATCGTGCCAGGATCGATCGAGTGTCATTTAAGCAAGCTTTAGATGGGTTCGTCGAACAAACTAAGTATCAGGTAATTTGTAGATCGATTTCTTGGGAAGATGAGATTGGTGCTTGTCTTATGGGAATAATAATCACAAGTATCATCGATAAGTGCTGTTATGCTAATAAGTCAAGTCAAAAAGTTATCTAGAACCATATATCAATTACACAAAAATAATCGGATTGCTTTTATAGGTCTCCAGTTTGGAGCGACATCGCTTTTCTCAATGCTCTTAGCCATCATCATAATGGATACTAATTACAAAGATTATTGGGACACAACAATTTATCGAACTCAAACTGTAGACTTCAATATTTTGGCAAACTTATTACCAACTAAGCTGTCAATACAGTTGTCACAAAACGATAAAAAAGGCATTCAAGAAACATTAGATAGTAATTTTGGGCTGTTTGGGATAGTAGTTACTGATTGCAAATCCGATCAAAAAGAATGTCTAGAACAAAAGATACTCTTCGCTTCAAGAGCTAGAGTTGAGTCCATGTCTGACGGAAAACAACGTTTAATTTCTGAGCGAGAATACAAAGGTGGATGGATTAGTATATTGAACGAGGCACAATCACCAGCACAACAATTGAAGAAAGAAGAATTATATTTACTATTGAGAAATACACCGCCACTCATACAAGAGCGAAAGTTTAAAAGTCCTCGCGATACAAACACACCAGAATTAAAAATATTAAACAAAGGTAATATCATTGGCAGAGTTTACATTATTAGAAAACCCAAGCCATCATTTGGTAATTTGCTAAACGAGTGGATATTTTCTGAAAATAAATATATTCCTTCATATTATCAAGCTATTTTATTTACTAGCATAAGTTCGGGTATTATTGTTTTTATTTTGTCATCTTTACTTTTTGAATGGCAACGTAAGGCAGAAGCAGCACAAAGAGATCTTGAAGATACTCAGACTCAAGTTCAAATACTAAAGATAAACCTCGAAGATGTTCAAAACAATGCTGCCCAAACTAATCAAGAGTTAGAGAATACCCGACAGGAGCTATCTACCACTCAGAGTCAAGTTCAAATACTAGAGACAAACCTCCAAGATGCTCAGAATAATGCTGCCCAAACTAATCAAGAGTTAGAGAATACCCGGCGAGAATTATCTGAAATTTCTCAGATAAGACAGCACCTAATAGAGCAGTTGCAAGTAGCTAATCCTGAAATAACCAGCCAAGAGTTAGAAAATAATCAAGCTTTATCTGAGATTGTTCAGAGAGAACAACAAGTAATAGAACAGTTGCGAGTAGCAACAGATAATGCTCGTAGAACCAATGAAGAATTACAAAATACTAATAACGAGTTAGAAATTGCTACGATTCAGTTTCAGGATTTACTACTAAACTTACGAGAAGCTGAATCTAACGTTGAAAGAACCAATCAAGAGTTAGAACAAAATCGTACAGACTTAGCAACTACTCGAAGCAGAGTCGAAAGCCTAGAAACAAACCTCGAAGATATTTCTACTAAACTAACAAATGCTACAAGGAGAGAACAAGAACTAAGAGAGGAATTGCAAGCTGCACAATCAAAAGTTGATCGGCCAGAGGCAGACTTAGAGAATAATGCAGAAAGCTGGCAAAGATATCAACCCAACCTCAATGCAAACAATATTTCAGATAGCCAAGAAACTAGAAATGCGAGTAGTGACGATCAACCCCAGTTCAGAACTGTTTTTGATGCACTAGAATCATTGAGAGATGAATTTTCTATTCTGGAAATTGGAAGTGATGCTTTCAGATATGCTAGGGACTTAAACCCTCGTCATGCTGCTAGAGTATACGAACAGCTTTCCAGGCTATCAAGATTTGGGTATGAGTATTTTCGAGTTCGACAAACAATATTAGGGAATAATATATTGCTAGAGCTAAGGCGTAGAGGAATTGAAGCTAGCGATGAATCTACAACTACTCTCCGTAGAATCAGCAGAGGCAGAGGCAGAAATTCACTTCAGCAGAGAAGATTTACTACTTTGAATGGTAGATCACAGCAAATGACTCATCACATAAAGATTGGAGAAAATGAAGTCAGAATTTATTTTTATTTTTGCGCTGAAAATAATAAGGTACTTATTGGTTATTGTGGCAGACATCTGTGATTGTCGTGAAAAAGGGGCATTAAGCAACGGATACTATGTTACTTAATGCCTCTTTCTCTATGCACTAAAGTACTTAGCCACCGGATGATAGACAATCAACGCAGTAGTAGATTGCTCAGGATATAGCTGTTCGCTCTCATCCATCGTCATCCCCATCCGCTCCGTACCCATGATTTTCAACTGCTGCAACTGATCCGCCACATTCGGACAAGCGGGATAGCCGAAACTATACCGCGAACCCTGATAGCGTTGCGCCAACATATCGCGAATATTATCTGGCTCTAGCTCGCCATAACCCAACTCCTTGCGGATGCGGGCATGTCCCCATTCGGCTAAACCTTCAGCCATTTGGACAGCCATGCCGTGGAAGTAGAGATAGTTGGCATAGTTATCAGCTTTGAATAAAACTTGGGCTTTCTCGCTGGCGACTTCGCCCATCGTTACCGCTTGCATCGGGAATACGTCGAATAGAGTCTCGGAGAGGGGGCGGAAGAAATCAGCCAGACAGAGGCGACGCAGGGATTTTTGGCGGGGGAATGTCCATGTGACTACGGGGGTCGCTGTTTGGGGCGTTAAGCCTTGCTCGATGACGCTGGGATCGTAGACGTGGACGG
>JANPJH010000036.1:0-2500 GCA_031425415.1 Chamaesiphon sp. VAR_61_metabat_425 | reverse complement strand
GTGATCGCGACGCGCTGCTGTTGTCCGCCAGAAAGCTGATTGGGACGGTTCTGGATGCGATCGCTCAAACCGACTTGGACTAATGCTTCTGTGGCTTGTTCGACTCGTTGCGACTTATCGACATCGGCATAAATCATCGGGAGCATCACATTTGCCAAAGAGGTGAGCCTTGGCAAGAGGTTGAACTGTTGAAACACAAATCCAATATACTGATTGCGAATATCGGCAAGTTCATCATCATCGAGCGTAGTCAGATCTTGACCTGCTAAAAAATACTGTCCGCTGCTAGGCCTGTCGAGACAACCGATAATATTCATTAGGGTCGATTTTCCCGAACCCGAAGCCCCCATGATTGCCACATATTCGCCCTCCTCGATCGATAAATTAATCCGTTTGAGGACTGGAACCTCGATCGACTCCAAGTGATAGGTTTTGGTAATGTTCTCCAGAGAAATCATTGCTGCCATCGTTATTTAATCCCCACGTAGTGCCAAGATTGGGTCTAATTTTGCCGCATTACGGGCAGGAATACCGCCCGCTAACACCCCAACAATCAGCGAAAGCACAAAACCCACCACCACTGATAATAAAGACACGACAAAGGGAAATTTGAAGATCGTAGCGGTAGCGAAAGCAATAGCGACACCCAACCCAATCCCGATCGCACCACCAATACTCGAAATGACGATCGATTCCATCAAAAATTGATTGAGAATCGCGCCGCTCGTTGCGCCGACAGCTTTTCGCAGACCGATTTCCCGCGTCCGTTCCATCACTGATACCAGCATGATATTGGCGATCCCAATTCCACCGACGATGAGTGAAATACCCGCGATCGCACCAACCATCAGCGTCAACGAACTCGTGATATCCGTGAAAGCTTTAATCAGATCCACTTGATTGGTAACGCGAAAATCATCCTCTTTGGGTGGACGAATATTATGGCGCAGTCGGAGGACATTCGTCACCTGAAATTGTGCGGCTTCGAGCTGGTCGGCATTGCTAGATTGGAGCAAGAAACCATTAATAGCAGTGCCTGTAAGAGAATTGTTACCGACAATTTCGGCAGACATATTAGTCAACGGTATATAAATAATGTCATCCGCATCTTGCCCGCCAAGCGATCCTTTCGACTCCATTACGCCGATAACACTGTAGCGGTTGCCTCGAATCCGAATATCGGCACCAATCGGATTTTCCGATGGCGCGAACAAGTCATTCCGAACTTTGGAACCAAGGACAACGACTGGTTTGGCGATATCCAAATCCTGCTGGCGGAAAAATGCCCCTAGTTGCGTATGGAGATTTCTCACCACTGGCAAGTTCAAATCTGCTCCTATTGCCGTTGTTGCAATGTTAATATTGCCCCGCACCACCTGAATATTCTGGCGTTGTAAATATGCGGCTACCGCTGTAGCGGCGGGGACTTGCTTGGCGATCGCTTGAGCATCTTCCCAGGTTAAGGTACTAGCAGAACCAGCCCCCTGACTGATACCGCCCGTTCGCGCCGATGCTGCTGAAACCTGGAGAATATTGGTACCCAATGCCTGAATTTGTAACTCAGTGGATTTTTGGACACCTTGACCGATCGAAGTAATCGCAATTACAGAAGATATCCCAATAATTACACCCAACATCGTCAATCCACTGCGGACTTTATTACTCCACAAGGTTTCCACTGCCATCAAAAATATTTCCAGCAGCGAAATTTTGCGCTTAGTACGACGAGAGGGACGAATTAGGGATTTGTCCGAAAAATCCCCTCTTGGGAGGGGTGCCCGTTGGCGAAGCCTTGCCTTTGGCATTAGGGTGGGGTGGGTAGATCTACGCATGATTCAAGTATCCATAAACAGTAGTTTCTAAGTGTGTAATGTCTATCTACCGTCCACGCCCACCCCCACCACCCGTAATCGAAGTTACCTTACGAGTTCCGGCAGGAAAACTGAGTAACACCCGCTCATTCCCAGTTAAACCAGACTTAACCTCAGTCTTATCATTCACAGTCGTCCCCACCACGATCGGCACAAAGACCGGATCGCCGCCTGTTTTCGACACATATACACCCTGAGCTGTTTTCTCTTGGACGATCGCAGCCGTCGGTACAATCAGCACCTGGTTTAATTCACCAGCCTTGAAATCGATCGTCACATTCATCCCCTGACTGAGCAGTTTTTGGGAGTCAGCCACCGCTACTTTCACCTCAAAACTGGTCACATTTTGCTGTACCAAGGACTGAGTAGCCACTTGTGTCACCTTGCCCTCAAAGGTTTTGCCGGAATAGGCATCAACTTTAATTACAGCCACTTGCCCGACGCGGATTTGAGCAATGCTGGCTTCGGCTACCTGCGCCACGATTTCATTGGTAGATGCTAGAGCCAGAATCGAAGATGACGTTGCCGAAGTCACTGCACTACCCGCCGTGGTTGGAGTCACAAATGCACCTGGATCGGCATATTTACGGGCAATAATCCCCGCGAAGGGAGCGCGAATCACCGTATCG
>JANPJH010000035.1:0-5529 GCA_031425415.1 Chamaesiphon sp. VAR_61_metabat_425 | reverse complement strand
CGTAAATGTCTGTTGAGTTGGCAAATTCCGTCGATCGGATTTGGGCTAACGTTTCTCCTGGGTTTGGGATTGAGTTACTCGAATCAGGATATTAGATCGGAAGTTCAATCTGTGGGATTAGTGGTATTCACTGTGTTAGTGACGATCGGTAGCTATTACACTATTCAAGCTTTTCGGTTCTGGCAACGCCACAAAAATAAAAACTATCTCAAACAGGCGATCGCTGGATTACTATCCAATCTATTGCTAATCTTCTTCATTACAAACAGCATTAGTGGGATCTATGCCATGAATCATCCCACTAATGTAACCAAGCATTCAGTAGAGGAATTTAAGCCTTCGTCGAATGCGTCTAAACTTCCAATTTGGATTGATGCAGATCCAGCCTGTGGTCAAGGGGCGACTAATGATGTGGATGATTGTTGGGCATTGATGATGGCACTGAGATCGCCAGAACTCGCTCTTCGGGGCATTAGCACAACTTTTGGCAATACTAAAGGCGAAACTGCTTTTCAAGTTGCGCGTCAAGCGATCGGACATTTGGGAAGCGCGGCTCGTACGCCTATTTATGAGGGTAGCCATACTCTAGGAAGTCCAAAATGGAAATCGACACAGGCATCGGTGGCGATCGTCTCCATACTGCACCTAGAAAAGCTGACGATTATCGCTCAGGGACCATTGACGAATATCGCAACAGTCATTGTCAATTATCCCGATCTGGTGAAGAATATCGATCGGATTATTATGGTAGCTGGAAAACGACCAGGTGATTTATTCCATCCTGGACAACAATGGTGGTTTCATTTCCGCGATTTCAATATTCGTAAAGATACACCCGCTGCCAAAATTGTTTTGGACTCTGGCATTCCGTTGGTACTCACCCCATTTGAACTGGCGACAAAGGTAACGATTACGCGATCGGATCTAGACAAATTAGCATCGGGTGATGAAGCCGCTCAGTGGTTGCGGCAGGTAAGTCAGCCCTGGATGTCGTTTTGGGAAGATCGTCTGCACAAACAAGGGTTCCATCCCTTTGATGCACTAGCGGTTGGCTACGTGACTATGCCTGACTTGTTTAACTGTGAGATTTTACCCGCACGAATTGGTTTTAGTATATTTCTCGAACCGTTTGGGCTGGGGCACGATCTGGAAGTAGCACCGGATATTAAAGGGTCGCAAGTATATTACTGCTCGGATGTCGATCCACGATTTAAAGACCGCTTAATTGAGCGTTCGATCGGACACATCTGAGCTAAATTCCAGTCTGAAAATCGAACCATAGCCGATAGTAATAACAGCGGATAAATCTATTGGTATCAGCAGCATTGCTTACCTTGTCTAAGTAAAAAATAGAGTATTTTTCACCATATAAAATACTTATATCTAGCATACATGGTAAATGTGAGGACATTGTGAGTTATTTACAATTAATTTCCAATTCAGCTTGAAAAAATAATGGTTTGAAGCTTGCTTAGAAGCTAATTACGCGTCTTGAATAGAGTGTTTTTAGGTAAGATTTATTTGTGATTTAATCCAAAATTAATGCTATATTATTTTGTTTTGTTAAGGTAATTTTATCTATGTCTTTAGAGAGAGTATTTTATTTGTTTTATTGATTAAATTTAAAGTATGGTCGATTAATTAAGCTCTAATTTCGATCGACCCAGACTTTACATCTTGAAACTAATTTTATGAAGAAGCTAATTTTGCTGGCACTGGTATGTACGGGATTCGCAGTAACTACGCCGTTTACAGCACAGGCACTAGATTCAGAAAAAATCGCTCAGTACAATCGCGACCAATATCCTAACAATCAATATCCTGACAACCAGTATCGTAACAACCGAAATCGCGATCGGCAGTTTTCAGTTTATTATCGCAACCGTAACGATCGCCAATGGACTCTAGAAGGGTACCACAACAATCGTCGTGATGCCCGACAGGCTGCCAACAGACTAGAGCGGCGTGGTTACAGAACCTACGTTCAAGTCAGTCGAAGAATCAATAGTGGCATGAATCGAGGCTAATATCCGAAATTGAAGGCGTTGGCTTCTGTGCAGGCAGAGGCTACCCCAACGGCTGCACCAATGCCTGACCCCAAAATTTGAGGTAACAATGTCAAGTATTAGCTTGAATTTCAAGAAGGGCATCGATTCTCTGGCTGAGACGATACGCCATCCAAAAATTAACAAGTGGCTGATAGGATTGATTGTCGCAATCCCGCTCGCTGGTGGTCTGAGTTATATTGCCTATAACCAATTGGTGACGGCACCCCAACAACGGGCACAGCGCAAGATTCAGACAGCCGCAGTCACACGGGGGAATCTAACAATTTTGGTATCCGCCAATGGCACTGTGCAACCCGAAAGTTCTGTCAATGTCAGCCCTAAAAACTCTGGTGTCTTAAAACAGTTGCTAGTCAAGGAAGGTGATTTTGTCAAACCAGGGCAGATTGTCGCCTATATGGACAATTCAAACCTCCAGGGGCAATTGCTCCAGTCTAAAGGCAATTTGGCGGCTGCTCAGGCAAATTTGAATAAGGTCATCGCTGGAAATCGATCGCAAGATATCGCTCAGGCACAATCTCAGGTGGATGAAGCCAACGCTAGTTTGCAAAAGCTAATCGCGGGGAATCGATCGCAAGATATCGCTGGAGCTACAGCCAACCTGAATAAAGTTCGGGCTACATACAGACAAGCAGCCGAAGATCTGCGCCGCAATCAAAAATTACAAGCACAGGGAGCCATTTCTCAACAAGCATTGAGTCTGGCTCGATCGACTAGTGATAGTGCCCAAGCACAAGTAGAACAAAACCAGCAAGCCCTAAATCTCCTCAACGCTGGATCGCGCCCTGAAGATATCGCCCAAGCTAGAAGCGTCCTCAACCAACGCCAACACGCATTAAACCTCCTCAAAGCCGGATCGCGCCCTGAAGATATCGCCCAAGCCCGCGCTGAGGTAATGGCAGCTCAAGGTGCAGTCATGATCGCTCAACGGAATATCGACGACACCACAATTCGCGCCCCCTTCGCTGGAATTATCGCCCGTAAATATGCCGATCCTGGTGCCTTCGTTACCCCAACAACGGCGGGTAGTGCGGTGACTTCGGCAACATCATCTTCAATTCTGGCGTTAGCATCTACAAATGAAATTGTGGCGCAGGTAGCCGAAGCCAGTATTGCTCAGATTAAAGTCGGGCAGGTAGCGACGATTAAAGTTGATGCTTACTCTGGCAAAACCTTTGCGGGCAAGGTGACACAAGTGGCTACCCAGTCCTTGGTACAGCAAAATGTAACCAGTTTTGAGGTAAAAGTAGCAGTTGCTGACCCCGAAAAACTGCTCAGTCAGGGGATGAATGTAACGATCGATTTCAGAGCTGGTGAATTGAATCAGGTGCTAATTGTACCAACGGCTTCGATCGTCCAAGAGAAAACAGCTCAGGGTGTATATGTGGCGAAACCAGGCGGCGATCCGGTATTTACGCCGATCGTGGTGGGGACGACTGTTAATGATAAGACTGAGGTTAAGTCTGGTTTAACTGGGAATGAACGAGTTTTACTCAGCTTTCCCGCCGGAACCCGCAAGGTGACTTCGATTACGGGTGGCGGGGGTGGGCGTGGACGTTAGATAGCCGGAAATTACACTCTCCGAAATTACCATTTATGGATACTTGAATTCATGCGTAGATCTACCCACCCCACCCTGCGGGCACCCCTCCGAGGAGGGGATTTTCCTAGCAAATCCGTGCTGCGTTCATCTCGTCGGAGTAAGCGCAAAATTTCGCTGCTGGAAATATTTCTGATGGCAGTGGAAACTTTGTGGAGTAACAAAGTTCGCAGCGGATTGACGATGTTGGGCGTAATTATTGGGATATCCTCGGTAATTGCAATTACTTCGATCGGTCAAGGTGTCCAAAAATCCACTGAGTTACAAATTCAGGCATTGGGTACCAATATCCTCCAAGTATCAGCAGCATCGGCGCGAACGGGCGGTATCAGTCAGGGGGCTGGTTCTGCTAGTACCTTAACCTGGGAAGATGCTCAGGCAATCGCCAAACAAGTCCCCGCCGCTACCGCAGTTGCCGCATATCTCCAACGCCAGAATATTCAGGTGGTGCGGGGCAATATTAACATTGCTACAACGGCAATAGGCGCAGATTTGAACTTGCCAGTGGTGAGAAATCTCCACACGCAACTAGGGGCATTTTTTCGCCAGGAGGATTTAGATATCGCCAAACCAGTTGTTGTCCTTGGTTCCAAAGTTCGGAATGACTTGTTCGCGCCATCCGAAAATCCGATCGGTGCCGATATTCGGATTCGGGGCAACCGCTATACTGTTATCGGCATCATGGAGTCAAAGGGATCGATCGGCGGGCAAGATGCGGATGACATTATTTATATACCGCTGACTAATATGTCTGCCGAAATTGTTGGTAACAATTCCCTTACAGGTACGGCGATTAATGGTTTCTTGCTTCAGTCTAGCAATGCCGACCAGCTCGAAGCAGCACAATTTCAGGTAACGAATGTACTCCGATTGCGCCATAATATTCGTCCGCCCAAAGAGGATGATTTTCGGATTACCAATCAAGTAGATCTGATTAAAGCTTTCACGGATATTACGAGTTCGTTGACGCTGATGGTTGGTGCGATCGCTGGAATTTCGCTAGTCGTCGGTGGCATTGGTATCGCGAATATTATGCTAGTTTCGGTGATGGAACGGACGCGGGAAATCGGTCTGCGAAAAGCCGTCGGGGCAACTAGCGGCGCGATTCTCAATCAATTTTTGATGGAATCGATCGTGATTTCGAGTATTGGCGGTGGCATTGGGATCGGGTTGGGTATAGCTATTGCTTTCGCTACCGCGACGATCTTCAAATTTCCCTTTGTGGTGTCGCTATTGTCAGTGGTGGTAGGTTTTGTCCTTTCGCTGATTGTCGGGGTGTTAGCGGGCGGTATTCCTGCTCGTAATGCGGCTAAATTAGACCCGATCTTGGCACTACGTGGGGATTAAATAACGATGGCAAGCATGATTTCTCTGGAGAACATTACCAAAACCTATCACTTAGAATCAATCGAGGTTCCAGTCCTCAAACTTATTAATTTATCGATCGAGGAGGGCGAATACGTCGCGATTATGGGGGCTTCGGGTTCGGGAAAATCGACCCTAATGAATATTATCGGTTGTCTCGATCGACCCAGTAGTGGACAGTATTTTTTAGCAGGTCAAGATCTAACCACCCTCAATGATGATGAACTTGCCGATATTCGCAATCAGTACATCGGATTTGTGTTTCAACAGTTCAATCTATTACCACGGCTCACATCTTTGGCAAATGTGATGTTACCGATGATTTATGCCGATGTCGATAAGTCGCAACGAGTCGAACAGGCTACAGAAGCACTAGTCCAAGTCGGTTTAAGCGATCGCATCCAGAACCGTCCCAATCAACTTTCCGGCGGACAACAGCAGCGGGTGGCGATCGCCCGTGCTTTGGTCAATCATCCCGCCTTAGTCCTGGCAGACGAA
>JANPJH010000034.1:0-18926 GCA_031425415.1 Chamaesiphon sp. VAR_61_metabat_425 | reverse complement strand
CTATCGCTAGACATAAATCGATCGGGTATGTTATATTCAGAAAGTGCGCTGGCGTAGCTCAGTTGGTAGAGCAGCTGATTTGTAATCAGCCGGTCGGGGGTTCGAATCCGTCCGCCAGCTTTCATAAATAATCTAAAAGCCCTGTTGTGTTACAACAGGGCTTTTAGATTTAATCAGATCTGGGGGGCATCATGCCCCCCCCCACGAGCCACTAATTTAATCGCTGGTAGCACCTTTCTCTCGCAACTGCCGAGCTATTTCGTCAGCATCAGGAGCAGCAGGATTGAGTTGATTGTGCTTGGCTGACTCTTCGAGTAAATCGTGGCGGGTGAAGACTTCACCACTATTTTCCGGCGGTGAGAGCACAGTTGACGACTTAGGACTAGGCTCTAATTGGTACCAATTATGCCAATTGCGCACAGCTAGCCAAAGAATTGACATCAATCCGGCAATACTGAGTGTTAGTCCGCGATAGCCGATCAGAAAACCATAGACCGGGACAATTGCACCCGCGATCGTACAAATCACCGCTGCTAGGGAAATTCGCCAGTTTTTTCGGCCTAATCCCCAGACTAGACCGAGTAAACCGAGGGAAATTCCGCCCCAGACATATAAAGGATCGGTCAACCGACTGAAATAGGTTAAGACAAACATTCCGACAAAGAATGTAAATCCAGCAAGTGCCACAGTTCGTAAATCGATCGGAATCGAGAAATATAACAGCAGCATCCACCAGAGAAAAATTCCAGGTGCGAGGAGAAGTAACAGTGGTAATGTCCCTGTCTGAGCGGCACTAGCTTCAGCAACTGTGACCCCAAAAGGCTTTTGAACTGAGGCATTTTGATTGAAGGCCCAAGTAAAGACTTTTTGCTTGCCCTTGGTTTCTACTTTAGTGGGGATAATGCCACTGATAAAATTGAGTCTCGGCACTATGGTTGAGATGGACATCCGGAAGTTTGCCAGTGAGCCATCCTTGGCACTGTAGACCCATTGGGGTGAACCTTGGGCGCGATAGCTAACTCGTAGCTTACTAACGCTGCCAGGGGCGATTTGAAGGGGGAAGCGGTACTCACTAGGATTAATGGTGGTTAATCTCTTGCCATCTTGTTCGACGTTAAAGTTCTGGAGTAGGGAGTAACCAGACGGGGGATTAACTTGGAAGACAAATCGATCTGTGATGCCAACTGGATTGGTGACTTGGTAGTCGCCTCTAAAGTCGATCTGGTAATTAGCTTCATCGCTAGATTTATTAGTCGGGGTCGGATCGATTCTGACTTGAAGATTTGACCCACTCACTGCGGCTGTGCGCGTGACATCTTTTTTATCTTGAACTTTCACCAATTTGCCATTCAGTTGAGTGGTATAGATGTAGGGTTCTTGGGTGGTATAGCTCACCTGGGGCGATGTTTGCTGAATCGGCGATCCAGTAATCGCTGGTGTTGCCTGTTCCACCCGCGCTTGTTCCCAGTTGTTTTGGCGATTGGCTAGTGTCGAACAAAATAAAAAGCCAGCGAGCATCAACACAGAAACTAGTACTGTGTGCTGTAACACTTTCATCAACCAGTCGGAACGCATCATCCAATCGCCAACTACCACATTCCGCTCTTGGGGGTAGTTACGTTGAGAAAAATTAATTAGAGCCATTCCTGCCCCTAAGCCAATTGCTAAGATGGCAAAAGTGATGACTACGATCGGTAATTGACTGGCAATTTGATTGAGATATTGGGGTTGAGTCAGATCGGGCAATCCTGTCTGCGCGACATACCTGGAGAGGATTAGTGCGTCTGGAGTTGTGGCAACCAGCATGGGTAAATTCCTTTAAAGTTAAGTTTTTCTAAATCTTGTCGGGCTTTATTTAAAAATAGTTAGGAGTTCAGCCTGTTAGTTTACTACAACTATGTCAATTTACCAAAAGTTGGATGGCAATTTGACAGTTAAGTTGAATCTTTGCTCCAGTCTGACTAAGAGCGGATCGTGACAGTGTTATAGCTACCAAAGTACTTGTATGTTTCAACATGGTCGATCGCATCTGCCAGTGCAGATTTTAGCTTAATATAATTATCTGTTTCGATATCGATGAAAAATACATACTCTCCCAAGGAACGCTTGCTGGGACGGGATTCGATCCGACTTAGATTCAATCCACGATCGGCAAAAAAGCCTAAAATCTTCACTAGTCCGCCTGGAGCATTTTCACTTAAACTAAAGGCGATCGAGGCAAAATTCCCTCGCGGTTCCGGCTGGAGACTAATCGCCCAAAATTTAGTCTGATTGTCGGGATAGTCATTGATGGGATGAGCTAGCACGGGTAAATTATACAAGTTTGCGGCTCGAACTGAAGAAATTGCGGCTGTATGGGGTTGGGTGTGGAGATCGACTAGAGCGGCGGTGGTGGAACTAACGGCAATACATTCAGCGGTGGGTAAATGATTTTGTAACCATTCTTGACACTGACTTAGGGCTTGCGGATGGGAGTAAACAGTCTGAATCTGGCTGAGATCGGTCGCGACCGAAATTAAGGCATGAGAGATCGATAAGACTAATGCTTGCTGAATCTGAAACCGCTGGAGATCGTTATCTGTCCAGAGTAACCACAGGATATCTGCGGTCATCACTACACTACCTTCGATCGAGTTTTCCACCGGGAGAATGGCAAATTGAGTCTCACCATTCATCACTGCTCTGAGGGTTTGCGGGATATTAGGGTAAGGCTGCAAGCGAAAATCAGCACCAGAAATCTCGGTCTTGGCATAAGCTAGGGCTGCTGCTTCCGCATAAGTACCCGCTGGTCCCAAATGAGCAATCGTCACAGTCATAGAGAGAGTAAGAGGTTAGAGAGTAGAGAGTAGGGGACTACCTGGTTGTAGTGGAGTTGCCAAGTGGGTGAATTTAGATCTCACTTCAGATCTGTAAATTTTTAACACGTTCGCTGAGCGTCTTTGGCAAGAGAATCGCCGTATAAATGCTGATTTTATTTATCCTAGCTAGAAATGTCGATCGTGACTGCGATAAAATATCTAATAGTAAGATTATTTACCTAAATATATATAAGTCTATTTAACGATCGGTTTGTGACCTAATCTTCTAATATTTCCCTCTTCACATGCAAATTGTTAAATTTACAGCAGATCGATCGGTTGACATTGCTGTACCCACACAGCCAGTACCGATTCAGCACTACCTTCGTCAGCCCCAGCGGTTGGTTCAAGCTCTAGTTGATTCTAGCCGTGTCAAGCAGGTCAGTGATGGTGAGTTTTGTTTGACGATGCGCGCATTAAGTTTTTTCGGCTTCAATCTGCAACCAACGGTATTTTTACGGGTTTGGGTTGAGGCTGATGGTACAGTCTATATTGCTTCTACTAAATGTGAAATTCGGGGCATCGATTACATCGACAGGCGGTTTAGTCTCAAGCTTGAAGGTTCATTGTCGCCTTACGAAAAACAGGGCAACACCTACCTCCAAGGACGTGCCGATCTAGAAGTTCGAGTAGATCTCCCCCCACCACTAGGCTTTACCCCAAAATCGATTGTCGAAGCGGCTGGAAATAGTCTGCTCAAAAGTATCCTGCTCACCTTTAAACAACGCCTGATGCATCAGCTCATTGCTGATTATGTCACTTGGGCAAATATGGGTTCACAAGTCACAGATATAATTCACCCATTAACTCAGCCAGAAATTTAGCCCCTATCTTCTATTTCTTGAATCAATTGCCGCTCGAACGGGACTAAATGAGCGTCGATGTTCGGGAGATACCCCATATTGGGCGATCGCGCCTAAATGTCTAGCCGTACCATAGCCTTTATTATTGACCAGATCGTACATCGGATAGGTATTAGCTAGCTCAATCATCAGTCGATCGCGCCAAACTTTTGCCAAAATACTAGCAGCCGCGATCGAAACCGCCCGATCTTCCCCCTTGACCAAGGTTTGCTGGGGTAAACTCAAGTTAGGAATCTGCTGATTGCCATCGATCAGACATAGTTCTGGGGTCACACTCAGCCCGATAATTGCCCGCTTCATGGCAAGAAGAGCTGCCTGTAAGATATTCAACTCATCAATCTCTACAACTGTAGCTACACCAATCTGATGGGCAATGGCTGCTTGTTGAATGAGTGGCACTAGCTTAGCTCGCCCAGCGGCTGAAAGTTTTTTGCTATCTTTTATCCCCCAGGCTTGGCAGTCGGCGATCGCTGTTTTTGGTAAGATCACGGCTGCGGCAACCACCACCCCAAATAATGTCCCGCGTCCGACTTCATCGACACCTGCAATAAAATTTTCTTGACAGGTTAATTCGTAACTATCCACGCTCGATTTTGTGCTGACGCTAAGGTGTAGAACACAGCCCCAACTTCTGCCAGAAATTGGGGCTGTTGCGATCAAATTTTAGTCAACCACAGCAGAAGATCGCCGCTTGCGTCGTCGATTTTCGGGTAGCTCTTCTGGCTCTGCCGCCGCAATTGTCGAGATTGTTAAGGCCGCTAGTTCCTCTGGCTGCGGAAATTCGGAGTCTTCGGTTACTGCCTCAAACCGATCGGGTACAGGGGGAATAAAGACTTCAGACCTGATTGTCGGCAGCGGAAAATCAACATCGCGGTCGAAATCTGTGTCGGTGTCAGTTGGTTCTGGCTCCAGATTTTCTGTCAGGTCGGTGTCAGTTGGTTCTGGCTCCAGATTCTCTGTCGTGTCGGTGTCTTCTTCACTAGCCTCTATCGTTGGTACGAACGCTTCTTCTGGCGGTAACGTTCCAGGTGGGACGATACTGACGATCGCTGTTTTGGGGTTCTTTAATTCCCGACCGACCTTAATCAGCGGTGAAATGCCCATCCAGGCATAAGTTTCTTTCTCTAGTTCCGACATTTCGATCGCCACTACTTCTGGTGGTTCGATCGTCGGGCGAATCGGCTTGACTCGCTGGGGCTTACCAGGACGGTCGCGCTCTTGGTCGCCGTAGGTGTCCGCCGGTGGGGTATCAGTGACAAATGCCTCGATCTCGGTTGGGGTGAAATTACTACTGACGAGGGTAGCTCGCGAACTATCGCTGGTTGGCGGTGCGTTGCGGCCATTTTTCGCTGGATAATTATCCCGATTGAGATTTCGTGGCTCTGGTAAAGTCGAGTTGCGACCGATGACCCGATTGACTTCGCCATTAGCGATCGATGTACGAGTCGGATCTGTAATAGTTGTCGGTCGCGGCACATTCCGCACTACTTCTTCGCGCTCCGTCCGCCCCAGTCGCCGCCGGCGTTTTTTACCCGCTCCATTCTGTTCTTGATAACTGGGGTGATTGACGAGATTGAAATCATCCTCGCTTTCTACTCCTTCTGGCTCGAAAGTATCCCAATTTTCAGCGGCTGGCTGACGGGAAACTGGCGTGGTAGCGCGCTCATTACGGCGAGAAATCGATCTGCTACCGCTTCTCCCCGCTAGAGAGGTCGAATCGCTAACGCTGCGAGAGCGATGTTCGCGTTGAGGGCTGGTCGAAACTAGCGAGATCGGTACTGCTTCGCCATCTGCTCCATAAACTGCTTCCCCAGGGACGTGTGCTAAGTGTCCTAATCCGCCACATGTGCTACAGGTTTCCCCAAATAGCTCGTAAATGTTTTGTCCTTGGCGTTTACGGGTGAGTTCGACTAGTCCGAGTTCAGATAGCTGGGCGATTTGAGGTCTAGCTTTATCTACCCGCAGTTGTTTATTAAAGTGTTCCAGGACTTGGAGTTGGTCTTTCCGGTAATCCATATCGATAAAATCGATGATGATTACCCCCGCAATATTGCGTAATCTTAATTGGCGGGCAATTTCGGTTGCTGCTTCACAATTTGTCCACAGTACGGTTTCGCGCGATGTGTTCGATCGAGTGAACGAACCAGAGTTCACATCTACGACAGTTAATGCTTCCGTCGGTTCGATGATGATGTATCCACCTGAAGGTAAATCTACTCTGGGTTTTAAGGATTCCCGAATCGCGGCATTGATGCGGAAATATTCCAGAATCGGCTGGCGTTCTCGATGCTGATCTACGACAACACCTTGGGGTAATTGACCATCATTCCAGCCCAAGAGGGTCTGCTTGACCCGTTTGAGTCCTTGGGGAGAGTCCACGACAATTCGGTTGACATCCGCTGAGTACATATCTCGGAGTACTCGCTGGATAAAGTCATCGTCGCGATTAAGTAGAGCTGGAGCACGAGTAGAGTTGGCATCTTGTTGGACGACTTCCCACTGTTTTTGGAGTGATTCCAGATCTTCTAAAATGGCTTCTTCGGTCGTGCCTTCAGCTTCGGTGCGGACGAGAATTCCCATCCCAGCGGGCTTGGCAAGGACGGCTAAGGCTCTGAGCCGATTGCGTTCGCCTTCTGAGCGAATCCGCCGTGAGAGATTTACCCCTTTCCCAAAGGGAATTAAGACGACATAACGACCGGGAAGGCTGACATTTCCAGTCAACCTGGGGCCTTTATTACCCGTCGGTTCTTTCATGATCTGCACCAACACTTTTTGCTGTGGTGCGAGTAATTCTGTAATCGAGCCAGAACTGCGTCTGAGTCGGAGCGGGCCTAAATCACTAACATGGATAAATCCATTACGCGATGGGTCGCCAATGTTGATAAAAGCAGCGTCAATTCCTGGTAATACATTTTCGACGATGCCAAGATAAATGTCACTGACTTGATGTTGTCCGGTCGCTACTACCAATTCTTGAATTTGGTCTTCCCCAAATACGGCACCGATGCGGTGTTGTTCCGCAATAATTATTTGCTTTGGCATTCAATTTCCTCGAAAATTAGCAGCCCGTCCGGTCACTGAGAATCGATAAGTGCCGAGCGTTGCTGGTATGATGTAACGGTTTTTCAGTTATCAGTTGTCAGTTATCAGTTCAAACTCGGATGAGGTTTTAAGTCCATTGCCAAGCAGTTTAAGCGTGTTGAGGCTGACCACTGCGGTCAGATTGGGTCGCCCCAAGGGCGATGGATATTTCGCCTGAGCCACGCTTGATAATTGTTCGTTGTTCACTGTCGATCGATCTGAATTTAGGCAAGTGTAAAGTTTGTTTCTTAATCAAGCTGCTAGGCGGTCTGGGTTAAAAAATAAACGATCGACCGCTAAAACTCCAACAGCCATTCACACATAGTGAATCGACTGTGCGAACTTCAACAGATAACAGTCTACTCATTCCCACTCAATCCAAGTCCCAATTTACTCGACCGGATCGCCCAAGGGGATGCTCAGCGTTGGCGGAGCTTCTTGTTTCGAGAATCGACCCAAGATCGGCTACGCACAAACTCGTAGAAATTGGGTATGGACTTCCAGATGACATTCGTATGAGTGATTCTAACTCAATAAAATGCGCGCTCTGTAGCTTTAGCATAAGGGGTAGATCTATGAATGTTTACTCACCAGATCCGTACTTAGCAGCTAGGTACAGGTGAGTAATCTATTCAGATCCGTAGAAAAATTTGTCAAGTAGACAATCGCTGCCAGTGTTGATTATCGAACAATCGGAAAAATTGTTAGATAAGCTAGTCTTCTTAGGGCGATCGCTCTTGGTTAAGTCTAATTATACAGTTAAATTGTCACAATCTCATCGCTAACTTCCGCAAACTCTCGATAGTAGTAATTACAGCCGCCGCAACGCGATCGATCTCTGCGTCTGTGTTATTGTGCCCAATTCCAAACCTAAGTGTTGCATAAGCGAGAGCTTCTGACCTGCCGATCGCCTGTAAAACGTGAGAAGGGGCAATTTTGGTCGAACTACAGGCGGCTCCCGATGAGAGGGCGACAATCGGCTGTAGACCCAGTAAGAGAGCGTTTCCATCCACCCCCGCAATACTAATATTTAAATTTCCGGCTAGTCTTTGAGTGGGATGACCATTAAGGTAAACCCCTTCGACTTGATTCAATTGCGACCACAACCTGTCACGTAACTGGGTCAATCTGGCTGTTTCCGCCACCATCTCTGCCAGTGCGATTTTGACAGCAGTAGCAAAGCCGACAATCTGGGGTGGATATAGTGTGCCCGATCTTCTACCCCGCTCGTGTCCGCCACCATGGAGTTGGGGCGATAATTTGACGCGAGGATGGCGACGGCGAATATATAATGCGCCAATTCCCTTTGGCCCGTATACTTTATGGGCAGTCAGAGACATCAGATCGATATTTAATAAGTTAACATCTAAGGGAATTTTACCGATCGCTTGAGCTGCATCAGTATGAAATAAAATCTCTTGGTCTTTGCATAATTTACCAATTTCTGCCAATGGTTGCAAAACGCCAATCTCGTTATTGGCTGCCATCACAGAGACTAAGATCGTATCGGGACGGATCGCTCTTTTGAGTTGGGCTAGATCGAGTAGTCCATCTGACCGAACGGGTAGATAAGTGACTTCAAATCCCAAAGATTCTAGATACTGACAAGGATCTAACACTGCATTGTGTTCGGTTTGCAGCGTAATGATATGTTGACCTTTACTAAAATAAGCTTCCGCCACACCTTTGAGAGCTAGATTATTGGCTTCCGTCGCCCCACTGGTAAACACGATTTCTTCAGGACTTGCCCCGATCGCTGCAGCAAGACACTCACGTGATTGAGCAACAGCGGCTTCGGCTTCCCAGCCATACTGATGCGTAATACTAGTGGGATTACCAAAATGCTCGGTAAAATAGGGCAACATTGCCGTTAAGACACGGGGATCTACTGGCGTAGTCGCATGATGATCGAGATAAATTGGCCGATGTTGATAGGTAGACATGTGCTGGCACGGTTAAAAATTCGCAGCAACAAGAATTGGGATCTAGGCTGGATGACATCAGCGCGAGAACCGCAACTGTCGGCTGTCAACTGATTTAAGTATAGATTACTGCGATTAGACCCAGCTATGTTACATAGACAATCATCTAATAAATCATCAATGTTACTTAAAATTCTATCTTTGGGTTCAGGTTTGGGTACTCTAACCCATGAGTGAGTAAGCAGATATTTAATGGATCGAGTATGGATGTAACTTTAGCGCAGATGGTAGTTACCACAACTACCGCAACTATCAATCTGCATGAGAAAGAGTCGCAGATGGCGACAAACCCTAACACCAGTCCCCAAGTATTACACGAACTTGCGCGGAGCAAAAATTGGGAACTCCGCCGACTAGTTGCCAGCAATCCTAATACACCAACAGAGGCACTGTGGCAGTTAGGGATTGATTTTCCCGAAGCAATCCTGACCAACCCAATTTTTGAATTATTACAGCTAGAGCATTTGCACCTAGCGGCGGAAATTCCCCACTGTACTCTAACTAGTCTGCTGCAATGCGATCGCGTGCCCAGAGCATTTATGGACTATGCCCTAAATCAACAAGATTATAGTCTCTGGTTGGCGGTAGCCTACAATCCTCAGACTTCCAGTACATTACTCGCAAAATTAGCCCAAAAATCACGCCGCCAAGATCGGGAATTGATCCGGGCAGTGGCAGCACATCCAAATACACCCCCGCAGCTACTTGCGGAAATTAGTGAGATTAGTAGCGGTTTAGCGCAAATTGTCGCCGAAAATCTTCACACACCCATTGCCGTATTGCAGCAAGTTTTACACAGATATGACCAAATAGGTGATTCGACATTGACCACCATCGTCGCGCTACATCCCTATCTGAACCCTCGACTATCGTGCCAACTGAATCTCGCCCCAAGTGAATCTGCGGCTGAAGCACTCTGGCTGGCAAAACAAACTAACACCACGTCCGCCCAATTAACAAAACTTGCCCGCACAGACTGGCATGTACTGCGACTGGCAATCGTTCGCAATCCTAACGCTCCAACCGATCTGATCGAGCAAATCTGGTCCCAGATGGGGAGAGAGTGTCCTGCGCTGAGCGATCGCAGGGGAGAGAGGAACGGAAGGGAAGATCGATTGATTTATGACTCTTTTGTCTGCAATCCCAATACCTCATTGCAGCTCCGAGGAGAGCTACGCAAGTTATTACCGTAACTCGTTTGTGCAGAGTCTCCACTGGCACAGCTCTCAATCACCTGCTCAGCCCCAATCCCCAAACTTATGAATTGCGAAGATCTAAAGACCTATCTCGATCGACTTATTCTCAGTAATCTTCAAATTAGTACGATGATTTGGGGTGCGCCAGGGATTGGGAAATCAAGCATTGTTAGCCAACTTGCCGCCCAGCATCAACTCGGATTTATCGATCTCCGGCTGAGCCAACTCGCGCCAACCGACCTACGCGGATTACCGGTGGCTGAAAATGGTCTCTCCAAATGGTTCCCTCCAGAATTTTTACCCCAAAGCGGGCGGGGAATTTTGTTTCTTGATGAGATTAATATGGCTCCACCAGCGATGCAGGGGATGGCACAGCAACTGATTTTAGATCGGCAGGTGGGTTCTTATATCGTCCCAGATGGATGGTTTATTTGGGCAGCAGGCAACCGGAAGGAAGATCGGGCGGGGGTCTTTGAGATGCCAGCACCGCTAGCCAATCGCTTTCTCCATCTCCAAGTGGAACCAGATTTTGAAAGTTTCAAGGCTTATGCCTTAGCTACTGGAATTCACGAACAAATGATTGCTTTTCTCTCCTTTCGGCCTAGCTTGCTCCACAAAATCGACCAGCAACAGCCAGCTTGGTGTTCGCCTCGGTCTTGGATGATGGCCAGTACGTTACATTATGCTGGCTTGGATTTAGCTCCAGCCATCGGTATAGCGGCCAACGCCGAATTTCAAGCCTTTATCTCCATATATCGGGAATTACCCAACTTAATGGCGATTCTCGATGGCAAAGGTGCTGATATGCCCTTTCCGATCGAACCTTCTGTTCGCTATGCAACAGCTATCGGGTTAACTCTTCGGGCGCAAGATGCTCATCGCGCTTATCATGCTTTTCGCTGGCTGAGTCAGGTTGCCCCAGCAGAATGGGTGCAGTTATTTGTGTCGGATTTATTCGGTTTGCTGCGATCGCGCGGACAATTAGGGATGTTAGTCACTCTAATTGAAAAAGACCCAGATATTCAAAAATTCATACAAGATTATCGACAATTGGTAGCTGCTTGAATACCGATCGAGATGAATTTTTAGCCAGCTTAGGATTGGCTTTCTATCTGGTATATCATCACTATTTGATTTGAAATTTTGCTGAATTTAAGATCGCGGCTGGAACTAAATTTACCGAAATTAATTCATATTGGAGATAGTTAGTTAGCTAAAACTCCATGCCGCAGTTTCGTTTATTCTTAAATCATATTCTGACACTTGCAGTATTATTTTTAACAGCTATTCTCGTCGTTACATCCAGCGGTTGGAATTCAGCGATAGTCGCCCAAAGAATTACATCTCCAGGTTTAACTACCCCGACATCAACCCCAATCCCCACTCTCAACCCCAGCGAATCACCGATTCCAATTCCCGTTCCCCCGCCAAAAAATCCTCTCCCTGGCAGCACTACACCCACTAACCCCAGTCCAAAACCTCCAACCACCCCAGCCCCAGTAGCCACTCCACCAGCATTTCCCACGAACCATACTGGTAGATTCTTAACTTTAGGCGAACGGGATAAAATAATCGCCTATCTCCGCAGCCGCAATCTCAGTCCCTTAGCAAATTCTAACTCTCCAGTCGACCCCCGGTTTATTTTGCATGATACTTCGGTTGTCATGCCACCGAACTTAATCGATCGCGAACGCCAATTAGGTCGAGGGCCGCTAGGGTTAGGGGTCAATGTCTTTTTGCCTCGGAATAGTACTGAAGTAATCGCGCGTCCCAATTTTTATGAATTCCGCCGACCGACTACCACTGAGTTTGAAAAAGCCAGTGATATCATGGTGCTAAGCGATCGAGAACGTTTATTACGCCAGGTTTGGCAAGCAACTAATAGCGATGCCCGTCGCCAAGGTTTGGATACCGCGCTGGCTAATTTAGGACTGAGTTCGAGTGAGATTGCCAAAGAGCAAGGGGAGGCTAGCAGCAAATTAAGTGCTGGGAGTGGTCGAATTTATACTAGCGGTACCTGGACAGTTGAATCGATCTGCGATCGCTATAATCGAGGAGATCGATTTATTGCAGCATCTGCGGATCTAGAAAACACTCTCCGCACTGCTTGTGGCGGATTGAGCAACTATTTTACCGTCCGAAATAGCCGCGTTCGATCGAGTGTCGCTGCCGAAATTATTCAAGTTGGCGTGCGTTCCCAACGTGGCAATCAAAATACCTGTGATGCCAACAATGCTAATATCGCCACTTTCCCCAATCCACCCTACTCCGAAATTCAATACGATCGCACTCTCGCGCTCTATTTTCGGGCTGCTCTGGCGGCTGGCAAATTTCCTCAAATGACTACCCACTTTGCCCTCGATACCTTCGATCCTGAGGCGCACTGTGACCCTCGCTGTTTCAATCTGACTAAGCTTTATCAAAACAGTGCATCAGTTATGGGTCACGCTCGTGGCAGTACCTACGGCATCAAACCTAGTTACGGCACAAGATTGGGCGCAAATAATATCTGGTGGAACGATCGGATCTGTCATGATTCTGCTCCGTAATTATTATTAATAAATTTTGGGGTAATTATGCTATAAGTTGGTCGATAATAAGTAGGTTTAATCTAATTAAATTTTACTCATGCTCGATCGTATTCTACGTTTTATTAATAATTTACTCACATTTAACGTCTTCTTTGTCATTCTCAGTTTTGCTTGGTTTGTCATTGCCGTAATTGGCAAATATGCTAACGTATCACTTGGATTGCAACTCTGGCAGAGTCTGTGGGAACCTTTATTTCTTCCGGCAATTAGTGTGCTCATGGGTGGGGCGATCTTGAGTGGCACCGTGAGTTACATCTCCAAAGGCAGATAACCCCGAAAATTGGAGCAACTTTACTGTGTGACAAAATCCATCTATCCTAAGCTCATCCATCAGGTCGATCTTCAACCACCTCAATGATGTGAGAAGATACTCAAACTAGGTGCAAACACTACCTGAAATAATTGGCAGAATCGGTTACGATCGAGTGTAGAAAGATCCTGAGATCGATAATTTGCAATTTGGTTTAGTAAACTATGTCTGAAGCTTTAACACTCAATCCTGCTAACGTCGAAACCGTACTCGATACCCTGCGTCCTTATCTAATGGCTGACGGTGGTAACGTGGAGTTGGTTGATATTGATGGTCCGATCGTCAAACTCCGCCTTCAAGGTGCCTGCGGATCTTGCCCTAGTTCGACGATGACACTCAAAATGGGCATTGAGCGCAAATTATGCGACATGATTCCAGAAATCTCTGGTGTCGAACAAGTATTTTAGGGGATAGAGGATAGGGAATAGGGGATAGGTTTGTAGGGTGGGCACTTCGACTTTGCTCAGTGTCCACCATCTAGATTTCAACCCTTCGCTAGTCTTTTTTTTGCTTGTTGCCAGAGGGTTTCTAACTCCGCGATCGAATATTCTGTCAGCGGTCGATCGATCTGGGCTTCCATTTGTTGGATTCGATCGACAAATCGCTGGTTGGTGCCGCTCAATCCCCGCTCTGGATCGAGTTTGTACCAACGAGCTAGATTAACAACGGTAAATAGTAAATCGCCTAACTCAGTTTCTTGATGCTCGACATCCGGAGTGGCAATGGCTGCTCGCAACTCGCCCAATTCTTCCTCAAACTTCTCCCACACTCCAGCCACACTTTCCCATTCAAACCCGACAGATGCAGCTCGATTCGAGATTTTCATCGCGGCGGTGAGTGGTGGAAATTTTTCAGTGTAGCTACTCAACCTATCGCTGAGTAAATCTGTTGTTTTGCCTTTCTCAGCCGCTTTGATCTGTTCCCAATTCGCTCTAACTTCCGCTACGTCGGCAACTTCTACATCGCCGAAGACATGGGGATGACGGCGGATGAGTTTCGCACTGATACTATCGGCGACTTCCTGAAGCGTAAATTGTCCAGCCTCACTAGCTAATTGAGCTTGCAAGACGACTTGCAATAATAAATCACCTAACTCTGACACGATCGCGTCTCGATCGCTACTGCGAATCGCGTGTACCGCTTCATAAGCCTCCTCTACGATGTAGGGAGTCAAACTATCTGGGGTCTGCGCTAAATCCCACGGACAGCCCCCCACCGGGTCGCGTAATTTGGCAACAACATCGATTAATGCTTGGAGTGCTGTGAGGATTGGGGTAGTTGACATATATATTCGATAGAATTGTTGCCTTTTCAACTAATTATGGTATAATAAAAACCGTTGTCTGCGGATATGGCGGAATTGGTAGACGCGCCAGATTTAGGTTCTGGTTTCGCAAGAAGTGAAGGTTCAAGTCCTTTTATCCGCATTCTCAAGAATCGCCCTGCCTAGTTGAGGTGGGGCGATTTTTGTAGGCTAACTTAATTATTATGATTCTGTTGTTCGATCGAGGGTATCTTTGGTATTAAGATCTATGGACGATCGATAGTCTGTAAGAGAATTGCTCGAACGGCTTGCCGGAGGCAATCGAGCCTAGGCTGTGTGCTGCTGTTTCGATCGTTGGCGTAGCCGCGCCGCGAGGTAATCGTCCAATGTAATACTTTATTTAGCAGGAGTAATTAGCGGGATTGGGAGATCGCGGTTCTTGCGATAAATTTGAAAATCGCTATCCAGAGTGAAAACATAACTGTGGGAGTATAGTTCAGACATTCTTACTAACGCTGCATCCGCCAAAGAAGCTGGCACCGATTGATAGCGATTTAGCAGTGCTAAAATGGCTGCTAACTCTAGCTGCAAATCAAATCGAATCTCCACATGTCGATCAGTTAAAAGCTGAAGCAATGTTTCTCGACCATTCTTAACCCGTTGTAACAGAAACCAGGTTTCCGAAATCACCGCTTCGCAAGTCAGTAAAGGTGGTGAAATATGCTTCAACTGCTCTGTTACCCAATCATGATGGGTGTCTCGACGATCGATAGCTGCAACCAAAATACCCGTATCAACAATTACTTTGTCAAGCATTACTGACCGTAATCCTGCATGTAGACTGGATTCGTTGAGAGATCGCCTGGTCCTTCTCCTGCGCCAATCGAAGCCTGGGCAACATCAAAAAAAGAGCGCGGAGCAGCTTCTGATTCGGTGATTTTTCCTTGCTGACGTTTTTTAGATAAAAGTTCTACAAAGTCTAAAACCTGCTGAAGATCTTCTATTGGCAGTGCTGCTAATTTTTGCGAAATTTGCTCGAATGAATGCGGCATAGCGATAGCGTCTATGACAGATGATATTTTTATTATGGCAGATCTTGGTATTGACTTAGTTCTGTTTTGATCGATTCGCCAATACTCGACCAATGAGTGGATTCTATGTTTGCCTTTGTAAACACTTCTACCCAATCTGGAGATAGATTCATATCGATGAGAATCTTCATGTCAAAGCCAGAGGGACTTCGATCTCTTCAACGCGCCAAGCTGCATAGCTTAGAGCTTCATAGATATCTGCCGCTTCTAGATAAGGATAAGCTTGTAAAATTTCCTCGTTGGCGAAGCCTCTCCTCCGGAGAATCGATCGTCCAGATGCCACTAGTCCTACTACAGTACCGACTGTAACTCGCAGCCCCCGAATACAAGGTTTACCACCCATTACTTCTGGGTTAAATGTGATTCGAGCTAGTTGCTGCATAGTTGAATTATTGTTTTGTTTTATTAACTATCTCTCCCCTCTCTATTATAACTACGGGCGCAGGAGGGGCAATCGATCTATTGCCCCTCCTGTATTTTGGTGTTTCGAGAGCAAAATGCAAATAATTGCTAAATTGTCAAGCAAAATTTTGAACGCTGAAAAACAGCCCGAAACTGTGCTTGCAGAAAATCAGGAAGTATGTATATATTTGTAGTGAAGTTTTCTGTCGATCGATACCCGCTGAAGTTGCGATCGCAGACTTTCACCAAACTCGTCTCAGGTAGGGATGTTTCCGCTCAAGTATCTCCGTGGTGTAAATAGCTATTTCACGTCATTACACTCACTAGTTTGAAAAGTTCGCGTTTATGCACACTCGCAATTATTTTTCCGATGCTCTACAAATCATCTGTCTTGACAGCGACTTTTTTTCTCCTCTCGATTCTCGTTCCGAGACTAACGAGGATATTAAGAGTTTTAATATTTATCCGATCATCTCGATCGGGTTTTCTTACGCATTTTAATTAGTTCGATCGAGTTGAAGTTGTAGGGGTCTGTAGGGGCGGGTTTATGCTAAAAATGTTGATTTTATCCATCAACCTTGAACGAACCCGCCCAACCCCACCAGGGATAAACAAATGTCGATTTCATTCATCAACCTCGAACCAAAATCACCTATCTCCATCAGGGATAAACACGCGATTTATGCGGGTAAAACCGATCGAGCGGTTATTTGTAGGTTTGGGCAGGTTTTGTTCGAGATCTTATTTTCGACCGATATCGATCTCATAAACCTGCCCCTACGGATCCCACCCCTGCTGGTTTTGCTGAATTATGAATCGAGTGAATGCTTTCAGTGACTAAATATTGATTTAACAACCATTCTTCAAATAAAAAAATAGAGGTGACTATGGCTGGACTCGATCTAACATTTGATGGCGATGGACGTGCGACTACCGATCTAGGTGGTGCCGACACAATAATTCAGTTAGAATCTGTTGCTGGTGGCAAAATTTTAGCAATTGGCAAGAACTCTTCAAATATTGTTATTACTCGATATAATCCTGATGGTAGTTTAGATACTAGTTTTGGTACAGCAGGTAAATTAAGTACTGAAATAAATAATACTTATACTAAGACACTAGTTAATCCTGATGGGAAAATCATTATTGCTGGCACAGGAGCAGATAGTAAAAGTTCTATAATTCAATATCTAGCTAATGGTCAACTAGATCCTGGCTTTGGGATAGCAGGCAAATATTCTACCCAAAATAGTAGCCCTATCGGAGATCTTCACACTCGGATAAATCCTACCGACAATAGTAGTGAAATAGTTTTCAATCAATTTGGTCGTAGTGCTAGTGGCGTTGCTAGTGTTAATACGCTTCTGGGTATAAATGGTCAGGTTAAACCATTTCCTATTGGCAGTGTTGCAGCATCAACGCCGCTTAGTATCGATTTAGCTGCTTTCAATAAACTAATTTCCACGACAACAGCAGATCGAACCGATCCCAACGTTCAAAATATTGTTAATATATTTGGCGATCCGTTCATCGATCGATTACGTTCGACACTCGATAAGGTCAAATACCCAATTTCTTATATCACGACTGAGGCTCAAAGTGATGGTAGTACACTAGTCAGTTTTCAATGCTATTCACCACAAGGATCTAGTGAGTATAGACTTCTTTCTATTGTGTCTCGTTTTGATGCAGCAGGAAAAATCGATAATAGTTTTGGCGAAAATGGATTACTTCAATTCCCACTTTCTGGTTCGTCAGGATCGATTAATGCTGTCGGCAAGATCGATCGAAATGATAAAATTTACGTTGCTATCTATCATGAGGATGATAAAATAACGGCAAATATCCGTGAAGATGCTACTTATTTATATCGATATACAAAAAATGGTCAATTAGATTCTACATTTGGCAATAATGGAAAAGTATCTTTACCTACTAATTATTTTCGTGACATTTTATTAATAGATACAGATAGTCAAGGTCGTATTCTTGTTAGTACAAGTTCTCCTGTATCTCGTCAAAATAGCACTATTACTGATTCTTCGACTGAGATATTTCGATTTAATAATAATGGGACAATAGACAATACTTTTGGGATCAATGGTGTACTTAAAGTATTGACTAATATCAGTAGCGACACTGTTCAGAGAACGGGAATATTAGGTGCAATTAATAATTTCATTGCGCCTAATGCAATATTGCTAGCTTCAGACGATCGAATAATTTTTGGTAGTTCGATTAATGGTGATATTGTTGTTTCTAAATATGATATTAGTTTGCCGCTTCCACCGACCATCTTTTTTAGTGCTAATAACTTCTCAGTAAATGAAGACGGTACATCTGTTAATCGAGTTACCATCTCTCGCGGTGGTGGCGATTTAACTCAAGCAGTTGGCGTGACATTAAAACTTACAGATGGCACAGCTAAAGCTCCGGCTGACTATAGTAATGCCGATATTCAAGTTAATTTTGCAGCTAATGAAACAAGCAAAACGATCGCAATTCCGATCGTTGATGATATTTTTTCTGAAAGTGATGAAACGATTAGCTTGAGTTTGATTAATCCAACGGGAGGAGCTATCCTTGGCGATCGAATCACAGCGACATTAACGATCGTCAATCAAGATTTTATCGGAACGGAGGATAACGATACAATTATTGGTACAGCAGGCGATGAAATTATCTCTGGCTTAGGCGGGGATGATGGAATCGATCCAGGCACCGGAAAAGATACCATTGATGGTGGTGCGGGAAATGACTACCTCCGCATCAGGAACAATAAGGATACGGCAAACACCACGCTCTCATACACCACAGCCACTAACGGTTTGATTACAGGTGGCTCCAATAATGGTACTACTTTCCAAAATATAGAAAGGGTTTCCATCCATACTGGTTCTGGTGCTGACAATATCGATATCTCTGCTGCTACAGGTTCTAGTTCTGCCTCTTTGAGTTACGACGTTAGTTCTAACGATATCTCTACTGGCGTAGGCAATGACACCATCAAAGGTGGTTCTGGTAATGATCAAATAAGTCCAGGTACTGGAAAAGATACCATTGATGGTGGTGCGGGAAATGACACTCTCTCAATTTATAACGGTTCAGATGCCGCGAACATAACCATTAACTTTAATTCAAGTACTGGTGGTCTAATTACTGGCGGCTCGAATGATGGCACTACTTTCCAAAATATTGAATCGGTTAATGTCCTCACTGGTTCTGGTGCCGATAATATCGATCTCTCTGCTACTACGGGAAATAATTCTATTTCTACTGGAGCTGGAA
>JANPJH010000033.1:0-3785 GCA_031425415.1 Chamaesiphon sp. VAR_61_metabat_425 | reverse complement strand
AAACACAAGCGATCGAGGGTGACAATCGATTCGATTTCATCAACAGATATCGGACTAACTTTTAGATCTAAACCCACAGATTAAGTAGTAAGTAATAATTAATAAGAGCTGTAGGGCGGGCGTTGCCAACCATCTAGGTTTTTGTAGAAATCGATCGGGTTAGAGGGTAGAGCAGCGTCGCTACTCCCTACTCCCTTACAGCAACTTGGGTTATTTAGGTCAGGGTACGCTTAATTTATAACTTTGCTGTTCCCAATCCAAAAGCTTGATGCACTGCTTTTAAGGCATCGATGCCGCGATCTTCGGCAACCACACAACTGATCTTAATCTCCGAAGTGGCAATCATTTGAATATTAATCCCCGCAGCAGCTAAAGCATTAAACATCTGTGCTGCGACACCTGGTTTCCAAATCATTCCCGCGCCGACCACACTAACTTTAGCGATCGCCGGATCGACAACCACTTCCCCACAGCCTAATTGTACCGCAGCAGCCTCTAGCACCCGCTTGACATCGGCTCCATCTCCTTGCGCGACAGTGAAGGCGATATCCCGCGTGGGGATTCCGTTTAAGATCCGCGTCCGCTGAGATTGAATGATTGTATCGACACTAATATTGTGCGCTGCCAAGATCCCAAATAACTCTGCCGCCATCCCCACGCGATCGGGTACGTGGCGGACAGCTAATCTAGCTTGATTGAGATCTAGGGCGACTCCTCGCACGAGTGGGACGTTAACTTTTTGGGTTTGATGGGGGGTGCAGTCAGTTGTTGAAGTCGAAATTTCAAACTCCTTACATAGTGCCGCAATCGCCATATCGCAATCTCCATTCGGAATTACACAACTCACCTTCACTTCCGAAGTCGAAATCATTTGAATGTTCACCCCCGCCTCGCCCAAGGTTTTAAACATCTGGGCGGCTACGCCTGGTCTACCGATCATCCCTGCACCAGAGATGCTCACCTTGGCGATATCCGTTCCCACAATCACTTCGGCATCGTTGGTGGTTAAATTATCATGTAGACCGGGCACGATGGCTTCAGCGACCGCCTGGGCACGATTGGCCATCTGTTTGTTGACCGTGAACGCAATATCATTAGCATTACCTTCATGAATTGACTGGACGACTAGATCGACATCGATTTCTTCGGTGGCTACCGCTCCAAATAATTGTCCGGCAATCCCCGCGCGATCGGGTACCCGCAAAATAGCAATCTTGGCTTGATGCGAGGCAAATTCGACGGCATCTACCGGACGAGCAATTTCTAAACCAGTCAGGGGACGCGGTTGTGGGATGGGGGAGATGACCCAAGTGCCAGGATCGTCAGTCCAACTCGATCGCACTACTAGAGGTACGCCATAATTTTTGGCAATTTCGACGGCACGAGGATGTAATACTTTTGCTCCCAGGCTGGCGAGTTCGAGCATCTCATCGGCAGTAATTTCGGTCAGTAACTGGGCATCTGGGACGATCCGAGGGTCGGTGGTCAAAATTCCTGGTACGTCGGTGTAAATCTCACAGGCACTCGCTTTGAGCGCGGCAGCTAGGGCGACGGCAGAGGTGTCAGAACCACCTCTACCCAGGGTCGTAATCTCCCGATCTGCGGTCGCACTCACACCCTGAAATCCTGCAACTACCACGACTTGCCCAGCTTGAAGATGACGTTGCACTCGATCGGTTTTAATCTCTAAAATTCGGGCGCGGGTGTGTTCGGCTTCGGTGATAATTCCCGCTTGGGCACCTGTGAGGGAAATAGTTGGCTGCCCCAATTCTTGGATCGCCATACTCAATAACGCGATCGTCACTTGCTCGCCTGTTGCTAGCAGCATATCCATTTCTCGACGGGAGGGGTTTGGTGATAGCTCTTGTGCTAATTTGACCAAGCCATCAGTAGTTTTACCCATTGCGGAAACAACGACAACTACCTGATTTCCCGCCTTGACAGTCGCAACCACGCGCTGGGCAACTGCTTGAATCCGCTCTGCCGAACCAACTGATGTCCCCCCATATTTCTGGACGATTAATGCCATCGCTCTTCTCCCTTCACCATTCACCTAGACCGATCTAGCTTATCATTCCCCATGATGTTGCCAATCCTCACCCAGTAAATATATCATTTATCCCTCGTTGTAATTAATCCACCCTAGATTCTACAACTTATGAATTATTTCAATTTGCTGTGAGTGTTGCTTTCGCTCCAGCAGCAATGATAATTTGAGCACAAGCATGAGCATCTGAAAGCGCATTATGATGTTGAAGCTGAATATCCAATTTATGACAAACATCAGATAATTTAGTCGGTCTGATTTGCCACTGCTGACGGGCAAGTTGAACTGTGCAAAGGAAGCGATGCGGTTGCCTGTCGATCTGGTAAGTTTTTCTACAAGCGGCTAAAACTCGACGATCGAAACTAGCATTATGTGCAGCTAAAAAGTCAGCCCCTACTAGAAATTGATCGATCTGAGGATGTAACTCGCCAAATGTTGGTCGATCGGCAACCATCGCCCAATCGATATCATGAATATAGGTAAATTGAAACCAGTTTGTCGGCGGACGGATTAAATATTCTACCTGTTCGACGACTTGAAAGTTTTCGACTTTAACTAAACCGATCGCACAGGCACTATCAGGATTCGGATTAGCTGTCTCAAAATCGATCGCCACAAAGTTCATATTAAGGGAGTAAAAGGTAGAGGGTAGAGAGTAGGTGTTTAGGATATTAGATCGACTATTATTGTAATAACTTTAAATCTATCGAGATGGGTCTAAATCGATATAATTCAGCATATTCTAATCTGTCTACGTTAGGATACTGCCACCCATCAACTTCTGGAATCGATAATCCAACTCAGCTTTCAATCTGGGCGATTCATTCAAATCCTTGTCCCGTAGAATCACCTTCTCCGCTGCATCTCGCGCAATCGCTAACACTTCCCCATCCTCAGCTAAACTCGCTAGGGCAAAATCAGCCATCCCCGATTGGCGCGCCCCTAAAACTTGCCCTGGTCCCCGTAACTGCATATCCATCTCGGAGATCCAAAACCCATCTTGCGACTGTTCCAACACCTGCAACCGCTGTTTGGCATTGCTAGACATGCTGCTACTCATCAATAAACAGTAGGAACGATGCGCCCCCCGCCCGACGCGCCCGCGTAACTGGTGCAGTTGCGACAATCCAAACCGTTCGGCATTTTCAATCAACATCACCGTGGCATTCGGCACATCTACCCCGACTTCAATTACCGTCGTCGAGACAATAATCTGGGTTTGATTATCCCGAAACGCCGTAATCGCCGCATCTTTTTCAGCAGAACTCATTCGCCCATGCAATAACCCCACCTGAAACTCTGGAAATACCTCAGTTGCCAACCGCTCGTGTTCTTCCACCGCCGCCCGCAGATCCAATTTCTCAGACTCTTCAACTAGCGGCAACACAATATACACCTGCCGCCCTTGCACGATTTCCCGCTTCATTAGTTCATAAGCCTGACTCCGCTGCCGATTATTCATGGCATTCGTCTGAATCGGCTGTCTTCCGGCAGGTAGTTCATCGATCTGACTGACATCTAAATCGCCGTGTAAGGTAAGGGCGAGAGTACGGGGGATGGGTGTAGCCGTCATTGTCAAAACATGGGGCTGAGAGCCTTTTTGCTGTAATTTAGCCCGTTGATACACGCCGAATCGATGCTGCTCGTCGATCACTACTAATCCAAGGTTGCGAAAGTTGACCTTATCCTGAATTAAAGCATGGGTACCGACCGCGATCGAGAGGTCCCCTGTCTCCAG
>JANPJH010000032.1:0-3323 GCA_031425415.1 Chamaesiphon sp. VAR_61_metabat_425 | reverse complement strand
TAGACTAGTCAGCGATTGAATCGTGCGGAATATGAGTTCTATTATTCGTGCTTCATCCACAAAAATAATGCAGTTAAATCGAAATAACTTTCTCAGCTTCCTCATCCAGTCAGAGCCAGGAAAACCAGCAATCGCGAATGGCTTACGGGCGGCATTGTCATTGGGAATCCCGATGTTGATTGGTCAACTAATTAACCAAAGAGAAAGCGGATTATTTGTGGGTTTAATCGCTTATTTTGTCAATTTATAAAACGTTGCTGGCTCTTACCAGATTAAAGCGAAGGCGATGGCGATTCTCTTGCAGAGAGGCTACGCCAACGCCACTTTCGGCATAACTATCTCGGTATTGATCGGTACTCTAGTTGCTAGCATCCCCATCCTCGCCTTTATCCTGACGTTTCCATGGGGACTGGCTTCAGGTTTTGCGTCGCTGTATGGTAATACTGGTGCCAATGTCGGTTTGGTAGTTGGGACATCATTTATTTCGACGATCTCTCTGCCCGGCGACTTAGCTGTAGCATTAATGCGATCGCTATTATGTCTGATTGCTGGTGGCTGGGCGATGCTACTTTCTCTAGTAATGCGGCCATTTAAACCTTACAATCCGCTTAGAATTGCGGTGGCTGAGTGCTTTAATGCTCTTGCCAATTACCTTCAGACATTTGCAGGTGAAGCAGCCACAACTGAAAATATTCTAGACGTTAGAAAAGCATTAGAAATCGCCCGCATGACATTAGGTACCGCCCGCATTGGGCAGTCAGCACAAAGTTGGATGGGCGAGCAGTGTTATTGCTGTAAATCGAGGACATATGCCGATGCGTCAGGCAGTCATCGATTACAGTATTCTGGATTTGGAGATCGACCAGATTGTCCGGCGATTGACTGCGATGTATTCGGCAATAGTCCGATTAAAATCGGTGGCTAGAAAGACAAGGAACAATTCATGAATTCCCTCTTGTCTTTCTAGCGCGAAACCACCGTACAAATAACTTTTCCCCTTCAATCCAGATAAATATCAGTAAGCTGCAACCAAAACAGACCCCCAGTTCAAATAAACTCAAAGGATGGGTGCCAAAAAACGATCGCAATGGAGCGAGATAAACCACCGCCAACTGCAACAGAATCGTGCCCAAAATCGCCCACAACAACAGTGGATTACTAAAGGGGTTAATCTCGATAACCAGTTTATTCACAGAGCGCACGGCTAAAGCATGACCCATTTGGGCGATACAGAGCGTGGTAAAGACGATCGTTTTCCAGGTATCGGGATCGCCAGGATAATCGACTGCATGTGTGCGATCGAAAGCCCATTTCATCAACCCGATCGTCACGATCCCAAACACTAGTCCAATCCTGATAATATATGCACCCAAACCTCTAGCAAAAATACTTTCACTAGGCTGAAAAGGCGGTCTTTGCATCACATCTGGCTCCCCTGGTTCCAAGGCTAAAGCCAGAGCGGGAATCCCATCGGTGACTAAATTCATCCACAGAATTTGCAGCGGAGAGAGGGGCACACCACCCAACCCAATCAGCGGAGCGGCGGCGATGGTGAGGATTTCACCGACATTACTGCCGAGGATATATTTGATAAACCTGCGAATATTGGTGTAGACAATGCGCCCTTCTTCAACTGCGGCGACAATCGAATTAAAATTATCATCTAACAACACCATATCGCTAGCTTCTTTACTTACATCAGTACCCGTAATCCCCATTGCTACGCCGATATCTGCTTGTTTTAATGCTGGGGCATCATTTACCCCATCCCCTGTCATGGCGACTAATTCACCCTGTTGTTGCAAGGCTTTGACGATCCGTAATTTATGTTCGGGGGCGACACGAGCATAGACATTAATTTGAGCGATCGTTTGTGCCAAAGTTTCATCATCCATCTGCGCGATTTCATTTCCGCTCACCACTTGGCTGTCAGTCTGAGTGATGCCTAAGTCGGTGCCAATTGCCTGAGCAGTCAGAGGATGATCGCCTGTAATCATCATCGTCCGAATTCCCGCAGTTTTACAGGTGTCAACAGCATCGCGAACTTCAGGGCGTGGCGCATCGAGCATTCCGACTAAGCCTACCCAAATTAGTTCTGATTCCGCGCTATCTGCGTCAGGAAGGTGGGGAAAATACCGATAGGCAAAACCTAAGACTCTCAGCCCTTGACTCGCTAGTTGGGTGTTTTGGGAGCGGATTTTTTGTCGCTCTTTCTCTGTCAATTCAGCATACCGATCTTCAACGAGGGTATGGGTAGATCGATCGAGGATTGATTCTGGCGATCCTTTGGCGAACAAGAGGTAATATGGGGCTTGTTCGCAGATGATACTCATTCGTTGCCTGTCGCTATCAAATGGATATTCTTGAACGCGAGGATAATTCTCGGCGGTTGCTTCAATTCCGGCTTTGTGAGCGAGTACTAATAAGGCTCCCTCTGTCGGATCTCCCAAAATTTGCCACTGGTTATCGGTATGCTGCAACACCGCATCGTTGCAGAGAGCGCAGCCCCAGAGTAAACCTTTTAAAGCTGGAGCGACAAGTGGCTCGATGGATTTACCATTGTGTTGAAAATCCCCATTGGGAATGTATCCCTCTCCCCCAATCTGATATTCAGCAGTTAAGGTAGCCACCTGCTGCACCACCATTTTATTTTGGGTTAACGTCCCTGTTTTGTCAGAACAAATAATCGTCACCCCGCCGAGGGTTTCTACCGCTGGGAGTTTGCGGATGAGAGCTTGGCGTTTTACCATCCGCTGGGTACCCATTGCGAGAGTAATGGTAATGACGGCGGGTAATCCTTCGGGCACGACGGCTACTGGGACACTTAGGGAGGTTTTGACTAATCCTTTCAAAGTATCCAGATTGAAGGAACCTCTGAGCAAATCGGGCAACATTCCGCCGATAATCGTCAGAGTGACGATTATCAATGCGCCACCAACCAACACATTTCCCAGATGGATTAATTTTTGTTGGAGTGGAGTCGGCTGATTTTCGACACCTTGTAAGAGCGCGGCAATTTTGCCGAGTTCGGTATTCATCCCGGTGGCGGTGACAACGGCGATGCCTCTCCCAGTGGTGATTTCAGTTCCTTGATAGACTAAGTTTACTCGATCGCCTAATGGTGTCTCGGCGGCTAATTCTGTCTCGGCGGTTTTACTACTAGCGGTGGCTTCACCTGTCAGCGCGGATTCTCGAATTTGGAGTTGCACTGATTCAAGTAGACGAGCATCTGCGGCGAGTTGGTTGCCAGCTTCGAGATAAATCACATCTCCAGGTACTAATTCCCTACCTTCAATTTCGCTAATTCTATTGTTGCGTAATAC
>JANPJH010000031.1:0-4947 GCA_031425415.1 Chamaesiphon sp. VAR_61_metabat_425 | reverse complement strand
AATTGGAGCGATCCACCTAGCGGAAATCCAGCATTTTTGGTGTGCATATAAGCTAGTAAAGACATCCCCACCATCACAGGAATATCTTCCCAGCCAAACATCTGGGGAATGGCGCGGCGGAGAAAGGGATCTTGAAACCTCTTGGCAAACTCCGCTGCTGAAAGGTTTCCCCATCGTGACAGTGGGCAGATAAATGGCAACATTTTTCGCGCTAACTTTCCCCAGTCTCCCAGTTGCATTGATGCTTTGGGTTGCTGCTGAAGAAGTGACAGATCGAAGCGAGTAAAGGTGCGAATCCCCGCACAGAAATCGCTAATTAACCGTCGATCGATCGGTGATAATTCTTTTAAATGCTGCTCCAATCGACCGGGATTACTGTAGACAATCAAGGTTTTCCCGTCGGGTTCGCTCACACGCAATAATTCATCATGATGGACAAATTGTTGCTGCGGTACCACGCCAAGTTCCTCCCACAGACTGTAAAAAGGCTGTCCTGGTGCAGAACCAAACAAATAGTGAATGCAACCATCAAACACAAATCCCTGCCGTTGCCATGCCGTACACAGCCCACCTGGTCGATCGTGCAGCTCAAAGATCTGAGTTTGATACCCATTCATCTGGGCATAACAACCTGCCGCTAGCCCCGCAATTCCCGCCCCAATAATGACGATCGTGTCATTGTATTTATGCTTCACTAGCAGTCGCTGGATACTGCTATTCATCTTAGGTTGAGATTGTGAGGATCTTGTGAAGTCGCCATATATCGATCCCTCGAGATCGATTGAAAAATCTTGAATCATGTCGATCGACTGAATTGGCACTCTCGATCGAGTGATGAATTACATCAATCGAGAGATTTGGCAATTGTTAGGCTTTCAGCCCATGTCAAATCATCACGCATCACACAGGTTCAGGAATTCCTTCGCGTTCCCAGCAAAACGATCTTTCCATTGTGCCCGATTCGGCAAATAATTTCGCCGCCTTGATGGTAGTTGTTAGATCGACGCAGGATTTGGCAGGATAGATACCTGATTGTCCGCCAATGACTAGAGTTTCATGCCGATCTGAATTTGATGAATTTACTAAATAATTAAAGTTGTCATTATCAAATGTCAAATAGACGAAATATTTGCCATTACCACCGCCAATAGACATGTGTGCCTCACCTTCAGTCTCTAGAGTAACTAAGGTTCGCCGATGACCATCTAGTTCTCCGATCGCTGATTCTATTTCGCCCCATTCTTTTGCTTCTTTTAGCAATCCATTATTGCTATTGCCTTCCCAATTTTCAACCGAATATTTTGAGATAAACATAATATCCTCACTTTAGCGAAATAAGCTGACAACCACTAGGGCTGATGACTTCTAATTCCTCAATGTCAAGCTGTCTAGCCATGCCTTTGACACCGCCATTTTGACCACAAGCTCGGCAAAGATCTCGATCTACGATGAGACGCGCTTTACCGCCTCTGATTCCTAAATCGTAAGCTTGCTGTAAAGCATCTGCCTCAGCATGAGTACGACTGATTGGATTTACTCTCAGTGTAATCTGTCTACGGGTAGGATTGCTACTGGAGTTAACTCCGAAGAATACCATGCCGCCAATTTCCAGTTTGGCAACTGTATCACGATCGGTTTCGCTACCAGCGGGAGGAAGACTGAGTTGTTCTTTATATGCTGCTAATTCCTGAAAAACGTCACTCAACTCTTTGTCTTATGCTAATTTGCCTGTTCTCACTAATATTATAATTTACCAAAGTAATAGAGATCGCCTGTGCTGTGATAGTTTGTTAGTCTACCTCAAATTGCAGCTACGCCAACGATCGATCGTTTGCAGCCGCGCTCTCTGGGTGGTTTAGATACCGAAGAAAATCTCGCACTTGCCTGTAATCGCTGCGATCGGAACCGCTATAATTTTGTGGTCGGATGCGATCTGGAAACTTCGACTATTTCGCCGCTATTTAATCCACGGAATCAATTGTGGCAAGAGCATTTTATCTGGTCTGCCGATGCGACTAAAGTTATTAGAACTACTGCGATTGGGCGGGCGACTTGTGACAGGTTGGACATGAATGATGAAAAATACAAGGGAGAAAGATCGATCCGCGAGGCTCGTGCATTATGGCTCGAAGCAGGTTGGCATCCACCAGCAAACGATCCTCGGCAATTGGAGATTTAAACTCGATCTCTTCGTTATGGCATTGTCGGGGTGGATGTTGATGATTTTAGAATATACGGCGAATCGATTTCCCAAAGGGGATGCTACGCGATCGACTGTTGATTCGATCGAATCCTAACCATGATTATCTATTGCCTCAATTGGATCGTTAATTTCAGTAACTCCTTGGCACAGCCTTGCTATGCCAAGTCAATAAATGCCTCAAAGTCAAGGCAATCTATGTGTTATCTTCATCATCATCCTCGTGACTTTGTATAGTTCTACCAGACCAAACAATAGGTTGGAGCAAGGAAGCTTTTGGATCGCCAATCGCATCACGGTATTCTTGTTTAAGGTCGCGCACTTTGAGTGATTTCTTCGATTTTGCATTAAATGGTTTTTTTAATCCTAATGCATGACAGATTATCGCCACGATAATTGCCTGTTCTTTTTTTGTACCCACGATAGTTCTTTTGGATCGATTCCAGATTAGACCGACCCAAGGTGCATTATCAATATTCATAGATACATTGGTCATGATTGCTTGGATTACGTCTGGGATTGACTTTCTTTGTATACCAGCTTGTTTGACAACCTCCGCTATGACATATTGTCCGATTGGACGCATAAAAACATTTCCACCAGGAATAATTTTTTGTTCTTCATCTAAAACAGGTAGTCCATCTGAATCAATCAGAAGACGAAGCTCACCTGGCTTCTTATTTCCACTTTTAACACAATCAAAATTAGGACAGGAATTAAGCATGTCTCTCCAGATACTTTCTAAAAATAGATAATATTCATCGAGATCGTCATCTGAAGGACGAAATTGCTTGAATTTATTATCAACTTGCATCCCTTCGTTATAAGCACCTAGTAAAATATTATTTACTTCGTATAATACAGGAAGAATTGTAATATATGGATCGTTCTTTTTGCCTGGGGTAAGTTGAGTATTACCCAAGGTATTTGAAACCATTCCTTTTAATATATCACTCTCCTTTACTAAACGACGTGTGACAATTGCAACTGCATCATCTTCATCAATAGCAATATTCATTCCAGAAGACGTTGGCTTCGCTGTTCTATTAAGGGTAGAAAATAATCTACGGGTTCGTCGCAATCCTTCTGTCGATTCTTCATGTTTAAGGATGATTACAGTAATTTCTTCCTTTGCTAAGTCAGGTTGCATTCTTATTGCTTCTTGCATAGACTTTAGGCGATGCTGACCATCCAAGGCATAATAGACTTGGCTTCCATCAAAACGAAGTAGTCCAAAGCCATAACTGCTTCTATCTTTATCATCTAAGAGTTCATGCTCATCAACTCTTACTAGCGAAAACTCTGGCTCACCTCCATACACAGCAACAACTAAAGCCCCATAAAATCGTTGAGGTTCATTTAAAAGATAGGGAACCATCTCTTTTGCAACACGATCTGTGATTGCTCTTTGGATCAAATCATCGAGATCTTTGTCTGTATGAATTTCTTCTGCAAGTCTGCACTCACGAGCAATCTTCCCGATTTTCATTACAGTGACATAGTATTTCCAATCTCCCATGCGGGCTTGTAAGGCTGGTACGTAATCTGGCATGATTTTTGTCCTAATTAACTATATTTATTATTAAAATGCTTTACCCCAATGCTTTTTTCGATCGGGAAAAATTTTATTGCATGGAGTACGACAACACATCAGCAAATGTTCTTCCATCGCATCCACATGAATTCGAGGCAATTCAGCCCACCAAAAAATTAGCCGATTATGATACTTGTTAAGCATAATCACCACTTTTTCGCGACCTTTGACATTTTTAGACTCTGTAAGATAATCTTTGAATCTTTCGGAAAGATGTTGTTGAGCGGCTTTGCCAATGTACAGAGGAATATGTAAATCATCGGCAAATGGCATTCCTAATTTGGTAGAAAAGCAGTACACACCATAGTTGTCTGGCACCATGCTTTGAGCATCACGAATAAAATTACATTTCTGCCAATTCAGTGACACATTTTGCATCGCTTGTGGGAACTCATCTATGTACTGTGGCAACCATTGAAGAGTAAACTCGTAGTCTCTTTCAATATGCCCTGCAATAGCAGCTTTTTGTTTAGCAAAGTCGTATGGAGAATTGTCCATCTATATTTTTCGCACAGGCTTTCTCCAAGATTAGTAGTCCTATTATTCCCAAAATCCTCTTAGGTATTTCAGATTTATTGATAAATCAGGCAAATTATCTATCATCAATTTTCTAACGCTATAAGGCGATTCAATGGCACCAAGAATAAGGTGAATCCCGATCGATCCAACTAAAAAAGTCACTCTCACTCTATTCTCAATTTGCGAATGTAGAATAGAAGTAGCAGAGAATAGATTCTATGCTCAAACCAAAAGACATCCCCATCCTCCTCAAAACCCACCTCTGGCAAGATCGCCAATGGCGGTATAGCGACTTAGCCGAAAGCCTTGGCATGAGTGCCTCCGAAGTCCATAGCTCCCTCAAACGCAGCACAGTTGCCAAACTCTACAACCCCCTCACCTTCCCCGCGATGCTCCAATAATTGCAATTCTCATATTAAACCTCCTACCTGAATTAATTGTTTGTACGAGTTTCTAACCCAAATGATTTGGTATTTTAGACTATGGCAATAGATTGATCGATGGATACAAGGTTTGATATTTACTCCATTATTTACGTTGCAAATTCATAGTTAATCTCTGTAACTTTTCCTTTGTAATAGAGCCGAATGCCGTCTGGATACTCCCATCCCACCTCGCCTTGCAAAGGAATGAG
>JANPJH010000030.1:0-11185 GCA_031425415.1 Chamaesiphon sp. VAR_61_metabat_425 | reverse complement strand
GGGAGTTGGGAGTTGGGAGTTGGGAGTTGGGAGTTGGGAGTTGGGAGTTGGGAGTTGGGAGTTGGGAGTTGGGAGTTGCGGCTCGCGTAACTCCTATCGGAGAGGCTTCGCCAACGTCGGGTTCCCCGACGGTTTAGCGAGACAAGACAGGGAGTTAGGAGTTAGGAGTTAGGAGTTAGGAGTTAGGAGTTAGGAGTTAGGAGTTAGGAGTTGGGGAGAAAAAGCATTTCCCCTTTGCCCTTTTCCCTTTCCTCCATTATCCAATCTCTCAGCATTTGCGGTAGATATCTGAAATTTTGAATTCCGCGTCGGGTACACTATCAATTGCTGTCGTAGATGGCAAGCTGTTCGCTGCTAGTTTATCGGTCGATCTAAATGTCAGACAAAAAATTAACAATTTTAGTGGTTGGGGGAGCGGGATATATTGGCTCCCATGCCGTCTTAGCCCTGCAACAAGCGGGTTATGAGGTGGTAATTTTTGATAACTTAGAATACGGACATCGAGAGTTAGTAGATCGAGTTTTGGGGGTAGAGTTGGTGGTTGGCGATACTAGAGATCCTGCCGCTCTTGAGCAACTATTTGCTAGCCATCACATTGATGCTGTGATGCACTTTGCTGCCTATATCGCCGTTGGTGAATCTGTCGAGCAGCCGCAGATGTACTATAGCAATAATGTCGTCGGTACGCTGAATCTCCTTGCAGCCATGCGATCGGCAAAAGTAGATAAATTTGTCTTTTCTTCCACCTCGGCTGTATATGGGATTCCGCAATTTACCCCAATTGTCGAAGATCATCCCTTTGCGCCGATTAGTCCTTATGCGACTAGCAAGCTAATGGTCGAAAATATCCTCTCAGACTTCGATCTTGCTTACGGACTTAAATCAGTTCGCTTTCGCTATTTCAATGCGGCTGGAGCCGATCCTAGTGGCAAATTAGGTGAAGATCACTCGCCCGAAACTCATCTGATTCCGCTAATTCTACTGACTGCTCTGGGTAAACGGGAACATATTTCGGTCTATGGGACTGACTACCCGACTCCAGATGGTACCTGTATTCGCGATTATATCCACGTTCACGATCTAGCCGCTGCTCACGTTCTTGGTTTAAAGCATCTGCTCGAAGGCGGGGATTCTCAAGTATTTAACTTGGGAAATGGGAATGGTTTCTCGGTCAAAGAAACGATCGAGACGGCTAAAAAAGTGACTGGGAAAGAGATTAAAGTTGTGTATGGCGACAGACGAGCGGGAGATCCGCCGATTTTAGTCGGGAGTAGCGATCGAGTGCGGCAAGTTCTCGGCTGGCAGCCGCAGTATCCAGACTTGGCAGATATTATCGCCCATGCTTGGCAATGGCATCAGGTTCGGCATGGTTAAACTGTCGCCGAGCTGATGATTCGATCGTTAATTTAACAAACCTCCCGTCCCATCATTTAGCGGAGGTTGACTCGGTGCAGTTTCAGGATTCAGTTGTTGTTCCCATTGTTGGATGGCATTTTGTGCCGAACTGTAGGTAGAGGTACTGGCTGGGATGGCTTTAGCGATCGCAATTGCACGGCGGAGATCGTTACTGGCAGTACTTTGGGCGACTTCTAACATTTGACTGCTCCAGTTGTCCATTGCCGATCGCGCCTGAGAGCGCAGGGGCGAACTCTTTGGTACTCTGGCAGCAGCTTGAATCGCACCGAGGAGGGCTTCGGGAGTGCCATTGCTGGCTAATTTCTGGGCGGCGGCGAGGTTGGCGGCAGCTTGAAGTTGCGCTTGCCAATCGCGCACCTTCTCTTGTGCCTGGGCAGACAGAGCGCGTCCAGATCGAATCTGGCTGGCGGTAGCTACTGCCGCATTCAGATCGCCACTATTGGCTAAACTTTCGGCTTGCTCCAAAATCGGGCCATCTTCTGCGCGTTGGAGATCGGCTGTCCATTGCTTGATTTTTTGTTGGGCTTGAGGATAGAGAGCGCGTCCGGGTTGAATAAGCGTGAGTTTGGCGATCGCATTTTGCCTTGCAGTAGGATTGTTACTTGCTGCGAGTGTCTCCGCATCATTGAGGTAAGGTGTATCTTCCACTGTCTCAATTTGTTTGCGCCATTCATTGACGGTTTGAGCGGCTTCCTTACCGCGCGGATTGGAAGCGGGAATTTGTCCCGCTTCGCCAATTGCGGCCTTTAAATCAGGAACTGCACCAGTTGCCGCAATACTTCGAGCGCGTTGGAGGGCGGCTAGATCTTGAATTTCGCTCTGCCAATTGCTCATCAGTTGCAGCGATCGTTGGGACATGGGACTATCTGGCTTGATACTTTGGAGCAAAGAAATTGCTGTTTCTAATTCGGGGATATTTCCGTTTTGGGCATGAGATTGAGCTTGGGAGAGATTGATTAGATCCTCTAGTTCGATTTTAATTGCTGGAGCTTCAGGGGTTTTGTTGGCGATTTCTAGGGCACCTTGCCAGTCATTGCGATCGAGTTTGGCTTTAGCTAGATCGAGCATTTTCTTGGCGGCTGTTCCGATGATTGTTTGAGCTTCCGTATGGGCGAAACTGCTAGCGTCGATCCTATTAGCCAGTTCGATGGCTTTAAGCAAGTCTTTAACTTCGGTCTTTTTAGCTAACTGACGCGCTTCATCTAATTTGGCACTATCTGCCTTGGCAACCTGAACTAGATCTGCTAATTCCTGATACTTAGTTCTCGACCAATATCGATTATTTAAGTGGGTTAATTTAACTGCTACTTCATAGGCATTCACCCACTTCGAGCTATTTAAGAGAGTTCTCGCTTCGGTATCAATTTCGACTGCTTTTTTCCAGGTTTCTTCCCATTGACTGACTCTTTTCATCACAACCTTGTAGGCATCAAGGTTGCTTGGCACTTTTTTGGCCGCAGCCACAGCTTCCTCGTAGTTACCATCTTGATATCGAGCTTCTGCCAACCGGAGAATAGATAACGACCATCGTTGGGCATTACTATCGACATAGCCGCGAGTCGGGTCGTTGGGCGCGATCCCCTCAATTAGTTTCAAGGCTGAGACTAAGTCCGGCAAGGTTTGCTTAGTAGCCGCCAATTGACCACAATACACCCGCAACGAAGCCGAGGACATCGGCACAAAAACTTCTGGGCAGTTGGGCACTGCTTTGGGATTTAGCAGTAGCCCAATGGCGAGATAGCCCAGTCCACTGGAAATTCCCAGTGTAATAACTGCCCAAAACACCCAACTTCGGATAAACGGCAACCGCAACAAACCAGGCATTTGATTCACTAATTGTTTAGTTGCCTGGGCTGTATGTTCAAAATCAAAGCGGGCGTTCGGTTTTGCCAAAACTAGTTATCCTGAAACTGTTGCTTGTGTGGGCACTATTGTGGTTTTTTTAGGTCTGCTTTGTCAAGTCGGGAAATTGCCGAAATTAATTGGGGTCGAGTAGAATGATCGTGTCACGATCGCGATCCTACTGTGATAAATGTTAACCGATCGAGCGATCTAGATCGCCGCTAAAGTTATTAAAATGAGTCATCTAATTCAATCGATCGAATCTGCTGCCAACATTTCGATCGATCCAGATGAGCGGATCGCAACCAACATCAGCGAGGAATAGCGATCTCAATTATAGGAGTTGAAAGATGTTAACGGCTAGTAATAGGCAAATTGGCACTCAGGATCTAATCTATGAAGCCAGAATGGCTGGCAAAATTCCCGAACTGGTGCGGGGTATTCTCCGTCGCCAAATTATCGAACAACAGGCAGCTTCAGCAGGCATTGTCCCAACGGCAGAAGAGCTGCAAATAGCCGCCGATAGGTTTCGGCTGATCAATCAACTAGAAACGGCGGAAGCTACCTGGAAGTGGTTGCAGGCGCATTTTCTCTCAGTTGATGATTTCGAGCATCTAGTCGCTCACAGCCTAACTACTGAAAAACTCGCTCGGCATTTATTTGGCGATCGCGTTGAGCACTTTTTTCACCAAAATCTGCTGGAATATAGTGGCGCGACGATTTACGAAGTGGTGTTAGAAGATTCCGAGTTAGCAATGGAGATTTTTTACTCGCTGCAAGAGGGGGATCTGAGTTTTGCGGATGTGGCGTATCAATATATCCGCGATCCCGAACTTAAGCGGCGCGGTGGATATATCGGGACAGTCAGCCGCAAACAACTCCGTCCCGAAATTTCCGCAGCAGTATTTGCCGCTAAACCGCCACAACTGATCAAACCCGTTGTTACTGCGGTGGGTATTCACTTAATTCAAGTCGAAGAAATCGTCCAGCCTGAATTAGACGATGGTATCCGTCAGCGAATCTTAATGGATATGTTCGAGCGGTGGCTAGAAGACCAAATTACCGCTGCCGCCGCCCAAATTCAGGTGGAAATCTAACAACGCGATCGCTTGCACTAAACTGTAACAGCCTCGGCTGCAACCGATACGGGCAATAACTCGATGTTAGTGAAGTTAAACTCCGTTGTCGTCGGTTGACCATTTTCTACACCTTGGATGATCCGTTGGTTGAGGATTTGATAGTCGCCAACTTTCTGGTAGTTATCTTCAAAGACGATTTTGGGACTAGTGATTTCCCCAGTGGCTGGGTCAGCATACACTGAGTCATAACGGTGAGAGAGATAACCAGCACCAGTATCATGACTGCTAAAAGTATCGATCGTCACCAATGTGCCATGAATATGCCGATGGACGTGACAAACCTCATTATTACGAAGTTTATACCGATCGCCCTCAGATTTACCGCCCATGAGGATTTCTACCGCTCCTGTAGCGTCTGTTTCACCATAGCGGAAGGTATTTTTGCCGTGAGTTTCGGCAAATGTCCGGCGGACGCGGTGGATGGCGACTTCCCACAGTTGTCCGGCAATGGACTTTTTGGCTGCTTCGTCTTCAATTCCGACTACTTCAGCACTCAGATTAGGTTTGACGGTGACTGTTCCGGTAAAAACTTCGTCACCTTGTTTGAGTTCTACTGCGGCGGTGTAACCAGGAAAATTACTATCCCAAGTGTAACGATTTTCGTAGGCAGCCTGAAATAATTCTTGAGCCGATTTTGATTCTGTCATCTTATCCACATGTAGTTAGTATCCAGTATCTAATAGTGTAAAGATTTTTTCTGGGATTTTCGCCCTAGCAGTTGAGACCGATCGATAATTAATGTGGCAATAGCCGCCAGCTTGGATACTTCTGCTATGTTATTAACACCTATTCAATCCACTGTTATGGGAAATTGGAAATACACTAGTTTTAGCAGAGCTGCTGAATAGCTAGCTCATCATCTGGACAAATTACGAATTAAAATGACCAGCCTAGATCTCAAACAGATAACTACTGCCTTCGCGGTTGAACGTCAAGTGTTGGCACCGGAACTAGCCCAATCACTCGGCGATAAGGGCAAGATCGCGGCTGGGCTACTATTATGTTTATCATTTCTCGTCGGTCAAACAATTGCCGATCTCCAAATCGAACAACTCGATCGCATTTATCCCACCGGACGCAATCAGGGACTAATTGATTTTAAAATTGTTTGTCTTCTGTCCAGTGGGATGCAAGTTGATTTGGGTGTATGCGTGTTGCCATCCCCAGATTTTGAGGTTGTGAGTGAGGCTTGTCTACGACTACTAGTTTATAAAGATTTCGGACTCGATCGATTGTGTTTGCTGCGTCCAGGCGATCTGATGACGAATGTTTCGCAGTTGCCAACTTGTTTACCCAAGCTATTATCGACTGACATTGGCGGTAATTTTATTCCACTCAAATCTAGAGATTTGCTCAGTATTCTCACGACTCTATCGGTCTTTCAGCACAAACAGCAACATCAGGTGACGAATCAGATGATTGCTGACTATCTCCACAAGCAAGAAATACTCAGTGAACTACCCGCCTTCAACTGGAGTACCAGTATGAAGGGGGCTTCTCCCTTCGAGGGCAACAGCCTCCACAGCAGTAGACTTACGCCCATACTGTTTCGGTCTTACATTGCCTCCAGGAGCAGTAACGCTGGTTCCCAACGTCAATAACCGCAAGCCTTCATCTCTGATGTTAATAGCTGCGTTGATATCTCGATCGTGTCGCTTCCCGCAATGGGGACAATCAAATTCACGTACCGATAGATCCATCTTTGGCAGCGACAGTAAAGTGTTTGAACACAGGTGAGACGATGGGAAAAATCGACCTACTTCTAGATAAACTTTACCTTCTGCTTCTGCTTTATATTTAAGCATAGTGCAGAACATTCCCCAGCCCGCATCACTGATTGACTTAGCCAAACAATGATTTTTTACCATGTTCTTTACTGCCAGATTTTCTACGACAATGATTTGGTTTTCATCGACTATCTTGCGGGATAGTTTATGTCGGAAATCTTCACGGACTCTAGCTATTTTTGCATGGACTCTGGCTACAGCTAGTTTAGCCTTACGTCGTCTATTAGTAGTTTTATCCTTTTTCCTAGATAACTTACGCTGTTTGCGTTTGAGATTGCGCTCATGCTTCTTGAGGTGTCGAGGGTTCTGGTATTTAGATCCATCAGATGTAACTACAAAGTCGAGCAAGCCAAGGTCAATACCGATAGCTTTGCCACTGGTCGGGTCACCCGCCCAGTTGTCTTCATTAGGCACTGGATTTTCAACACCATCATCCATTAGTAGCGAGGCGTAATAACGACCATCAGGCATTCTAGATACCGTCACAGTCCTCAATGTACCAGCGCAATCACGATGAATTTTAGCCTTCACCACTCCAAGATTACCAGGGAATTTAATCTCAGCATCTCCCAGAATTTTAACGTTCTGAGGGTACTGCATCGATTGTCTGCCCTGACGTTTCTTAAAGGTCGGGTATCCTGTTCTGCCATCAAAGAAGTTGATAAAAGCTTGAGACAGGTTAAGCACAGAAGACTGGAGGCATTGCGAATAGCACTGCTTGAGCCATTCATGCTCGGTCTTCCATACTGGAATCTGTTTCTTCATAGTGAAGGCAGAGATGCCCTTGCCAGTCTCTTTGTAAGTCTGGGACATCGTAGCCAGAGATTGATTCCAAACAAAGCGAACACAACCAAAGGCTTGCGCCAAATGACTTTGTTGCTCAGTGCTTGGATAGATTCTGACTTTGACCGCCTTCAACACAATGTTATTTATCGCAGTTACTAGAACCATGATAACACAAAATAAGCCAATGGACAATCATGGGATTTGTTCGGCTCGTCATCCACAAAGCGAGTCGCCCACTTGCTAATGCTACATGTCTTGTGAGCGGGTGGAATCCTCATCTCACGCGCCTTTCATCCCACACCAAGCGGGTACGCTATGGTGTGGGGATTCCCGTCTGTCTAGCTAAAAACGAACTAATTAAAGGGATTCTTGCCACTGCCCAAATTTAGGTTTGATAGTCTATCGTGTGATTAATGATACATCGATTTTAGATTCATGCTCTAGAATTGGGTATGGTAGAGATACTCTACCCCGACCCTAAATTACTACTCTCATGGATTCATATACTCAGGCTCCAGCAACTGCCCGTAAGTGTCCAAATTGTGGCAATCGAGAAGTCTACCGCTCTCAGCGGACAAGTGGCTGGGATCGATTGCTATCTTTCTTCAATATTTATCCCTATCGTTGTCAGCACCACAATTGTGGAATTAGATTTCGCCGGTTTGGGAAAAGATGAATTAGTACCGATTGAGCATTGTCAGTAATTTGGCTTAGTTAATTCTCAGCCATTAAGCTGCTTTATCCTAGATTATTGATTCCACCTATACATTTAGTAGACAAAGTATAGATTTAATTAGTTAGGGTGGTGAGGTATTCAAACCATAGCAGCCTGGCAGCTTATGACTTCTAATACCTACTCATACTCAACCAATCGCAAATGTTCAGACTGTGGAAACCATGTGGTGACCCGCGCTCAGCGATCTGGCACACTAGATGGAATCCTCTCACTCGCAAATATTTATCCCTATCGTTGTCACCATCACACCTGCGGCGACAGATTCTACCGATTCGGCAAGAAATGAGTTTCGGTGTAACCGCCGAGCTGAGTCGAGATGGCTCGATTTATGAGTTATGTTTCGACCGTGACGATCTCAGGAGCAACAGCCTGAGTGACCTTTTTCACTCTAAATGCTCTCTTGCCAAATGTCAGAACACGATTCTCAACAGGAGCAGTTGCTCCCGCGCGGAGCGGCTCCTGAGCAGAATCGGTACAATCAACAAAGATCGTATCACCTTCACCAAAGGTAGTTTCGAGAATTTTAGTTGCGATCGGGTTTTGTAATTCCCGTTGCATTGCCCGTTTGAGCGGCCTCGCGCCATAGATTGGATCGTACCCGACATCGGCGAGGTAGTCTTGGGCGGCAGAGGACAATTGAATCTTGATTTTCTGATCTGCCAGCATTCGTTCGATGTGGGCGATTTGAATTGTGACGATTTGCCGTAGTTCGGTTTTTTTGAGCGGCTCAAAGATCGTCAACTCGTCTACCCGATTCAGAAATTCGGGGCGGAAATGACCACGCAGGGCATTTGTCACCTGTTGGCGCAGATCGACTGTTTTATTGCTATCGTAGTTAGGATTGAGCATGGTATTCATAATCTGCTCGCTGCCGATATTACTTGTCATCACAATTACCGTGTTGCAGAAATCGACAGTTTTGCCCTTGGAGTCGGTAATTCGACCATCATCCAAGACTTGCAAGAGAATATTAAACACGTCGGGGTGAGCTTTTTCGACCTCATCGAATAGCACGACACAATAGGGATGGCGGCGGACGGCTTCGGTGAGTTGTCCCCCATCTTCGTGTCCCACATAGCCCGGCGGCGCGCCAATTAAGCGAGAAACCGCGTGTTTCTCCATATATTCCGACATATCCAGCCGCACCATCGCTTCATCGCTATCGAATAAAAATTCAGCGAGAGCGCGGGCGAGTTCGGTTTTGCCGACACCTGTCGGTCCCATAAATAGGAACGAACCGATCGGCCGATGGGGGTCTTTCATCCCCGCACGGGCGCGACGAATTGCGGCGGAGACAGCACCCACAGCCTCTTGCTGCCCGATCACCCGATGGTGGAGGTGGGATTCGAGTTGGAGCAGTTTCTGGCGTTCTGAAGCCAAGAGGCGGTTGACGGGGATGCCCGTCCACTTGGCGACGATTTCGGCAATATCGCTCTCGGATACCTGTTCGCGCAGGAGGGTGGAGCCTTGGACTTGGACTTCGGCGAGTTCGACTTCTTTGGCTTCGCGCTCGTGCTGGAGTTGCTCTAGCTTGCCATATTTGAGTTGCGCGGCGGTATTGAGATCGTAAGCGCGTTCGGCTTGTTCGATTTGGACTCTAATTCGATCTTCTTCTTCTTTAAGACTTTTAATCCCGTCGAGGAGTTGTTTTTCCCCTTGCCATTGGTTGGTAAGTTCGCCCTGTTTTTGTTTGAGGGTGACGATTTCCACATCAATTTTATCCAGCCGTTCTTGGGTGGGAAGATAACCGCCGCTGTGGAGATTTTCGCCTTGGAGGGAGAGTTTTTCCATTTCTAGCTGCATCACCCGCCGGTCGATCGATTCTAACTCGGCTGGTTTGGAGGTAATCTCCATCTTGAGTTTAGCCGCAGCTTCATCCACGAGATCGATCGCTTTATCGGGTAAAAACCTGTCGGCAATGTAGCGATTGGATAAGGTAGCAGCGGCGACGAGGGCGGAATCGCTAATTTTCACGCCATGATGGACTTCATACCGTTCCTTCAAGCCGCGCAAAATCGAAATTGTATCCTCAACGCTCGGTTCGCTCACCTGTACGGGCTGAAATCGGCGTTCTAGGGCGGGATCTTTCTCGATATACTTGCGATACTCATCGATCGTGGTCGCGCCGATACAGCGCAATTCTCCCCGCGCGAGCATCGGTTTGAGCAGGTTGCCCGCATCCATCGCACCTTGATTGCCACCTGCACCGACGACGGTGTGCAATTCGTCGATGAATAAGACAATTTGCCCCGCAGATTCGGTCACTTCTTTTAATACCGATCGCAAGCGTTCTTCAAATTCGCCCCGCAGTTTCGCGCCAGCGATTAAGCTACCCATATCTAAGGAAATTAACGTCCGATCCTTCAGGGATTCGGGGACATCGCCATTGACAATCCGTTGGGCTAATCCTTCGGCGATGGCGGTTTTGCCGACACCTGGTTCGCCAATTAAAACAGGGTTGTTTTTTTGCCGTCGGGATAGCACCTGCACCACCCGCCGAATTTCCTCATCGCGACCGATTACTGGGTCCATTTTCCCCGCTTTAGCGGCTTCGGTCAGATCTCGCCCGTATTTGGCTAAGACATCATTCGTTGCTTCCGGCGTTTGAGTGGTGATTTTCTGGGTTGCACCGCGCTGTTGCTTAATTGCAGATTCTAATTGAGCCTTGTCAAAATCAAAGGCTTTAAGCAATCGCCGCCCGATTCGATCGTCCTCCTGGAGAGCTAAAATCAGGTGATCGACAGCAATAAATTGGTCTTGCCAACTCACTCTGGCGGCTTCGGCCCGATCGAGTAATACATCCAATCCCCGTCCCAGATACAAGTCTACAACTTGGTTCAATCGCGGTTGACGGTTAGTAAATTCCTGTAATTGTCTGGCTAATTTCTCGGTATCTACCCCCACACGACCAAAAATCTTGGTAGCTAAATCCTGCTGTTCTAGTAATGCGATCGCGACATGTTCGACTTCTAGCTGCTGATTTAGCGATCGTCTGGCTACTTCCTGTGACTTGATGATTGCATCCCAGGCTTGATCTGTAAATTTAGTCGGGTCGGTAGGCTGCATTCGATCGATCGCGGTTTGGATTGAAGCGTGTCTGTCTAGTATATCAAGGGATTATGAATTGTGAGCAGGGAATAGCTGTACCACCGGATGGGAGTTGGCAAGAGCATCGCCCATCCACCCCTTTACCCTCTCATCACAGTTAACCTCTGACTTTCACAGTAGGTCTATTGTAGGGTCGGCACTGGTCGTTTAAAGGGTGAGTGATAGAATGGGGGAAAACCAAACATCAAGTGGTGCAGATGAAGTGTATACATAGCTAAGGGCGAGAACCTTTCACGGCTATTAGTGACAAGAGTGACGTTCACGCTAATCATAATCAAGCCCAGAACAGTGCCTTACGCCGACGGGCAAGTGCCTGTCTTGTCGCGCTTTTTACGTCGGGGAACCCGACGAGCGCGCGCCGCTATCGCCGA
>JANPJH010000029.1:0-18758 GCA_031425415.1 Chamaesiphon sp. VAR_61_metabat_425 | reverse complement strand
CAAGCAGCGTCACTCAGCAACTCCGCAGGCTGACGATGTGATGCAACCACTGGAACAAGACTTATGGCAAGAGCTCAAGGATGCTCTCGCACTCCCACAGTCTGCTGACCTCAAACGGCTTTGTCACCTTTTTGATTGGGCGATCGCGCAACTACCAGAGAGCCAGCAACTCGATGCAGCGGGAAAGGCGATCGAACAAATTGTCCCACTAGTCAGATAAGTCTCTGACTGATAAACATCTTCACAGAGATCTCGAAATATAACCAGCTCTCTTGCTGGTAAATTCATCACCCAATATTCGGGTATACCCGATCGAGCATAGAGATCTTTTTTGACCCTTAAATCTATTGCCACAGTACTATAAGAAATCTCAATTAGCCAAAAGATATCATCTGGGTAGGGATGATGGGTGCGATATCGAGAGATCGGCGGTTTGAGAATGGCAATATCTGGTTCTGGTTCAGAATCATTGGGTAAAGTAATCGGGTGAGCTTCGTGAACTCGCACGCGATCGCCAAATATCGATCGTAAATAGTCCCCTGTATTACTACAATAAAAAGAGTGTTCGACTCCTTCTGGTGCCACCTCAACAATCTCCCCATTAATTAATTCTACCGATCGACCGTCCAGCAGTCCACTATCGACCATCTGATGATAGTCATCGATACTCCATTTAGCCGCGATGAGAGTCATGAGCATTAACCTACTAGCTAACCGTGCTAACCAAATTTTAGCAATTTGAGTGCGAGTATCACCACTCGGTGATTTCACAGTATCCTGGTAGATATAAAGTTATGTAAATTTCCATGAAATGTATTATTAACCGTCGCGCCCAGTTTTCGGCAAGCCATCGATACTGGCTGCCAGAATTGAGCGAAGCGGAGAACCAAGCTCAATTTGGTTTATGCGCCCAACCTTACGGACACGGACATAACTACGTCTTGTACATCTCGCTCTACGGTGATATCGATGACTATGGGATGGTGCTAAATCTCTCGGATGTTAAACACGTCATCAAAAAAGAAGTCACTGGACAACTCGACTATGGCTTCCTCAACGAAGTTTGGCCAGAATTTAAGCAAACTCTCCCCACCACCGAAAACATCGCACGGGTGATTTGGCAGCGATTAGCTCCCCATTTTCCCCTTGTCCGCATTCAGTTATTTGAACATCCCGAACTCTTCGCAGAATATTTAGGCAACGACATGGAAGCACATCTGACTATTGGTACCCACTTTAGCGCGGCTCACCGCTTAGCCTTGGAAAGTTTGACACTAGAGCAAAATAGTGAAATTTATGGTAAATGTGCGCGAGTTAATGGTCATGGACACAACTATCATTTAGAAGTAACCGTCACAGGTGAGATCGACCCTCGGACAGGGATGATTGTTGATTTGGTCAAACTACATCAATTAGTGGATGAATATGCCGTCGAACCACTAGATCACACCTTTTTGAATAAAGATATCCCCCACTTCGCTAAAGTTGTCCCTACTGCCGAAAATATTGCCGTTTATATTGGACATCTACTCGAACAACCCATTCGGGAACTTGGAGCCGAGTTACACAAACTCAAACTAGTCGAGAGTCCTAATAACTCCTGTGAATTACTCTGGAGTCAGGATTTTAGCTCCCTCGCGGCGCGTCAATTGGCAACAGCGGCTCTAGTTGGTGTCTAAAACTGTTGCGATAAGTAACGAATTCAGATGTGGGGCAAGCTGATCGAAGATTCGTCAACGGTCGTCTATAATTGGGTGGTGTAGACACTCGATCGCCCAGTGTCACAAGAGTGCGAACGGTATAGACAGTGTGGACAATCAGTGCATTTTGGTGTAAATAATTCAACCTAATCTGCTATCACTCTATGATCCTTCAGCCGCAACTGATAAAATCGGCAAGAGTGTTTGTGTTGAATGCCATTCAGCGCAGATCGATCGCAACCCACCTAGCCCTGTCCATTTTGAAATAAGGATTGATAAACTATGAGCGATACACCAGAATCTACTCAAACCGCAGACACTACCACAATCGATATTCCGGCTAATCCACTCGGGATCAACGCTGGAAATACCTCTATTACCAAAGTTTCCCCTAATTTATCCGCTGATAATTTACCAGACTGGGCAAAACAATCTGCCGATATTCTTGCCGAACTGCCGACTTACTTAGGACAAATTTACGCGAATAACAAGAGTGCCGTGATTACTCTTGGGTTGTTTTTTGGTGTAATTGTCGGAATTAAGCTAACGTTAGCAGTTCTATCAGCAGTTAACGAAATTCCGCTCCTCGCACCGACATTTGAACTGGTAGGCATCGGCTATACTAGTTGGTTTGTGTATCGCTATCTCCTGCAAGCTTCCACCCGCAAGGAATTAACTGACGAACTCGATAGTTTTAAATCAGAAATTTTTGGCAAAAACAAAGACGCTTAGACTCGAACATCGAGCAAATTTTATTTAATCTGTAACCACTTGTCGCTGGATGGGTGGTTTTTGCTCTACTTAGCAACTACCCATAATCCTACTAATGCAATGGCTGTAAAGATCAGCGCGATCGCCGTAAAATTATTATCTTGAGTATTTACTTTGCTCAGATCGATCGGTGCATATTTTTCTTCTAAAGATGGCTGCTTGGGTGATGGTGGTAAACTAGGCGGACTAGTTCCCCCAGCTTTTCCATCTCGGTCTTCTAGATGCGATAAATCCGGTATTTTGGTCAACCATTCATCCCGCCGCACTAATTCAGGAGCCTGCATAATATACAGCATCCGTTTACTCGCTTGACGGGTATCGAGATTGGGGTGATTTAATAGTTTTTGGCACAAAAATCTAGCTTCCTCCAGTTGTCCGGCGGCTTCAAAAGCAGTCACCAACCAAATCTGCACTTCGCCACCCAGGGAAGTATTCGGCTGCACCTGCGCGACAGCAGCAAGGAAATAACTCACAGCTTGGCGGTATTCTCCCCGCTCGAAAGCAATTTGTCCAGCTTGATAATCAGTATCGAAAGTCACGGATTAGGGAATAAGGGATAAGGATTTGGGCAGCAGACTCTATTCTAGATATTAGTAACCCAAAACTATTTGAGTCACTTTTAAGATTAGAGCGAACCCGAAGAGACAATCATCGAACCAGTACCAGTATCAGTAAAGATTTCTAACAACAGTGAGTGCGGTAATCGCCCATCGATAATATGTGCCGCTCGAACACCCTGAGCTAGAGAGCGAACGCAGCAGGTAAGCTTGGGAATCATCCCACCGCTGACAGTTCCGTCTTCAATCAATGCTCGCGCACCCTGAATATCTAGCTTCCGAATCAGGCTACTTGGATCTTTAAAATCACGCATTAAACCTGGAGTATCAGTCAGTAAGATGAGTTTTTCAGCTCCGAGCGCGGCGGCAATTTCGCCAGCTACTGTATCTGCATTAATATTATAAGCCTGTCCATTCTCATCCGCAGCGACGCTAGACACCACCGGGATATAACCACTCTTAACTAGAGTATTGAGGATATCGACATTTACACCACTCACTTCACCAACAAACCCAATCCCCTCGCGACCATCGGGGCGTGCTACGATCAGATTACCATCCTTACCGCACAAACCAACTGCGTCGCCGCCAGACTGGTTGATGAGTGAAACGATTTCTTTGTTTACTCGTCCGACTAGTACCATTTCCACAACATCCATCGTGGCGGCATCTGTCACCCGCAAGCCATCTTTGAATTGGGGTTCGATGCCGATTTTTTCCAGCCAGCTATTGATTTCAGGGCCGCCCCCATGTACTAAAACAGGACGGATGCCGACACAAGACATAAAGATTAAATCGCGAATTACCCGCTCTTTAAGGTCGCTATCTTTCATCGCAGCACCGCCATATTTGACGACTACGGTACGTCCGGCAAATTTTTGGATATAAGGTAAGGCTTCACTTAAAACCCGCACGCGGGTGGCATCTTCACTGGAATGACTCATGGTGGGTTCGATCGATAGTCAATAATTAATCGTCAACGGTTAATGGCTAGAAGTCAATGGTCAATTTGAGTCGCGATGGCGATTTCCGGATACTTGAGATATTCGATCGCCAATCTCCTCGCTGCCACATAAAAAAACAGCCCGATGGCTGTCTTTTTATAAACCTAATCGATGCTTACTTGTTAGGCTGTGGAGTCATCCGCAAGTAAGGTTTGAGTTCGGTAATTCCTTTAGGGAATTTCACCTTAGCATCTTCAGTCGAAATTGTAGGTACTACCACACAATCCCCACCATCAACCCAGTTGGCGGGAGTTGCCACACTGTAGTTATCAGTGAGTTGAAGGGAATCAATCACCCGTAAAATCTCATCGAAATTACGTCCGGTGCTTGGGGGATAAGTAATCGTCAGACGGAGTTTTTTATTAGGATCGATAATGAATACCGATCGAACAGTCACCATTGCATTAGCATTAGGGTGAATCATGTCATAAAGATCGGATACTTTCTTATCAGGATCGGCAATGATCGGATAATTCAGCGCATGACCTTGGGTTTCGAGGATATCGCCAACCCAACCGTTATGAGATTCTACATCATCAACACTCAGCGCGATCGCTTTAACGTTCCGTTTGTCAAATTCTGGTTTCAACTTAGCGACTTCGCCGAGTTCGGTCGTACAAACTGGAGTGAAATCTTTAGGATGGGAGAATAAAATCACCCAACTGTTGCCAGCCCATTCAAAGAAGTCGATCTCGCCGTGGGTAGTAGCTTGTGTAAAGTTGGGTACGGTGTCCCCTAGTCTTAACTGCATAATGTATCTGGGTAAGTGAAGGTGGATGGGAGCAACTTTTCATAATCTCACAAAGTTACTCCCAACTACTATTAATTTACATGTTTATTGAGGATTAGATCTGTCTCGATCGAAGGTTACGAGTAGTGGCTTAGCACGGCAGTCGCAATTACACCCGAACAGTCTCTCCAGCATACCGATAGACAACTTCTCCTTCGGCGTTCACTCGCACGCGCTCGATTTTAGCCCCCAGGCTGCGCATTTTGGCTTCGAGGTCATCATAACCCCGATCGAGGTGATGTAAGCCTTGGAGGACTGTTTTGCCCTGAGCGGTCAGCCCAGCTAAAACTAATGCTGCTGAGGCTCGTAAATCTGTGGCGGTGACAGTCGCGCCAGATAACATGGTTACGCCTTCAATAATTGCGTGGTTACCTTTGACTTTAATATTTGCCCCCATCCGCTTGAGTTCGGCGACGTGTTGGAGCCGATTTTCAAATACGGTTTCGGTGATTACACTATTACCCTCGCTGACAGCGAGTAATGCCATAAATTGGGCTTGCATGTCTGTGGGAAATGCGGGGTAAGGGAGTGTCTCAATGTCTGTACCTCTAAGTTTACCAGTCGGAATCACCCTCAGTCGATCGGGTGCATCCATGACAACTTTGGTGCCGATTTGCTCCAATTTAGCGATTGCCGCAGCTAAATGCTCTGGAACGATTGGGTACATACTAATCTCCGAATTAGTAATCGCCCCAGCTACCAGAAAAGTCCCCGCTTCTACTCGATCGGCAATAATACTGTAATCGGTAGAATGTAACTTATCGACCCCAGAAATTACAATTCGATCGGTCCCCGCACCAGCAATTTTCGCACCCATCGAAATACAGAAATTCGCCAAATCAACAACTTCTGGTTCCTTGGCGGCATTTTCTAAAATTGTCTCACCTTCAGCTAGAGTCGCCGCCATCATCAATGTTTCGGTCGCGCCGACACTAGGATAGTCAAGATAGATTTTCGCGCCTTGGAGGCGTTTGCTGCTGCCAGTCACATAGGCATTAACGATCCCATGTTCAATTTCGACATGGGCACCCATCGCTTGTAACCCTCTGACATGCAGTTCAACAGGTCTAGCACCGATCGAGCATCCCCCTGGTAATGGTACTTTAGCCACACCTAACCTGGCTAAAATTGGGCCGATCGAAAAGAACGCCGCTCGCAATTTAGAAACTAGCTCAAAGGGCGGCGTGTGGCAGTTGAAGTCAGTAGTGTCAAAATCGATCGTCTCACCATTCCGTTCGATCTTCACTCCCAGAGCTTGAATAATCTGGCACATCTTATCGACATCTACCAAGCCAGGAATGTTTTGCAGCCGACACTGACTCGAACACAATAGTGCGCCAGCCATCACCACTAGGGCTGAATTTTTTGCACCACTAATCTTTACTTCCCCGGAAAGTGGGTTTTGCCCCCAGATGTGGATCACAGACTGTTCCGCAGTTGACATGGTTTGGGTCGGGTTTAAGCTACTAATGGGTTTTTCCTCCAGGTTCCAAATAAATTGCAGTCGGGATTGTTATATTTTGTTTAGATTTTACAGGAATTATGTAGTAACGCAGCGCAATATTCAGTAACAAATGAGTGTTTTTAGCAATCCAAGGTAAGTTTTGTTACCAGCTCTCAATTTCGATCGCAGTGACTAGTGAAGTACGCAGCAGTTTTAGCGATACTTGAATTCTAAGTTTCGGTGATGGCCAGCAATGATTATATCGCTTACGTTTGGTTATCACTTCTAAAATTATTCCCCACGATCGAACTAAAAATCGCTAACAACTCGACAGATCTCGATGATTGCCATAAAAAAGACGCACCAGGGAGTGCGTCAAATCAATTAAAGCGAATGCTTGCCCAATTTTTTTAGTAAATATTTACTAACAAAAGACTGAGAACTCCAGTTATTTACTGCTTGACCTTTTCTGTTGATTCGACTGGATCTTTGTGATGATGAAACCTAATGCCTAAAAAGATATCATAGACAAAATGGAGGAAATCCTTACCTTGCAGCAATCCTAGAGATTGATGACACCCTTTTGCCTCCAACAGTGGCTTAGTTGCATGGTAAGCAGCTTGATACTTATACCAGGGAATTGACGGCCAAAGATGGTGAATGAGATGGTAATTTTGACCGAAGATCAGTAAATTTAAAATCGGCCCAGGATACACACGGGCATTCTTCCAACGATTGCGATCTTTGAATGGACGATGGGGTAAGTAGTCAAAAAATAACCCCAGTGCCAAGCCAACGACTAATGCTGGAGAAAACCAAAAATTTAAAATATAGCCACTAAAGCCATATTGACAGGCAAAGTAAATAACCAGTCCTACTACCAGCCGACTAAGAAACCATTCGAGCAGCTCATACTTTCGCCACAATCGGCGTTGAAAGAAATAGATCTCATGGTAAAAAAATCTGGCCGCAATCAGCCAAAGTGGACCACCTGTGGACACGAAATGGTCGGGATCGTTATCGGGATCGTTGACATTGGCGTGGTGCTGGATGTGTACGCGGGTAAACACGGGAAATGCAAACCCTAGCATCAATGCACTGCCATGTCCCATAATCGCATTCATCACCCGATCGGGGTGAGCGGCATTATGCGAGGCATCGTGGATCACGGTACCGGCCATGTGTAAAGCCAAGACATTGAAACCGAAGCAACACCAACCTGGGAACTGAAAGTTCCAGTAGCCGATGGTTGACATCGTTACTAGAGCAATCGCGCCAAAGAACATGAAGACATTGGGATTCAAGTCATCAGGCGGTCCCAAAAACTCCCTAGGGACTCTGAGGGGCTGCTGCGCCTCCGACATTAGATTTTTGCTCCTTTAAACTACTCGCGTCTACCGCTGTTCCCGTAGTATACGCTAATCGCAGCGGATGATAAAGATTTGTGAAATTCTCTAATCTAATGTAAATGGCCTAAATCCATCAAAATCTGGTCTTTGCTCGGCTTCGCGCTCAATGTTCTGGGTGGAGTGAGTTCGATGCTGAAGTTCAGCTAAAACCGCACTCCATCAACGAATATCCCTCGCCTAACCTGCCAGCAGCAATCGAGTGATGGTTAGCTGGAATAATCCTAACTAATCGATCGCGCTCGAAAGCTAAGGATTTATTATCTGTCGGTAATTATTTGTCTTTTTCGTATTCCAACCACACTAGTCGGCGATCGCTTACTTGGCTTTGCTAGATCTAAAATGTCTGAATGTATAATGGGTGACCGGGGACTCGAACCCCGAACCAACGGATTAAGAGTCCGATGCTCTGCCATTGAGCTAGTTACCCAGATGAATTGATCTCAATGTGTGAAGTATAGCAAAAATTGGGACGACTTGTCTGCGTGAATGAGGGTTCGGCAGTGCATCTCGATCGGGCATAAACGAGTATTCATGAGAGATAGATCGATTACCAATTATGAACAAAGCGAGTAGTTCCCATCAATTAAGTGACAACCTCATCTATGATGTAGACTATGGTTGAGTCTTATCCTGCTCACATAAATCGATCGAAGTCTACACTGTACTCCACCGCCACATTTGTGCTGTGACATTAGGACTGAACTAGCTAGCTCCAGTAAGAAATCCATGAGCTAGTCTGTCACTTTGATTTGCCAGTACTGGACGAGTACGCCATATTTTAGCTTCTAATATGAATCATTCTGCGACCACACACAACACTTTCACTGTTACAACACCGTTATATTACGTCAATGACGTTCCCCACATCGGTCATGCCTACACGACGATGGCTGCCGATGCAATCGCCAGATGGCAGCGACTCCAAAGCCAGGATGTACTTTTAATTACTGGTACGGACGAACACGGTCAAAAAATCGAACGGACAGCAATCGATCGAGGTGTGGCTCCACAAGTACACTGCGATCGGATTGTGGCCCAGTTTGATTCGCTCTGGAGTAAGCTAGACATTCAGTACGACCGATTCAGCCGGACGACAGCTCCCAATCATCAAATCATCGTCAATGAGTTTTTTCAACGGGTTTGGGATCGCGGTGATATCTACCAAGGCAAACAGCAAGGTTGGTACTGTGTCGCCTGTGAGGAATTCAAAGAGGAACGGGATCTATTGGCGGACAATTATTGTCCGATGCATCCCAGCAAGCAAGTAGAATGGCGCGATGAGACTAATTATTTCTTTCGACTCTCGAAGTATCAACCACAACTCGAAGCTCTGTATGCCGAACGACCTAGTTTTATTCAACCAAATAGTCGGCGCAATGAGGTCTTAAAATTTGTCGCTCAAGGCTTGCAAGATTTCTCAATTTCGCGGATTAATGTTGAGTGGGGATTACCACTCCCAACCGATCCCCACCAGACGATCTACGTTTGGTTTGATGCTTTATTAGGCTATGTCACAGCCCTACTCGAACCGGATGCCGATCCAAGTCTAGAGCTGGCTTTGAGTAAACGTTGGCCGATCGATCTACATTTAATCGGTAAGGATATTTTACGCTTCCATGCCATCTATTGGCCCGCAATGTTAATGTCGGCTCAACTACCAATTCCCGATCGCGTTTTTGCCCACGGATATTTTACTAAAGACGGTAAAAAAATTAGTAAAAGTGAAGGCAATGCGATCGACCCGACAGGTTTAGTCGATCGATACGGAGCCGAATCTTTACGCTACTATTTTCTCAAAGAAATCGAATTCGGCCAAGATGGGGATTTTAATGAAACTCGGTTTGTGGAGATCGTTAATGCCGATCTCGCAAATAACTTGGGCAACTTAGTCAATCGCACCCTGAATATGGCTAAAAAATATTGCCAAGGACAGGTACCAAATTGCAATGCTGATGACATTCCTGCTGACAATCCGCTGAAAGTCTTAGGCCAAGAGCTAGGATCTCAGGTTGACCTAGCGTATAATGAATTAGCTTTCCAAACTGCCTGTGAAACAATTTTAATTTTGGTGCGCTCTAGTAACAAGTATATTGATGACCTCGCACCCTGGACATTATTTAAACAAGAAAAACATTTAGAATTAGGGCAGGTTTTATATGCTGTCCTTGAATCAATTCGGCTATCAGCATACTTATTATCGCCGATCGTGCCGAAAATTAGTACAGATATTTATCGTCAATTGGGGCTAGATATCGACTTTGATACCGTTGCGGGTAAACCTTTCGCTCACACCACTCTAGCCAAAGAGTTACCATCAAACTGGGCAGATCACATTAAATGGGGCGTGTTGAAAGCAAATTGGCAATTGGGCGAACCCTGTCCAATTTTTACTAAGCTAGAATTGCCCGATCTTAGCTAACTATTGCTAGTCGATGACTTATGGCGGTATCGATTCAACTACTGCTCACTCTTTAAATAAAAATTTTCAAATTTTAAAAACTCTTTTTCTAAATTTATAATACTTTCAATAATGATGAATAGTTTTAATCATGATGAAAACTCGATCTTTTCAGCCCAACAAGTCTTAGAAAATCGTGGCAGAGTAGCAATCTTTATCGATGGCTCAAACCTATTTTATGCAGCACTACAACTCAACATTGAAATTGACTACACAAAACTATTAGCCCGGCTCACCGGCGGTTCTAGGCTACTACGAGCCTTCTTTTATACTGGAGTAGATCGCACTAACGAAAAACAACAAGGCTTCCTATTGTGGATGCGACGGAATGGTTATCGGGTGATTGCCAAAGATTTAGTGCAATTACCGGACGGCTCGAAAAAAGCTAACCTCGATGTGGAAATCGCTGTTGATATGATGGCACTAGTTGGATCTTATGATACGGCAGTCCTCGTCAGCGGTGATGGGGATTTAGCTTATGCTGTCGATGCCGTCAGTTATCGGGGGGTAAGAGTCGAAGTTGTCAGTTTACGATCGATGACTAGTGATAGTCTAATTAATGTCTCCGATCGATATATCGATTTGGAAAATGTCAAGGAAGATGTCCAAAAAACTCCCCGCAATAGTTCCAATTCACCATCGCTCACTCCAGATGTCTGGGTGTGAAGCTTGAGATCGTGGTACATAGTTTTTGTAAATTTACGATGATTAGTGTGGCGATCTTTGGTTTTGGATTGGGGGGGTGTCGCCCTGGCAAACAGTCTCCGTCTCAACCGAGCATCACTCCATCGCCGATCCAGGCGAAATTAGAACTGGATAATCTTAGTTTCGAGCAAGTAGACAAACAAGGTAAACCCTTGTGGAAGGTACGCGCCCAAAAAGGTGTCTACGCCCCTGATAAAAAGCGGGCTAAAGTAACCAACCTAGATGGTGACTTTTACCAAGATGGGCAAGTCGTTCTCCACGTTACTGCTAAAACTGGTGAAGTCGAACAAGAGGGTGAAAAAGTATTTTTGCGCGGAGATGTGATCGCCAAAGAAACTCGCAATAACCTAGTCTTGAGCGGTCAAGAGATTGAATGGCAACCTAAAGCCGACTTACTCACAATTCGCGATCGCGTTCAAGCTAATCATCCGCAATTACAGGCTAATGCTGATCGCGGTCAATATTCTAGCCGGAAACAGCAGATGGAGCTATCCGGGAAAATCACCGCATTTTCTGTCGATCCCCGGTTAGCATTGCAAACCGAACATCTGACTTGGTTGGTTAAAGATCAAAAAGTGCTAGGGGATCGCCCAGTCCAGATTCAACGTTACCAAGGCCAAAAAATCACGGCTCGTGTCACGGCGAATACCTCGATGACTAGGCTTGATCGCAAAATTATCAATTTACAAGGTAACGTTCAACTCAATGCCACCAATCCGCTAATTCAGGTCAATGGTGAGTCATTTAGCTGGCAGATCGAGCGCGAACTAATTACTGCCGACAAGCCGCTGCAAATTGTCCATCAACAAGAACAAGCTACTTTTAGTGCCGATCTCGGACAGGTGGATTTCCAAGCTTCAAGGGCCACTCTCAGCGGCAATGCGCGGGGACTTGCCACCCGCAACCAGGCGAAGTTGCGGGCCGATCGATTAATCTGGGAAATGACTTCCCAACAGCTAGTCGGAACTGGTAATGTAATTTATCAACAAACTAGCCCGCAAATTAAATTTACGGGCACGCGTGGAGTGGGTAAACTCCAAGACCAATCGATCGTCATCACCAGCGATCGGCAGCAACAAGTTCAGACCGAGATTATCCCGAACTCCCCATGAACCCATCCTCTACCGCGCAGGTCAAACAACGTCGTCACCAGCTTCGACAACAACGGCGAGTCAGAGCTGTCAAATCACTGTGGCGATTTGGCTGTATGAGCGGAATTTTGGCTGGGGTAGGCTGGATTTCCGCTCAACCTAATTGGCTGATTTCGCAACCCGAACAGATCCAGATTCAGGGGCATAGTTATCTCAATGATGCGACGATTCGATCGATCTTGGCAATTCGCTATCCACAGCCGATGATGCAGTTGTCCCCGGAGCAATTAACAGCGCAACTACTCAAACATGGTTCGATCTCCAGCGCGACCATCGATCGCCGATTATTCCCGCCGCGTTTGCTCGTCCAAATCGAAGATCGGCCCCCAGTCGCCCAAATTTTGCCGGAACAAGGTCGGTCTCCATCCAAATTTTTAGATGAACGTGGCACTCAAATACCGATCTCTAGTTATCAAGCTTCAGTCCAACAAACCTTCCCCCGACTCCGTGTTATCCTTCCAACCCCAGGAAAGTGTCCTAATTGGCCACAACTCTACCAAGCTGTTCATAGTAGCCCTGTATTAATTAGCGTTATTAATTGTCGGAATCCACAAAATTTGATCTTGCAAACTGAAGTGGGTGCGGTAAGATTAGGTAGCCTTGGCGATCGACAAAAGTTGATTAGCCAAATCCAGCAACTCGACTTACTTCGCGATTGGCGCAAACATACCAATCGATTAGATGTTGACTACCTAGATCTGGAAAATCCTGATGCTCCCAAGTTTCAACTCAAACAACCAGCCGCAATTCCCACTAAGTCATCCTAGCTAGAGATTCACATCTGATTTAGAGAAACTCATCTAAATACATTTTGCTACATTAATAGCATACTCGAAGAGATTTTGTGAGACCGATTTATCCGCCTATAATCGCTATATTCTGAATAGATTGGTAACTAGCTCCTAGCGGCAATCTGGCTGTAGCTAACGCTTACGAGTATAAAACTCACTTGATTATACATCGTTTGTCTATACCTTGCCTAAGAATAACCTCACAAAATATCTACAATCAAGTTACTATGCTCTAAAAAGATTCAACGTATACCTGACTCATGAACAATTCTAATCCTACCTCTTACCCAGGATTCAGAACCCTCTCCCCCCGAGAGAGTTATAGCACACCAAGGGATGAACGAATGCCTGAAGATCTTACTTTTAGTAGTGTAGCCCGCATCAAGGTAATTGGTGTTGGCGGCGGCGGTAGTAATGCGGTAAATCGTATGATCGCTAGCGATATCGAAGGTATTGAGTTTTGGACAATGAACACCGATGCTCAAGCTCTGTCTAATTCCAACTCAGATGCAGGGCGACGGATTCAATTAGGTCAAAAACTCACCCGTGGACTTGGTGCCGGAGGCAATCCAGCCATCGGACAAAAGGCGGCGGAAGAATCCCGTGAAGAAATTGCGATCGCCCTTGAAGGTGCCGATCTGGTCTTCATCACCGCTGGGATGGGAGGTGGAACTGGCACTGGAGCTGCCAGGATTGTGGCTGAAGTTGCCAAGGAAATGGGTGCTTTAACAGTGGGTGTTGTCACTCGCCCCTTCACATTTGAAGGACGCAAACGCACAAATCAGGCAGAGGAAGGAATTAATGGACTGCAAAGTCAAGTTGACACCTTGATTATTATCCCTAATGATAAACTCTTGCAGGCAATCAACGAACAGACTCCAGTGCAAGAAGCGTTTCGGATCGCCGATGACGTTCTGCGCTCTGGGGTACAGGGAATTTCGGATATTATCACCATCCCCGGACTGATTAATGTTGATTTTGCGGATGTGCGGGCAGTGATGGCCGATGCCGGTTCGGCACTGATGGGAATTGGGGAAGGATCGGGTAAATCACGCGCGCGGGAAGCAGCAGTGCAAGCTATCACTTCACCATTGCTGGAATCTTCGATCGAGGGTGCGCGAGGTGTCGTCTTGAATATCACTGGGGGTGCCGATATGACCCTGAGTGAAGTCAATACCGCCGCAGAAACCATTTATGAAGTAGTCGATCCTAATGCCAATATTATCTTTGGTGCGGTGATCGATCCTGACATGCAGGGCGAAATGCGGATTACGGTAATTGCGACTGGATTCACGGGCGAAACTCCCAGCCCGATTGGCGGTCAAAAAGTGAGCGGGATGCGGCCAGGCGCGGATAACCGAGGTTCTGTACCACCACAACCGTCTGCACCGAAAGAACAACGCGAGCCAATCTACCCCAAAACCCCAGCCCCTCAGCAAAACTACAGTGGTGCAGATTTACCTAAATTTTTGCAAGATCGTCGCCCTAAATAACTAGGATGATGATGGTTGAGATAGCAGTAGTTCGTTGGCGTAGCCTCTCCTTGGAGAATCGAGTTGCTGCTACGCTCAATTTCGACTCATGAGATTTGTAGGTTGGGTAGAGCAATGCGTTGGCGTAGCCTTGCGGAACGCATTAACCCAACACACCCAAATTCATGCTGCCGATAGCTCCATCTCAACCCCATTGACCGATGAAGCTTGGCAACTAGTTAATTAATTTTCCCTGTAGCGATGTCAGATTCGGTTCTAAACTCTGTGCGTTAGCTGAGCAACTCATCTGTATCCCTCGATCGAAGTGAGACTCGACTACTAGCCTCAGATTTGTAGCGGCTAAATTACTCGATCGTTGCTCGTCTCTCACTCCACACCCCAACTACCTTGTCTGTAGCTATGAATACTAATACCGTTCCAAATCAATTTCCACAGTATACCACTATCCCTAATATTATCTCTACCCGTACTCGTAGCATGTCCCTCAAACAATTAAACGTCAAGATTCCTGAACAAGAACTGCGAATTTTAGAGGCTTTCGCTGATAAAACCGAGCGCACCAAGACAGATATCATTAGAGAGTTTATCCGATCGCTGCAAGCTAAAATTTGACCTCACTATAGGTATTTGGGAATGGAGATCTCCACATCAGACTTGGACTGGTATGGTAATCCCCAAGTGTTTAAAATATCTGCTCGATTTGTTTATAGCCCCGACTTCTGGAAGAAATCGGGGCTATCTCATTATCACTAACTATCCGGTGCCGCCCTGAATTTTATTATCGACGGAAGATAGTAGAGAAAAATCAATGAATATAGTAAAATTAAGTGGACTAACTCTATATAATTATTAGTTGTGTCATGTCCTGAGTCCGATGTGCGAATGGCTGGTCATCTTCGACAGCCAAGGTCGATCCAGATCTACCTGAGCCGCAGTTGCCAGTGGCTAATTGCTACTACCGCGATTTTATCGATGTATGGTTGCAATGGTGGTAAATTTCTGCAAAATACCCTAGCTCCAGATCCAAAATTAACCGAGCCAGTTACGCTCGGCACTGCCAGTCCAAGCACCTCAACTCCGTCACCGAATCAACTTCCCGCAGATTTCCCCCTTTATCCCCAAGCGAAACTCCAATCTACTGAACAGCGTCAGGATGGCGGAATCGCAACCAATTGGACGACTCCCGACCCGATCGATTTAGTTTACGCATTTTATCAAAAAGAACTAGCCGCCAAACAGTGGCAAATTGTGACTCAACCTAGCGATAGCGATCCACAATTGGTCGCCAACCAAGCCACCACAACTGTATCTATTGAACCTCAACCGCTTGCGGACAAACAGCAAGCCGGAGTCACCTCATTTACGATTGTATTGCTAGACAAAACCACCACAAGTTCGCCAACTGCTGGCACTCCCCCATCTAGTATAGCTCCGGCACCTAGTCCCACATCCACGGCTAGCATCAGTCAAAATAGCCCACCAACAGAGAATCGAGATTACTTAGCAGATCTCACTCAACTTGGTGTCCTGAGTAGCGCAGACACTACCCCGAAAAATAACACTCCAGCCACTAGTCGGGGCGTTACGCGCCGCGAATATGTCCGATGGTTAGTCGCTGCATATAACCGGATCAACAGCACGAAGCCAACCCAGCAAATCCGCCTCGCTACTCCAGATGCAAAATCAGCATTCCAAGATGTTCCCCTAACTCATCCCGATTTCCCCAGTATTCAGGGATTAGCAGAAGCTGGAATCATTCCCAGTCCGCTCAGTGGCGATGCTACGAGCGTTCTGTTCCGCCCAGAGGCACCGTTGACGCGAGAACAGATGATTTTGTGGAAAGTACCCCTCGATTCCCGACAACCCTTACCAGCAGCTTCTCTGGATGCCATCAAACAAACGTGGGGATTTCAGGATGCTGGAAAAGTTGAACCAAGAGCACTCCGGGCGGTGCTGGCTGATTTCCAAAATGGCGAACAATCGAATATCCGTCGAGTCTTTGGCTACACCACACTATTTCAACCAAAGAAAACCGTTAACCTCGGCGAAGTCGCTGCAACTATCTGGTATTTCGGAGCCAACAGTGAGGGTTTATCCGCACGAGACGCTCTCTCAAGATAGGGGTTAGGTTTTAGGCTTTGGGCTTTAGGACGCAGTGTCGTACTTATTCACTATTCACTATTCACTATTCCCTCACCTATGCGTCAATCCACCCTACATCAACTCAAAGTTTTTGAAACAGTCGCAAGATTGACTAGTATTACGCGGGCGGCTGAGGAATTATCCTTGACCCAACCAACCGTGTCAATGCAGATCAAACAACTCACTCAAAATGTTGGGGTGCCCTTGTTTGAGCAAATTGGTAAAAAGTTGTACCTGACAGAATCAGGGCAAGAGTTACTTGTTACCTGTCGAGATATTTTTGATAGCTTATCTCGATTTGAGATGAAAATTAATGACTTTCAAGGGATGAAGCAGGGCAAGCTCAAGCTAGCAACAATTACAACAACCAAGTACTTTATGCCTCGCGCATTGGCTCCATTTTGTCAGTTGTATCCAGGGGTGGAGATTACCTTAGAAATTACCAATCACGAACGAATTTTGGATCGATTGAATGAGAATCTCGACGATCTCTATATTATTAGCAAAATACCCGATTCTTCACAAGATCGGCTGCGCCAACGATCGGATGTTGCCTTACATCCATTTTTGGAAAATCCCCTAGTTGTAGTTGCACCCAGAACTCATCCCCTAGCAGGGGAGAAAAATATTCCAATTGCTAGATTGCAAAACGAACCTTTTATCATGCGAGAACGCGGATCGGGTACGCGGGCTGCGGTAGAACAGCTATTTAGCGAACACGGTGTCTCAGTGAAGGTAAAATTGGAATTGGGGGGAAATGAAGCAATTAAACAGGCGATCGGGGTTGGATTTGGAATTTCGGTGCTATCTCAACATACTTTTACGCCTGAATCGGCGATTTCTGGCGGATTGACAATTTTAGATGTCCAACATTTTCCGATCGAGCGTCACTGGTACATTGTATATCCCGCTGACAAGCAACTTTCGATCCTCGCGAGTACATTCTTTGATTTCCTCCAGCGAGAATCCCAGGCAATTGCTGCCAAAATGCATCAGAATTATGAGTTATGAGTTGGGTCTATTCATGTCAAAAGCAACACCTCTGCGACAACATCTAAGGAATCTCTCTGCTCTTAGTGACAAAATCTGGAGTTGTACTTCTGAATCGAAGTAGATGGCTCCCTGATTGGCAGAATGAGAGATATTTGAGTTGGGGATTGGCGTTGCTTTTGCGATTGAGATGAGACAGAAATACAGAAAGTAATGAGAAACAGATTTTTTTCCTCTTAGATTAAGATCTAAACTGAACTGTAGCCGTCTGTCGATCGAAGCTATTTGCTTCTTGTCTAACAATTTAGCATCGTAAACCCGATCGAGTCTAGCGATCGCAATCAATGTTGATAAATTTGAGAGTGCTTATCTCTCATTTATAAATAATACTATTGACAGAGAAAAGTTAGTAGGATGACGGGGAAATCTGGCAATTTTATCTAAGTAAATTTAATGATTAATCAATTAGAAGCTAGTTTCGATCGACTGTTAGCTGGTTTAAGTCAAAGTTTGCAGTCCTCAGAACAATTCACCTTGCGATTGCAGGGCGAAGTAAGTCAGTTTACGCGGTTTAATCATGCCAAAGTTCGGCAAACAGGGACTGTTCGCGACGGTAGTTTACAACTGAAACTAATTTACAATCAGCGGAGTAGTGCGGTAGAGTTTCCCTTTACTGGAGACTGGGAAGTCGATTTAGCTCAAGCACAAACGGCATTGGCATTATTACGGTTGGAAGTGCCCCAGTTACCAATCGATCCTTACTTAGTCTTACCAACAGGCGATGCGCGCAGCCACGAGGTACATGGTGGCGAGTTATTGCCAGAGGGGAAAGTAGTCAACGCTTTATTACCCATCGTTGCGGGCTTAGACTTTACCGGATTATATGCAGCGGGGCTATCAATTCGGGGTTATGCCGATAGTAGCGGGCAGAAACATTGGTTTGCAACTGAATCTTATACTCTCGATTACTCTCTGTTTACCAATACTGGGCAGGCAGTGAAAGGCACGCTTGCAGGTAGCCACTGGGATACAGCCACATATCAAGCCAAAATCGCCCAATCTAAAACCCAACTCGCTCGATTAGCCCAACCCCTAAAAACGATCGAGCGGGGCAAATATCGCACCTATTTAGCTCCAGCGGCTACGGCTGACCTGTTGGGGATGTTGTCTTGGGGGGGAATTAGTGAAGCCGCCTTACAACAAGGAAGGAGCTGTTTTGGTGCCCTGCAACGGCAAGAACAGTTCCTATCGCCCAACTTAACGATCTCTGAAAACTTCCACCATGGCTTGGTACCGAGATTTAATGAACTAGGTGAAGTTGCCCCAGCCAATCTGACCTTAATCGATCGGGGT
>JANPJH010000028.1:0-2007 GCA_031425415.1 Chamaesiphon sp. VAR_61_metabat_425 | reverse complement strand
GCCGGACGGACGTTGCTGAGATCGATCGAGACTTGAACTTCCCCATCAAAGCGATCGTCGCTGGATAATTCCAATAAGGTTTTATAAGATTTAATCCAACCTTGCCGACTATCGCCGACAGTAATTGTAACGCGATTGCCAGCAACTTCAGAGGTAGTTAATTCCTGCCGATTAATTAATGTAACTTGCCCAATTTTGCTAGTAATTGTGACATGCAGTTGATTTTTGATGGCAGGTAATTTGCCAATCAGGTCTGGTTCTAAAATTGCCCCCGTACCACAACCCATCATCGCCAAATCCATCATCAGCGCAAACGCCGACCAATCACAGACGTTTGTACTCGTGCAATTGTACGCCCCAGAAAAATTCTGCGGTTGTTCCAACCATTCGCTACCGCCCACCCAGAGCCAACGTCCCGACGGCATCGCTTTAACCTGACGCTGCATTCGATCGATAATATCCGCCTCAGCGTCAGTTAACTTACCTAACTTGACCAAGCCTTTGAGGGTGCGAGTGCAGACTTCTTGCCATGTCTCACGTCCGGTAGTAGTGAAGCGGCTATAAGTCCTAAAAAATACCGGATTTGCCGTAGGTGCGCTGGCGGGAAAATCGGATTGGGGGAGTGAATTGGGCGAAATCTCCTCGCCCGATTTAGATTCGTGACGAACTCGGTCAAGTCCTCTAACCATGAGTGAGCTATGCTAATTTCTGAACAGAACTAGTAATATACGCCATCAATCAAAGATTATCAACGTTGCCAAAATCCTTGATATACGTTAGTCCCAGCGATTCGATCGCGCTCAAATGGTGAATCTCCGCATAAAATAAATTTATTAACTAATGACTAGCTATTAGCTACTCATGGCTAGTGGCTAGGGCATGAGGAATGTTAATTTTTTCTAAATCCCACTCTAAATAACTAAATCCCTAAAATACCCAATTTTGAATTCCATTCTCCCACCTTGGCGATCGGCGATCGCCCGTGCCCTCCATCGCAACCGAAGCTTGCCTCATGCGCGTTATCTTCAACTGGCGACAGTCGATGGTCACAATCGGCCGACAAATCGGACACTTGTCTTTCGCGGCTGGCTCGAACCAGAGAGTCAGCTTAAATTTGTCACCGATATTCGTCGGCGTAGCCTCTCCTATGGAGAATCGCAAAAAGCCCTGAATCTGGACTCTGGCGCATCTGATTGGGCAGAAATTTGTTGGTACTTCCCCAAAACGCGAGAGCAGTTTCGAGTCAACGGTAAACTGCTGTTAGTGAAGGCAAATTGTGCCACAGCTAGCCACTATAAGGCTCGTCAAGAGGCATGGCAGCAGATGTCTGATAGTGGACGCATCTCATTTGCTTGGGCGACGCCTGGAGCCAACAGGAGTGCAGAGCTAGAAGCATTTAATCCGCCGCAGCCAGACTCGCAGCAGCCGCTAGATAATTTTTGCTTACTGTTGTTAACACCTGTGGCTGTTGACCACTTAGAGTTGCGGGGAGAGCCACAAAACCGCTATCGCTATGAGCTGGTGTCCGGCGAATGGGCGATGCGAGAAGTTAATCCTTAAAATTGGTAGGTTGGGTTTCGTTCCACTCAACCCAACATTTATAGTGAATCTGAATTGTCAATCTATGGACTGACCCGAAGCTTGCGCGACGACGAGTCGTTCGAGCTACAATGATGGCAGTTTGCTGGCTGTATGGTTGGCAATCTTACAAAACTGCGGAACTCAAATCCGTAAAGTGATGATATTGAAGTATATTGTTTGGCGGAGTTGCCAGAGTATCTCTATGGCTAATCGCCAGGGGCAAAGCTGCCTCCAACTGGAGCAATTGCATCCGCTCTTTTAAATATCAAGAATTTAATCATATTTTTTGTGTCAACTTAGGTTAATATTCATGACTCTTGCCTTAGAACAAATTGACCGGATTGTTGGCAATAAACATCACAATCCCTTTGAAATTTTGGGTCCTCATCAGGTTGAGGAAAATGGGAAAACTGTATGGGTGGTGCG
>JANPJH010000027.1:0-12641 GCA_031425415.1 Chamaesiphon sp. VAR_61_metabat_425 | reverse complement strand
CCCCTGGCGGTTAATGGGAATACCTCCTTCTCCACCCAGTTTCAATTTCAACTCTCTGGTACCCAGGGCACCACTGGTGCCGATGGTTTCACCTTCGTGCTGCAAAATAATATCAATGCCTTGCAAGCTCTCGGTGGTAGTGGTGGCGATCTCGGTTATAGGGGGATCAATCAAAGTCTCGCGATCGAATTTGATACTTATCAAAATATCTTCGATCTCAACAATAACCACATCTCAATCCTTCGGGATGGCAATGTTACTCAACCTTTGGTGACTGCGACGGCTCCCTTCGATCTCAATAGTGGCAACCCTTTGAATGCTTGGGTTGATTACGATGGGGCAACCAACAACTTACAGGTATATCTCGCTAACACCACCACCAAACCCACCGCAGCTTTACTCTCTAGCAATATCGACTTAGCAACAGTCCTAGGTAGTCGAGCTTTCTTAGGATTTACCGGGGGAACTGGCGGCTTAACCAATGCCCAAGAGATTCAAAATTGGTCGTTTAACTCCAATTCTAGTTTATTGCCTATTCCACCATCAGTAAATGCCCAAAAGGAAACCGTTGCAACTAATTTACAACGACCTACAGCTATTGATTGGACACCTGATGGTGCGAAGATGTTTATTGCCGAAAAAAGTGGTGCGATCAAAGTCTTAGAAAATGGTCAAATCCTCTCCACACCCTTTATCGATCTGTCTGCACGAGTAAATAACATTAACGATCGCGGTTTGTTAGATATTGCAGTTCATCCCGACTTTTTCAATGGTAAACCCTATATTTACGCACTCTATACCTACGATCCACCCGAAGTATCTCAAAACACAGGGTTGGCTGGTGCTGATGGAGCCGGTAATCGCGCTGGGCGGTTAACTAGGATTGAAGCCGATCCAGCTACCAACTACAGAACCGCGATTTCCGGCAGTGAAGTGGTCATTCTCGGTGAAAATAGCACCTGGAACAATTTTAATGCCTTCGTCGATAGCACGATCGATTTCAATGAGAAACCAGCGGGGATTCTCCCAGATGGCACCAATCTCCAAGACTTTCTCGCCGCAGACAGTGTCTCTCATAGCATTGGTTCGGTAGAATTTGGTAGTGATGGTGCTTTGTACGTCAGCAATGGGGATGGTACTTCTTTTAACCAAATGGATCCTAGAGGCGTTCGGGTGCAAGATATCGATAATCTCTCAGGGAAGATTCTGCGGATCGATCCGATCACTGGCGCGGGTCTGCCCACTAACCCATTTTATAATGGCGATGCCAATGCTAACCGGTCCAAAGTCTATCAATACGGTTTGCGTAATCCCTTCCGGTTGACTGTTCATCCCCAAACTGGGCAAGTTTACATCGGTGATGTTGGTTGGACACAATGGGAAGAAATCAATGCAGCACCCCCAGGCGCTAACTTTGGTTGGCCGTATTATGAAGGGGGGAATCGGAACAATCTCCCCACCGGCTCATATCAAAACTTACCTGAAGCTCAAGCCTTCTACGCTAGCGGAGAGCAGGCAACTCCCTCGCTGTTTGCTCTCAATCATGTATCTGATGGGATTAATGCAATTGTCTTAGGCGATATCTATACTGGTACGACTCTCCCTGCACAGTTTCGTGGCGATCTATTCTTTAACGATCTCGGTCAAGGCATTGTGCGGAATGTCAGTTTTGATGCTGCGGGGAACATTATCTCGATCGACAACTTCGCTACTGACTCACGTTATGTCGTCCAAATCGCCCAGGGACCAGATGGGAATCTCTACTATGTCGATCTCGACGATGGATTAATCGGTCGTTGGCGAGTTAACGATTAGCTATAGCAACAACGGTTAAATATTAATCAATACCTTCGCCAAAATCAGGGCATTTCGTAGTAGAGTTATTGTCTCTAACAACGAACTCAAAAACCACTCTTGCGTCCATGCTGGGTATTTTATCATTGTTCCACTCTTCCTCCAGTCCCCCAGTCTCTACCACCTCGTTACAGACTAATGTTATGATGAAAATTAATCTTTGTTAACAAAACGCAACGGTACAAAGTTTGAGCCAAAATCGCCAATTTACCGATCGGCTATGGAGCGGTGCCTACATTGGTGGTAGCCAAAATTGTGCCTTATCATCCCCGGAGATCTCAACCTCTACATGACATTATCGATCGAGCCGATTTCAGCAACCGCGCTGTCACAAAATCACAACTCTCAATTAAAACTCAAAGACATCATTAAAACTTTACCGAAAGAAGTTTTTGCCAAAGATAGTCGCCGAGCGGGTCTGCAAGTCCTGACCACCATTGTAGCCGTCTCCTTGGGGATGTTTGCTATTTCGATCTCTCCTTGGTACCTACAACCCTTCGCCTGGATATTTACTGGAACAGCCATGACCGGCTGTTTTGTTATCGGTCACGATTGCGCCCACCGTTCTTTCTCCAATAGTCGGAAAGTCAACGATATCGTCGGTCATCTGTTCATGTTAACCCTGATCTATCCCTTCCACGGCTGGCGATACGGTCACAACAAGCACCACAAACATACCAATAAAATGGATGTGGATAATGCTTGGCAACCATGGCGACCAGAAGCTTATGCCACAGCACCAACTTGGTTACAAGTAGTCTACCAAGCCATGCGCGGTCGGTTATGGTGGTTGGCATCATTACCCCATTGGGCAGCAGTTCACTTTGACTGGCGCAAATTCCCAGAGGGCAAAACCAGAGATGATGTCAAATTCTCTGCTTTAGTTGTAATTATCGGCGCAGCCCTCATCTTTCCAACGTTAATTTTGACACTCGGTGTGTGGGGATTCATCAAATTTTGGTTAATGCCTTGGTTGGTATATCATTTCTGGATGAGTACTTTCACGATCGTTCACCATACAGCCACAGATATCCCCTTCAATCCGGCTGGTGAATGGGATGAAGCAATGGCACAGTTAGCTGGTACCGTTCATTGTGACTACCCCCGCTGGGTCGAGTTTCTCTGTCACGATATTAACGTTCACATTCCCCATCACATCTCGACGGCGATCCCTTCCTACAAATTGCGGGAAGCACACGCTATCATCAAAGATAATTGGGGTGAATATCTCAAGGAACGCGGTCAATCCCTCAAAGAACGTAAGTTCAACTGGGATCTGATGAAAGACATCACTGATAACTGTCATATCTATGAAGAGAATGAGTTTTATCAGAGCTTCGCGGAGTTCAACGCGAGAAATTAAGAAATAAAAGCGTAGCTGTTCTAAAGTCCCCCCACAAACTTCTCAGCAATGGGATTTAGGGGGGATTTAGATCTTAAACCAAGGTCTATTAACTTCATTACTGGTACGTCATTCTTGTTCCTATCGCCTAATCCCTATCACTTAACCACCGATCATGCAATTTATCGATCTCGCAGAAGTAGAAGTAGAATCAGGCAGTGGTGGCGATGGGATGGTGACATTTCGGCGGGAAAAATATGTGCCGGCTGGCGGCCCTTCTGGCGGTAACGGCGGGCGCGGCGGTTCGATTTATTTCACCGCTGTCGAGAACCTTCAAACCCTATTAGATTTTCGGTATAATCGACGGTTTAAAGCCAAAAATGGTACCAAAGGTGGATCGAATAACTGCACTGGCTTGTCCGGTGAAGATTTAATAGTAGAAGTGCCCTGTGGCACGATGATTTTTGATACGGAGACCGAAGAACTGCTCGTCGATTTAGTCGAACCAGGACAAACATTTCGCGTCGTGACTGGTGGTAAAGGTGGACTAGGCAATCAGCATTTTCTCTCCAATAGCAATCGTGCGCCCGATTACGCCCTCCCAGGTCAACCACCCCAACAGAAACGCATCCGATTAGAATTAAAATTACTCGCCGAAGTCGGAATTATCGGTTTACCAAATGCCGGAAAATCCACCTTAATTTCCGCCATTTCCGCTGCACGTCCGAAAGTCGCTGATTATCCATTCACCACTTTGATTCCCAATTTGGGCGTAGTCCGTAAACCTAGCGGTGATGGTACGCTATTTGCTGATATTCCAGGCTTGATTGAAGGTGCCTCTCAAGGTGCAGGTTTGGGACACGATTTCCTCCGCCACATCGAGCGGACGCGGGTATTATTGCACCTAGTCGAAGCCCAAGCCAGCGAAGCCGATGGTTCGGCATCTCAGCAGGCATTAGCCGCCTACCAAACAATTCGCCAAGAGTTAGCAGCATATAATGATACTTTAGCCAGCCGTCCGCAAATTCTCGCCATTAGTAAGATTGATACGGTAGATGGTGAAGAGATTGCCGAACTAGCCAAAGCTTTGAGCGAAGTGGCGCAGCAACAAGTATTTCTAATTTCGTCGGCAACACGGACTGGATTAGATCCCCTTCTACAACAAGTTTGGAACCAATTAGACCGATTGGATGTTGAGAAATTAGCTCTCCAAGTTTAGGTTGGAGCTGACTCGCTCTCTAAGCTCACAATGTTATGGGCGATCGCAAAATCAAATTTGGTCTGGATCTTCTCCCAAAGCTCTGAGCCTAGCCGCTAACCGCTCTGCTCTCTGCTCAGCAGCTTCAGCTTGTTGTTGAGCAACTTCAGCTTGTTGTTGAGCAACTTCTTCAGGTAATAGAACCAAGTTGCCGTCAGGGTCGAAAAATCTCAACCAGGGGACTGTCTCACCATCGATTTTCCCTTCCCAAGTTCCCACCCATAATCCCAACGTGTCACACCAGAATCTACCATCTGAATTAGGCGGAATATCTTGATAATGGCGAGAACTACTCGACTCCCATCCTCGGAGCGAGGCTGGCTCGAACGGATTGTAGACTAAATAGTTTCGAGTTTTGAATACTCGCTCGTAGAGATCCTTTTTTTGGTTGAGGTCTATTTTCGTCGTGCTCGGTGACATCAATTCAATAATAATATCGGGATATCGCCCATTTTCTTCCCAAGTGATCCAAGATAACCGCTCTCTCGTCCCATCGACATCCAATACAGCAAAGAAATCTGGCCCGCGAAAGTCGCGATTTTTTGCTTGTTCGATGCTGTAGTAGATAAACATATTGCCACCACAGTAATAATCTTGTCTCTCGCGCCAATATTGATTGAGAGATCGAATTAAAATATTAATACCATTCCGGTGACGATTACTTTCCAACGGTTCTCCATCATCATAGATCAGATCTGTGGGCGGTAATTTTAGCTCCCACTCTTCTGGTTCAGTAAAATTTTTAGTAGTGTCGATCGCGATGTCTGACATTCGATCCACCGTTACAAACAACTCCTCAATTTTAAGACATTTTGCTGGCGAGATGCTGGAATAGTACAATTCAACTGAAGGAATATTTCCAGACTTGTTGAACCTTTCCCAGTTGATGGCAGTCTAAATTACTGTACTTACAGCCGGGGTTTTAGGTGAGATTGGGAGTTGTAGATCGGCAATCAGAGACGACTGATGATGAATTGGTGCGATCTTGTCTCAATGGCGATCGACACAGCTTCCGGCTATTATATCGTCGTCATCAGCAGCGAGTTCGACAAATTCTTTATCAACTTTGCGATCCATCAACTTTAGATGATTTAGTCCAAGATGTCTTTTTGCGAGCGTGGAAGGGATTATCTAAATTTCGCCAGAGTTCGCAATTTTCGACCTGGTTATATCGGATTGCTTGGAATGTCGCATCAGATCGTCGTCAATCTCTAGCGCAAGATCGATCGCGGCTCCAAACCATCGCGCAGAATATTTCTAGTCAACATGAAGATCCCGATCTCATACAGCTTCACTATCAAGATTTAGTTCGCAAAGGACTAGAGACTCTCAGCGATGAGCATCGCTCGGTATTAGTATTACACGATCTTGAGGAATTACCCCAAAAGGAAGTAGCCGAAATTCTTGATATTCCTGTCGGTACCGTCAAATCTCGCCTATTCCATGCTCGTGGTGGAATGCGAAAATTTTTAGAGCAATCGGGAGTGCAGGTTTAGGGAATAGAATTTAGCCCTAATAATTAAATTAGCTTTAGCAATCTACCTGCAATTCTTCCTTAATACAAGATAGAAGAAATAATCAAATTAACAGAGTTATATTATGAACAATTTTTCGGATGATGACCCTCAACTAACTAACTTCTTACAACAACATCGATCGATCGCCCCACCAGAGTCAGCTAAATCAGAAGATCGTCTGATAGCAGAAATTGATGTAAGATTTGAGGTGAAACAACAGCTAGTTTCGCGCTTATGGTCGCGATCTATCTGGGGCATGATCGGGGCGATCGCTACAGGGATTTTTGGTGCAACAATTCATTATGTGATGAATGCCCCAGCACCGAGTTTGGCGGAGTTAGATCGACTCGATCGCTATTTAGAAGCTCACTGGCACGGTTTAGTCGCAGATCCAGCAAAAATTGATAATCAAGATAATTTAGATACATATCTCTTACAAGATGATGATACTGAGGATCTGTAACATGCGGGGCGTGGGGCAAACAATCGGCTCCAAATGGATAAACCCCACGTAGCAAGTACCTTTGATCGATTGTATGGCAATCAAGATGCGATGCTAACTCGACGATTAGGCGTAGATTCAGCAAAACGGCGGCAAGTGTTGCCTAGATACACAGGACAACTGCTAGATTTTGGCTAAAACATAGATCGGGTATTAAATTTATTGTGATATTTGGGAATATTAAACAGTAGGCATATTCTCGCACATTGCTTAAATTCAATTGAGCGATCGCTTTAGAATCACCTATCCCTAGAAATAACGATCGAATCAATGTTCCCGGATCTGAGTTAAGGAGAGATGAAGGCATGAAGCAGGCTTTAATTTGTGGAGTTTCCGGGCAGGATGGAGCTTATCTAGCCCAACTGCTGTTGGCTAAAGGCTACGCAGTCTGTGGGACATCACGAGATGCCCAGATGTCCTCATTTCAGAACTTAGTGAAGTTAGGTATTCGGGAGCGAGTCAAACTAGAGTCGATGGCATTGACTGATTTTCGGAGTGTGTTGCAAGTTTTGAAAAAAATTCAACCGGATGAGATTTATAATCTCGCCGGACAGAGTTCGGTCGGGTTATCGTTCGAGCAGCCAGTAGAAACATTAGAAAGTGTGGCCACCGGAACGCTAAATTTGTTGGAAGCAATCAGGTTTATTGGTGCGCCGATGAAACTCTACAGCGCAGGATCGGGGGAATGCTACGGGGATACGGGCGAACAAGCCGCAGATGAGCTGACTCCGTTTCGTCCGCGCAGTCCTTATGCAGTGGCGAAGGCGACAGCATTTTGGGAGGTAGCAAATTATCGGGAAGCATACGGTTTATTTGCTTGTTCAGGGATCTTATTCAATCATGAATCCACATTGCGTCCAGAGCGGTTTGTGACCCAGAAGATTGTGGCAGCCGCCCGACGGATTGCCAATGGAGATCGAACACCCCTGTACTTAGGGAATCTGGAGGTGAAGCGTGATTGGGGCTGGGCACCAGAATATGTAGAGGCAATGTATTTAATGTTGCAGCAGGAGCAACCGGATGATTATGTAATTGCCACTGGCGGAAGTTATACCTTAGAAGCCTTTGTCGCGGAGGCCTTTGCCGCAGTGGGCTTAGATTGGAGATCGCATGTGTCGATCGAAAAAAGTTTGTTTCGACCAACCGATTTGGCAGTGGGTTTGGGCAATCCGACGAAGGCGAAGCTAAAGTTAGGTTGGCAAGCCCAGTATCAAATGCCAGATGTCGTCAAGATGATGATGTCTCAACCGTCACACCAGAATGGCTTTATCCCTCAAATCCTAGCCGCTGCCTAAATTCAGCAATGGTCGCTGTCAAACCCTCTGCTAATGGTACTGTGGGTTCCCACTTCAACCAAGTCTTAGCTTTGGTAATATCTGGTCTGCGCTGCTTGGGGTCGTCTTGGGGCAGTGGATTGAAGCTAATTTCTTGGGCGGGATTGATTCTGTCTCGGATGTTCTGTGCGAGTTCGAGAATAGTATATTCTTCCGGATTCCCCAAGTTAACCGGCCCAGTATGGCTCCCATCCATCAATTTGATTAACCCGTCTACTAAATCGGTCACATAACAAAAACTTCGAGTCTGGCTCCCCTCCCCATACACTGTGAGGGGATGTCCGTGGAGCGATTGGGCAATGAAGTTGCTGACCACTCTCCCGTCATTTTCCAGCATCCTCGGCCCATAGGTGTTGAAAATTCGCGCCACGCGAATTTCAACGTTGTGCTGACGATGGTAGTCAAAACACAGGGTTTCAGCGACTCGTTTACCTTCGTCATAGCAGGATCTAATCCCAATCGGATTGACATTGCCAAAATATTCTTCCGATTGGGGATGGACGAGGGGGTCGCCGTAGACTTCCGAAGTTGAAGCCATCAAAAATCTAGCCTTGACTCGTTTGGCTAGTCCCAGCATATTCGCTGTTCCCAAGAAACTCACTTTGGTAGTTTTAATCGGGTTGTACTGATAGTGGACTGGGGAGGCGGGACAGGCTAAATGATAGATTCGATCGACTTCTAACCGAATCGGCTCGGTAATATCGTGGCGGATTAGTTCAAAATTAGGATGCCTCAGCCACTTCTCAATATTCCGTTTCGTACCTGTGAAGAAATTGTCGAGGCAGATGACTTCGTTTTGCTCTTGCATCAATCTGTCGATTAAATGAGAACCAATAAATCCGGCCCCACCTGTAACTATAATTCGCATAATCTTGAAGTTTGATTTGTGCTAGAGGTCTAATCGCCGCGTCTGAGCCTGATTATGCACTAGTGTTACACAACCGTCAACAGATTTATTAGCGATATCGCTCAATCTTGTTACTTTTTAGGAGTTGCCCCTCCCAGTATTACTGCTCAGGATGATGTCGATTCTTCGTTCGCTAAGACAGATAATTTCTCGGCAGATGGGACGATTTCAACAACTTCTACTTCTACTTCTACTAGCGGTGCGTTGACTACTTGCGGCAATCTCAGCGGTAAGACAAGGGGTTTTTCTATTACCGTCAACGGTAATTCCAGCCAACAACTCGCTGTTGGCAGCGTTAATTCTAAATCTTCGAGTGGGCGAGGAATCACCATAATCGATCTCAATTCGCCGACGAGTTCTGCCGCTGCCATGCCAGCATCGAGGGCAAAGGTGACGTTAGAAACGGTGCCGCGAATAATCGCCGTACAAAACCCAGATCCAGTCTTCTCATAATCCGAGATATGGATCTCTGCGGCTTTGAGCATGGCATCCATCGCTGCCACCATCGGCGGAAACCCACGGGTTTCTAGTAACCCAATCGCCAGATTACTCAGTTTACTCTTGCCATTTACTTGTGCCAACAGCCTAGTGCTAATCGGTAAAATAGCATCGAGATTGGGCAACGGTCGGGGAATCACTGATTGAGAAATCAATTCATCCATTTGAGCTGCAGTTTCTGCACCAGCGGCTACAGCTAAGCGAACATCTGAAAACCGACCGCGTACCACCGCCGTACAGTAACCACTGCCAATCTTTTCATAACCAACTAGAGTGACGGCAGCAGATTTTAACATCATGTCTGCGGTGCCGACCATGGCTGGAAAGCTCCGAGTAGATATTAAACCGATCGCACTTTCAGCATCTATATTGGCCACTTCGCTTTACTCCAATTCTATAGTTACCTACCTGCAACCTGAGATCGGAACTCTTGGACTTCTTCAGTATAACCAATTGGTAAAATTCGCTCAACGTTAGGATGTGGGCGAGGGATGATCACCCAAGATTCTAGTGTGCCACCATAGACTTTCTCGACCACATCGATTCCCGCTGCCATCGCCTGTTTGACTTCAGATACATCACCACGGACATTGACGGTAAATCTGGCACTACCAGCCCGCAGGTAGCCAACCAGGGTCACGCGCCCTGCTTTAAGCATGGCATCAGATGCAGCTAAGACAGCGGGGAAACCTTTAGTCTCGATCGACCCAACCGCCTGTTGAGAACTCATAGAATCAGTCATCAGAATTATATTCCTTGTATTTGGTTATTCAGTTCAATTAAGTGAATAGAGGGCAGTGAACTAGTTATTAAACAATGTTCACTAGATCCAAAACTCCTCTGACTCCGAGGTGTAATGAATCGGCAGGACGCTCTCTACATTTTCCGGGGGGTTGGGAATAATGTAGTGACTGACAATCCCGCCGCGTTTAGTCTCTTCTCCCGCTAGAACACCAGCCGCAACCGCTTGTTCGACTTCCGAGACATTGCCACGAATTGCGACGATAAACTCGGCCCGCTCGGCTAAACCATAGTAGACCAAAGTAACAGCACCAGCTTTGACCATAGCGTCGGCTGCTGCTAGCACTGGCGGAAAACCATCGGTCTGTATTACCCCAACAGCTTTAGGCATTTAATATCCAGATTTATCTAAAATTTTCATTACATTAGTTGACCCGATCGTTCAGCCAGATGCTCGATTCATCATTAATTAGTCTAACCAACTGATGTCAGTATTAGCACGTCGGAGGGCCGTCTCTTCCCGAGACTGAGTCGGGCGAGCAGATCGAGCTGAATAGGTTGAGTCTTTTTTGACGATCGCGTTAGTTTTTGCTGTGGATTTAGCTGGAGCTTTTGGCGGGGCAGATAATTCCAGCGCGATTTTTTTGGCATCTTTAAGCTCTTTTGCCAAGGTTTCTGCTTTGGTTTGCAGTTGTTCGGCTGAGTTGGTTTGAGTTTTTAATTTGGACTGGAGATCCTCGATTTGCTGCTTGAGTTTTGCTTCATTTTCTTGGGCAGCTTTGAGTTTAGCTACAGCAGCGGCATCATCACTATTGGGTGCGTTCATATTAGTTATATTGGTGGGAGTTGAACTTGCTTGGGGACTGGGTTTAAGCGGGACAGGAGCTACTGCGGGGGTAGCCGCTGGTCGATCGGGTAAAACTAATGGTTGTTGCATTTCCTGCCGCAACACATCAGAGGCTGACGGTCTTTTTCTTCTCATATCTAGCTCCAATCTTTCCAGATTTCATTGACAACACAGCGGTAGTCTGCGGCTGCATCTGCTGCCGATTGACCTTTGCACTGGCTGATGGGTAATCCTGCTAGGGCAGCCCGCTCGTGAATTTTCAAGTTCCGGATTACAGTATAATAAACCGGAATTTGACACTCTAATAGAGTTTGTTGCGCTTCTTGAGCTTCTCTCAAGCCACGCGAATTAACCTTAGTCAGAAGGACGCGATGGGCAATCTTCGCTGGAATTACTACCTGTCTCACGGTGCGAATCAATGCGGCTAGATCCATTGGGGCTGGAGGAGTCGGCAATAATAAGTAATCTGCCATTGGCAGCAGTTTCGCCAGAGCGACAGAATCGAGTGCTGGCGGCATATCGATTGTCACAATATCATAGTTTGCCCATTGTTCCCGACTGACGGTAGCCAAATCGCTAACGACTGTACTGTCAAACCCCAAATCTCGATCGGATTGTCGCAACCACCAGCTCGCTGAGCCTTGCGGGTCGGCATCGACTAACAACACGCGATGCGTTTGGGCAAATAGGTCGGCGAGATTAATCGCCGTGGTAGTTTTGCCCACGCCACCTTTACCGTTCAACACGATGAGGATTTTGGTTGAATTAAGTTTAGGCAGTGTAGTCATTAGTGCCACTATTAGGGAACAGAGAGCGTTTGATCCGATCGAATTGAGCGCGACCAGCAACGGGGTTGGTAGGCTTATGTTCGATCTCCATTGCTGGGGGGGGGCTGTGTGCTGTCTCAGATGGGTCGCTAGTCGTTGTTTGCTCGTTGCGGTGGGTAGAAGTAGGCTCTACCCGAATACTCGCTTCAGCAGTTTTTACCTTGAAGAAAGTACTGCCGACTGAAGTACTGACACCCGGACTATCCCAAAGGTCTGAAGTATCATCCGCTGGCGTTTCCTGACTCGGATCGGCAACTCCCGCCACAGGGTTCAAATCATTCAGATGCTCAGGGAGATCTTGCTGCTCGACCACCGAGACTTGATTTCGACTGCGATCTCCTAAGAGTGAGTGATTAGGAATGACTGCACCTGCCGCGATTTGCGGATCGATCGCGGTTGTTCCCGCGCCGATACAAGCATCCCGATCGATCGAACCATTGCCGATAATCAGCACCCCACGACCCACACACACTCCAGCCTCAATGTACAGATTGCCACCAGCCGCTTGGACGATTGTCCCTGCGCCGATACAGACTCCAGCCCCGATCGAGATCCGACTATCTGCCTCAGCTTGGAGTAATACTCCAGGCGCAATGACCGCGCTCGGATCGATCGAGACATTTCCATACAGATGGATGGGAACTACCTCCCTGGATACAGATCGCAGCTTAGTTAACATTACTCTGGAGTGAGGAGCAGCCCAATTCAGGCTTAGATAGCGATATTCCCAACTAACCGAACAGCGGTTGCCAGATCTATCAGATCGTTGGCAATTAACAATAACTGTTTACTGGTAACTTTTTGTCGTCTGTAGTTCGTGTTAACCTTACGGACGTTGAATTATTTCCTCATGCACCCGTCGTTTGGCTTTGGTATCGATGCCAATCAGCCGCACGTACTCGCCCTGGTGGTCTGTCAAGCAGGCTTCTAGTTGAGAGACGGCATCTTGAAGCCGATTGGCCGAGACTGGTTTGCAACTATGCCAGGAACTGGTCTGAAACCGCCGCTTATCAG
>JANPJH010000026.1:0-4389 GCA_031425415.1 Chamaesiphon sp. VAR_61_metabat_425 | reverse complement strand
ATTGATTCCCTCGATCGCTTCATTGAAAATACCAATTCTTTGCTCTACTTCAGCTAATTGCCGTTGATTTTGACGAATCTTTTCTTCGGCTTCTTTCTCTAATGCTTTCGCTAAATAGGCACGAGCGCGATCGTATTGAGTGAGAATTTGCTCGGCTTGGTGAGTAGCTCCAGGTAATAGTTGATTATTGAGGGATTGATTGATAACTTGGCGGAAAGATCGCATGACAGTATCACGCACTTTTTCTTCAAAGTCGATCTTTAATAGTTGACGAATTGCTGGCTCGGCTTCGATCATATTATAGTGATCGTAACCCCGACAGGCTTGTTGTAGCGTTTGCCGTAATTGGAACAGGGAAGATGTACCTTCGGTGAAAAATTCGGGACGTTCGCGGACATATCGATCGCATTCAATCCGCGCTGCATTGATCAGGGAAGTTGAAACAATCATTTCTAATTGTTTAAAGTTTTGTTCGATGTCGCTATCATTACCCAACAATCGATATAGGTTACGATAATATTCCTGCTTCTGAATTTGGGTGATTAATTGTTGAAAGAAATTAGCGACTAATTCTTCAACTGCGGCTACTAAGACATCCTCTAAGCCATTGGCTAAATAGTAGAATGCTTCACTTAAAATTCCAATTAGTGGGACGACTGAATTGCGCCGATGGCTGGCTTGTGCTTGTTGATGAACTTGGCTGACAGAGAAGGTTGTGAGTAATTCATCCAAACGGCTGACCATTTTAGCTTTAAGTTTGGTAAAATCTGCCTCGAAAGCAACGTTAGTATTGCTAGCTGCTACTTCATTAACGATCGCATGAATATGTTGTTTAAACTCTTCACCAACATCTTTTAGCTCCTTACTCAGAAGCTGAAGTTCTTGCTCTTTAATTGCGGTAGCATCTTGTGGCTGTGCCTTGAGGTAGTGCCAAGTTTCCAGATAAGTACGGCGGAGACTAATACAGAGTGGTTGGAGATCGTCGGCGAGATTTACCAATAATAATGGGCGTTTTTCTTCCATTAAATAGCGGGTAATGGCGGTACGGAATTCTTCGATGCCGCTATCTTTGACTAATTGTTCGACTAATCCACTTCCTTGCTCACCCAGAATTCGGACATAGTTTTCAGTGGCAGATTCATAGCTGCGGACATCTACTCGGAACTTATCTACAGGTAACTTTCCAGAGCTAGAACAGTAGCGGTTAAATTCATTGATAAATTGGGGTGTTTCTGCGCTGTCAGGGGTAACAGTGGCGGCAAAAAAGGAGTTTAGCCCAAATCGATCGCTCACATTTGCTTGGCGCAGTTGGCTACCCCAAAATCCTAACAAACCACTGGTTTTGTAAACGCGCTGGGAATCGCGGAATTGTTCGCCAATTAGGTTGTCTAATCGCTGGCGTAGCTGGGAGTTGTACCAGGTTTCATCGATGCGGTTAAAGATATAAAAAACCCTGTCGCGAACGCCAGGATTTTGGCGAATTCGCTCTAACATTTCGGTTTCTTCGGTAGTCATATCACCAGCCGCAGCGGGTTTTAAGACACAAACTACCGCAGAGGTATCGGGATTCTCGATTTTGGTGTAGGTGAGTTCCGCATCCCGTTTGACTGGCGCATCGATCCCAGGTGTGTCTACAAGAACGTTACCATCTTGGAGCAGGGGATGATGACAGTAATACTCTACCCGTCGCAACACGGCACTATTACTACCCCGCCGCGCATAATTGGCGGCTTCTTGAAGGTTTTTAAAATCAAATTGCTCCATCGACAGGGTTCGATTGGTGGTTTTGTCGATATACTTTTGGTTCTCGCTAAAACCTTGAATCAGCAGCTTAAATGCAGAAGCTTGCTTGGCTCGTTCCGACTTGCTCTCGCCACCTTCTTGTTGAATAATTCCAATACAAGAATCGCGAAGCGTATCCATTAACGTCTGTTCTTGTAACAATAACGTTGCATATTGTGGATCGTGTAAATCTAGTCCCAGCTTTTTACCGAGTAACTGTACCTGGCTTAATACCTCAGCTTCAGACAAAAAGGTTAAAACTACTCGCTCTTGCTCTGGCTCGGCGTAGGCAATTTGGCATTCTGTACCAGTAGCGTGCCCTTCGGCACTATAGAGCAGTTCTCGCTCTAAGAGGGCGTTAATCAGCATCGATTTACCTGCGCTAAATGCTCCGGCAAACACGATCTCAAAAGTGGGTGCGATGGCTTTTTTGAGGGATGAGCGGACTGCGCTAGTATCTACCTGAGCGCGAAGGGTTGGTTCTTGCTTGAGTAAATTAAGGACTGAATCTACCTGTGCTTGAAGGTTTTGGCACTGGGGTAGGGAATTGGGGCGATACTGAGAACTCATAATTCGGGGTGAGGGTAATTGACGGAGATAGAGATATCAGTTACATCCCTACTATTATTCAGATTACCCAAACCGATGTGTACAGATGCTATGCGCGATGATCTCGATCGATCAAACGCAGTTTTTTGCAGCCAACTTCTGCCAAAGTATATAAAGGTCTACCTTTTACTTCCTCATAAATTCGGCCGATATATTCGCCTAAAATGCCGATACTAATCAATTGCACTGCACCTAAAAAGAAAATGGCGATCGCGATTGTTGCAAAGCCAGTTAGAGTTGAATTTGGTGTAAAAATTCGCCAGTAGAGGACAAGAATTGCCATGATAATTGCCGCAAATGCGGAAAATAGTCCCAAATAAGTAGACAACCGTAGGGGAATACTTGAGAAAGAAACTAATCCATTTACGGCTAGAGCAAAACTTTTGGCAAAAGTGTATTTTACATCTCCAGAGAAACGTGGATCGCGTTCAAATTCGATCGCAGTCTGATTGAAACCCACCCAAGATCTTAACCCCCGAATATATCGATTGCGTTCGGGCATTTGATTGAGTAAATCGACTACCTGTCGATCCATCAGGCAAAAATCGCCTGTATCAGTGGGAATATCGACACTGGCAAGTTGTTTGAGCAATCGATAAAAAATGTAGGCACAGAGCCGCTTAAACCAGCTTTCCTGGGCACGTTTGGTTCGTTTAGCATAGACGACATGATAACCCTGTTGCCAGAGTGTCAACATCTCCGGAATTAATTCTGGCGGATCTTGCAGATCGGCATCGAGGACGATAATTACTTTCCCCCGCACATAGTTTAAACCAGCGGTAACAGCAATCTGATGACCGAAGTTTCGGGCTAGACTCAGATACACTACTCGATCGTCTCGATCGTGCAATTCCCGTAACAATATTAATGTTCGATCGCGGCTACCATCATTAATAAAAATCGTTTCTGCGGTATCATCCAACCCATTCATCACTGCACTCACCCGACGATATAACTCCGGAATTGTACTTTCTTCGTTGTAGACGGGAATGACTAGTGAATATTTGAGCATGGAGCTAATTAATTACTGCGATACAATCAATTTCTACTAACACATCTTTAGGTAGTCGAGCGACTTCTACACAAGCACGTGCGGGAGCATTTGCTTCATCAAAATACTTGGCATAAACTCCATTGACGATCGCGAAGTCGTTCATATCTTTGAGAAATACACCTGTCTTGACTACATTTTCAAAAGTCGCTCCGGCTGTTGTTAAGATCGCCGCTAGATTTGCCATCACTTGTTCGGTTTGTTGGGCAACATCGCCAGTGTGAACGAGTTGATTAGTAGCTGGATCGATCGAGATTTGTCCAGAAACAAATAACATTTTACCAGTTGCGACAACTGCTTGATTATATGGTCCAACTGGTGCGGGGGCTAAATCGGTGTGAATTATTTGCTTAGTCATAACAATATTAATATTTTAAATTTCCATCATTGTCTGGTGGCGGTGACTCATCATCTGCTTCAGCGACTTTGCGCGATCGCTCCACAGGTTGATTATAGTTGAGGGGCAACTGAATTACTTTGGCAGTTTGGGTTCGAGCACTGTCTTCAGGTAACTCGCCCCGTCGTCTAGCGGAAATCCGTTCTTCGCTCGTGCCTTCACTAATTACCTCATAGAGAATTGCCTGCTTATCAGCTTTACCCTTTCGTAAAATTCGCCCCAAGCGTTGGATATACTCTCGTGGCGAAGCGGTACCGGATAATATTACCGCAATACTTGCCGCAGGAACATCAACCCCTTCATTTAGGACTTGTGAGGCGACGAGAGTTTTATAGGTACCTTCGCGAAAGTGTGTCAGGATCTCATGGCGTTCTTTGACTGGGGTGTGGTGCGTAATCGCTGGAATTAGTAGGGTTTGAGCAATCCGGTAGACAGTCGCATTGTCACTCGTGAAGATTAAGGTAGATTCGGGGTAGTGGCGTTCGAGAATTTCTGCCAGGATTCGCAATTTACCATTGGTTGAAAGGGTAATTTCCTTAGCTTCTCGATG
>JANPJH010000025.1:0-6770 GCA_031425415.1 Chamaesiphon sp. VAR_61_metabat_425 | reverse complement strand
TTGAGAATGATGGAGAACCAGTAGTATATCGCCTAATCACCAGTTTGTTAGATTCTGTTGCTTTTCCAGCTTTAGTACTCGCGATGGAGTATCACAAACGGTGGGAAGTCGAGAGTACTATTGATGAACTAAAAGTGCATTTATTGGGACGTAAAACACTAATTCGTTCTCTTAATCCTCGTGAGGTTGTTCAAGAAGTTTATGGATGGTTATTAGGACATTGGGCTGTTCGTTCGCTGATGTTTCAAGTGGCTGAACAAGCTGACATTTCTCCCTTGAGATTAAGTTTTACTGGAACGTTGAATGTTGTCCGCCGCGCTGTTCCAAAATTCCAACGCTTGGAATTAACTGACATTCCCTTTTTTTGAGCTGGCTACAGAGAGAGATTTTGGATGAACAGATCCCAAAGCGTGAAGGGAGAAGTAACCTCAGAGTTGTCAAAAAAACTAGAGCTAAATTTCCCTCGAAAAAACCTATTCATCGAGGAACTGGAAAGAAGAATGAAATCCGCTCTTTCTCGATCGTCTTTAATACCGTCTAGTCCTTAACCGAACCGTATTGTAAAGCCTCTGACGCGCATCAAACCATGCAACGCACCCGATCGCTCGTACCGAATCAGACTTTGTTACTTTGCCAGTATCGGGACTACCAATAAAATAACGAGTAATAATCTCGCCATCGGGGATGCTGTCGAGAATTTCGAGTTTATATAGTTCCCCCAAATTGGCGATTTCAGCTTTAATATCATTTGTGCTCACGACTTCCCGCACGATCGGTAAGTTGGCTTTAATAATGCGCCGCATTTCCTTGACAATCTTGGGAATTTGAGATTTTTGGATAGTTCTTAACCAAAGCCTTTTTTAGTTCCATAACGAACCGTCTTAAACTCCAACTTATCACTACCTGGATGATAGAGCGTATAGCTGGCTTTGCCTTCAATTCGTCCCACCGAACCTACCCCAACGATTCGACGGGGACTTAATACCGTCGGAGTTGGATCGGTTAACTTATCTAAGGTTTGAACTTGACTATTCAGACTACCCGATTCAATTTTATACTCAAACGCTAAACCCGATCGACCACAGAATAATTGATTCGCATCCATCCGTGATAGTCGATCGATCGCCTGAATTGGATCTATAGTTGGTGTCAATTCATCACTGACTGAGAGCGAACTACCATGAATTAAAAAGCAATCTAGTTCTACAAATCCAAATTCTAGAGATTGTACCCACTTTAGAGTCGCGGAATCGATCGCATCCCAGAGCGTTTTCATCATGTCGATGCCATATCGATCGATTAGTTCTGTCGGCTCTCCCGTCCGCCCCAAGGCATGAAGAATCAATATTTGTTCCTCCCACCATCCTTGACAAACTAGCGGTGTTGGCTCGCCTTGACGCGGCTGCTGAATTCTTTTGACGAGTCGATTACTCTGGTCTGTTGGGCCGATAATATCACCGATTAAATAGAAATTCTCCACATCCTGGCGCGACTTTCGCAAGTCTGCCACCACTGCCTCGTATGCAGCTAAATTACCTTCAATTCCACTCGCGATCGCCCACATCTAGATTACACTTATTACTTATTACTTAAACCCTATCGTTCGCAGACATGAGTTGGATCTTCGGCGCGTTCCGCATATTCCAAACCCTGAGCCAGTCGCCATGCAAAAATAGCAGGTAGCCCGTTATCGATAATCGCCTGACAAGTAAGCTGATAATCGTACTCCACCTCCCGCAAGGTCGTTAATTTATCGTCCGTGTCGTAAATTACATAAGTCGCATTTGGACGACCGTGACGCGGTTCGCCGACAGAACCCGCATTGATAATCTGCTTCAGCGGTGCGGTAAATTGCTTAGTCGAACTTCCTTCTGGCTGTTGAACTTTAACCGCTAATTGTCCAGCATCCAGCGTCCGCACATAGGGAACATGAGTATGTCCGCAAAATAGGACATCTGCGCCTGTCGCCATCACCCGTTCTAGAGCCGTAAAAGCATTGACTTCGGGCATCAAATACTCGTGTTGATTGTGGGGGCTTCCATGTACGAAACAAAGATTCTCCTCACGCAAACTTAGAGGTAGTTGTGCCAGATATTCGCGCACTTCGGGACGAATTCGATCGTTCGTCCATTCATGTGCTTTCTTGCCCCGTTTCTCTGCCAAAATTGATGGATAACTGCATTCGCAAGCATTCAACCCTTCGACGATATCTTCATCCCAACAACCTTGAACGGTGGGGATATCTAGAGAGCGAATCATCTCTACTACTGCATTGGGATGAGGGCCATAACCGACTAAATCTCCCAAACAAAAGATTTTGTCTGCTCGTTGTTTATCGATGTCTGACAATACCGCATTCAAAGCTTCATAGTTACCATGAATGCAAGACATTACTGCTATTTTCATACTAGTGCTTCCTCTGGTGATTCAGTCGATAATTGAGATTTAATTTCTTCTTGATAATATGCTAGGGCATTATCATCTAAACCGCAGTCTTCTAAGGTTTCCATAATTAATTGAGGTTGCAAGTTATTTCCTACAACTTCCAACCCACTAAATCGGTTCGGTCTGCCTGTTAATACTGGTGGTAAAGGCAATTCAAAGTAAGTACAATCGGGAAAACCGACTCCAAAGCTAAAATAAAACGATCGACCATCAACAATCTCGAAAATACCTTTAGCTCTGGCAACTTCACCATAAGCTCCCTGAATTAATTCGTCCCAAAATATGTTTAGACTAGCTGGATCTAGTACTTCTCCTGTCAATCCAAAGCGGGGTGAGGCAGTTAGCGAAACACTGTTTTCGGTGACTTCACTGATGAGGGTTTGAGTCGCCCAATCGTGATATTCACTCGCGATTAAACCTTTGGGTACGATCGCAATTCGTTGACAAGCTTCGATATCTACAGGTAGTTGTAGAGCGGCTAAATCTAATTGCGGCGCAATCTCTACATATAGCGGTTGGATCTCGGCTAGCTGCGTCCAGGATGCCCCAGCCGAGATCGGTTTGACGTGGGGACAGGTTGCGGTAATATAGGTGAGATCGATCGGGGTAGCATCTGCACCCAGACAGATATAAGCACTAGGTTCGGTGCTGGTAGTCAGTTGTTGGTGAATCCAGGTAGTTTTGCCAGAACCGCATGGCCCTGTCACGAGGTAGATGGGATGCCGATCCATGAACTGCGAAGATGAATGGAAACTCTACCAGCATATCACAAACAACAGGAATGATAATCATTCTCTTAAAGCTGACGCTGCTTAAAGATCTCCAACAGCAACAGGAATTAACCATTATTACCGTCCTTCATGAGCTGAATCTGGCGATCCGGTATAGCGATCGGTTGGCAATGCTCAAAGATGGCTCTCTGGTCGCCGTTGGCATCCCTGAAATCATAATTACGCCTGAAATAGTCGCCGAAGTCTTTGGCGTACATCTGGCGATTATCGATACACCTGTGGGCTTGCAGCTATGTCCATTAGCCAGTATTGAATAAATACTACAGCTAGACATGAAAATGTCTAAATTTTATGGTTCTACAGGATGAGAAATAATGAGTGCAGATTACAAAGTGAAGATGCACTCTCCTGAATAATTGATATAATTCTGTCAGCGATATCGACACCAACGCATAATTTCCCCTATGTCTATTTCCCGTCGTCATTTCCTGACCCTGGCTGGTGCAGGTACTAGCAGTAGCTTTATCCTAGCTGGATTAGAAAGTCTCTATCGCCAATCTGCCGCAATATCAGTAGTCAAATCGCCGCAAGTTAGGGGTTACGGTTCCTTAGTCAAAGATCCCAGGGGAATTTTAGATCTACCAGCGGGATTTAGTTACAAAATCGTCTCTCAAAGCGGCAAGCAGATGAGCGATGGCACGAGCGTACCAAGTAACTTTGATGGGATGGCTGCTTTTACAGGCAAGAATGGTTCGACAATTTTAGTTCGCAATCACGAACTTCGTCTGAATGATAAGTCACGGGTAATCGCCGCTCTCGATCGCATGTACGATCCCAACTGTAAGGGCGGCACTACAACTCTCACGATCGATCGGAATCGGCAGTTAACTAAAGAATATGTATCCTTGGCAGGGACTAGCGTCAACTGTTCTGGTGGTACAACGCCCTGGGGTACATGGATTAGCTGCGAAGAAAATATTGCTATGCCAGGGATGCCAGACACGAGTAAAGGGATCGTGACCAAACCTCACGGCTATAATTTTGAAGTACCGATAAATAGCCAAACGCCAGTTTTACCAGTACCTTTGGTAGCAATGGGAAGATTTCGCCACGAAGCAATTGAGATCGATCCGCGCACTGGCATTGTCTATCAAACCGAAGACGATCCGACTGGATTATTCTATCGCTTTATTCCCACGCAGCCTGGAAAATTAGCCGCAGGTGGCATCCTTGAAGCCCTCAAAATTGTTAGTAAACCTCAAGTTAATACCAAACAAAACTTTCCAATCCGACAGAAATTTGCTGTAGAATGGGTGCGAATTGAGGAACCAAATCCATCCGAAAATACAGTCAAAAGAGAAGGATTTACTAAAGGTGCAGCTCAATTTATGCGCGGGGAAGGCATCTGTTACACTAATGGTTCTTTTTACTTTACCTGTACTCAAGGTGGTAATGTTTTAGCAAATCTCTCAGTATCACCAGGGCAAGAAGCCAGAGGTAACGGTCAAATCTGGAAGTATACTCCTGGAAAAACTGCTAAGAATGGTGGATTTATCGAACTATTTTTAGAACCAAATGACAATAATATTATCGACATGCCCGACAATATTACGATCGCCCCTAACGGTCATTTAATAACTTGTGAAGATGGCAGAGGCGAACAAAGATTAGTCGGCATTACCCCACAAGGTGGTGTTTATACTTTCGCCCGTAATGCCAGAGATAATAGTGAATTTGCTGGAGCATGTTTTGCCCCAGATGGTCGCACGATGTTTGTCAATATCTACGATCCAGGGCTGACATTAGCAGTCTGGGGCAATTGGGCAAAGGTGTAATTAACGATCTCCATCGATGTAAAAACGATCGCATTTAGCATTCATACTAGATTCGATTTCCCCAGGGGAAGGCTTCGCCAACGCCAATGATACACCTCCCCGATCGAATTAAAGTTAAAGGCGAACTTGCGATCTAATTCAGTGTCACGCCTAATTGCTGTGCCGCCATTCTACAGCCATTGCAATCACAACTAAAATTTTTCCCAGCAAGTTGTTTTTGTCGTGCGAGTAAAGCTTGGTGGGCAGATTTGGGGTCGATAACAGGTGCTGCCACTGGTTGAATTTTCCAGGCTTTGAGTGTTGTTGTCTCCGGCTGGGGCTGGGGCTGATTAGCTTGAGCGAAATAGCTAGCTCCAACTACTCCAGCCGCAGGTAGCCATAGTAAGTTAAATAATTTCATCTTAAATAATTTTCAGCGATTCGATCGCTATTATAAATCCGTCTGAGCGATTTCCAGCACTCTTACAACAAATGGAAATTGTGAAGATTCCCCGTCGCTAATACCTGCATACACATTCATGTGTTAGGATATACAGATAACTAACCAAAAGAACCATCATGTCTACTGTTACCCAAATGAAATGTGCTTGTGAGTCTTGCCTGTGTATCGTTTCGCTCTCTGATGCGATCGTCAAAGACGGCAAACATTACTGCGGCGATGCTTGTGCTAATGGTCATACTACCGGAGAAGGTTGCGGACATACAGGCTGTGGCTGCGACAAATAGATGTCAGATCGATCTACCGAACCAGTGACAATTGAAGATGGGGAAGATCTTTGTTGTGAAGCTCCCCATCCCACTCACTCTGACGATGCAAATTCCCCACCCACCGAAATGCTCTCGGTGGAGAAGGCACAGCGTCTGTCGGAGTTTTTGGGCTTTCTAGCCGATCCCAATCGGTTGCGAATTCTCTCGATCCTCGCAGCGAAGGAAATGTGCGTTGGAGATTTGGCGGCGATATTGGAGATGAACGAATCGGCGGTATCCCATCAGTTAAGAATGCTCAGGGCAAACCGATCGGTCAATTTTCGCAAGCAGGGGCGGCATGTATTCTATAGCCTGCAAGATCGCCAGATGCTCGACTTTTATCGATCGGCTATTCTCTTTCAGAGAGGCTGTGCCAACGAGCAGATCGATACAACAATCTAGAAGTTAGTGACAGTTTGGCACTCAGCTCCTCTAGCTAGCTGCGTCGATGCAAGCCGAAGCCGTTGTTATTACAGAATATAACTTTTGGGGCGATTCGATCGGATCGCCCTTACGACTTCGATCGCAGCTAAAAGGTAAAAGTAGTCCGCACCGCACCAACTGACTGCCTGACACATCTTTAATGGAGGGGCAAAAGTCAGGTTTTACAAGTGATAGTAACGATCCGATCGAACCAGATTGAGTCGTAGAAATCTAGTTGAGCCTTCTTGGAGGCAAAACAAGGCTCAGGATCTCTAGAGCACAGAGGAATAGGAACAAGTAATGTTCGTCCTTTATTAATCACACCGCGAAGGTATCGCAAACCAATTTTAAGATAGCTTAAACCACGTCGCCAGTGAGGATCAACAGTAGTTCGCAACCCAGTAATAGTAACAGTCATACCAGTCGTGGTGGCATAGAGGAGAGCCACAGCAGCAATCAGGTACAAGCGGTTGAGGGCATCAGTGTGACGAAGGCGAGAATCTTCTAACTCAAAAGCACCGGACTTACTATCTAAGAATAATTCTTCGACACAAAAGCGCGAACTATAATTCCACAAGGTTTGTAAGCT
>JANPJH010000024.1:0-29433 GCA_031425415.1 Chamaesiphon sp. VAR_61_metabat_425 | reverse complement strand
TTTTGGTGCGTTCACCCTGGAGTATTCCCAGTTAAAGTTAAAGCGGTTGGTGACTCATTAATATTATTAATATCAATTACAAACGTCCGTTCGCAACATAATCCCGCTAGATCCGTTGTCTTAACACGAATACTATAAGTTGGTTTGGTTTCAAAATCGGGAGAATTCTTAATTCTCAGTTCATTCCCAGCAATCGTAAAAGCAGCATTATCTGTATCTCCACTTCCTACTACTAAACTATAATTCGGATTATCTCCAGCATTAGCATCAGCAATGCAGAATGTACCAACAATAGAATTAGCAGGACTATTCTCTGTTAAACTCCTACCCTTTAGATCGAAATTTGGGGCGGTTCGATCTAAAGTAAATTTGACGATCGAGTCAGATACATTGCCAAACTTATCTTCTGCTCGTAAGGTTAGCTCATAGTAGCCATCTCCTAATCGATCGCCTTTAATATGAGCTAATTGTTTACCACCTAAACTAAAACTATTATCCGGTTTCAGGAAAGAGAAAATATCTACATAAGCCCCATCTGCAAATTTAGCTTGTAATTTCCTAATCCCGCTATCATCAGTTAAATATCCAACAATTTGAGGATTGGATGTGATGCCATCGCGATCGTCTAATCCAGTATCTTCAGCTAAACTTGCCATTAAGATTGGTGGCTTTTTATCTTGATACACATGATTCAAGATTTTTTCAGCGAAAGAAGAACTTTGCCAATCTTTACCATTATTTGAGGCGATCGATTGTCCTAGATCGATTTGATGTCCTGTTGCCCCTTTAAGTTGAAATACTAAATCGTTATAGTCCGCATCACTAAATGCATTGAGCCGAAGATCTTCCCAGCCAAAGGTACCAGGTACTAATTGCCCCAGTTGAATCGATTGGTTTGGATTGGCTGCTGCGATCGAAAATAGCGGACGTTGATTGCCGTCTAGTGCAGGGTTTTTAAATACCTCCTCAACTGTTCCTTTTGGAACCAACATGATTACTAACCGATCGCCAGGAGTAAAGTCAAAAGTTTTCACCCCTGCATATTGACCATTATTTTTATTCGCCTCACCTAATTCCCCATCAAATTTTGCGCCCTCCATCGCATCCTTAATCACAATTCGACCCAAGTTAGAATTACTCAAAGCGCGTCGTGCCGCCTCTTGAATAAAACTAGCTGAACCCAGTTCTAAACCTTCCATCCCCTTGAGACTAAAGATCGCCATTTCACTCTGGAAAGCCCCAGCATCGGCTAAAAAGTCTAGAGAAATTTTGCCATTACTATCGACCTCAAAAATTCCTGAATCTAGACTAGCTTGCTCTACCTCAATCTCCTTCCCGTTAATATTTAAAACACCGAGATCGTTCTCAGCTTGTAATGCGGCTAATTCTCCCGCCGCAAACGGTTGATTTTGCACCAATTTAGCGAAAATTGCCCCCTCATCTCCTGGCGCATCTACGACGTTAATTTGAGAATCAAGATAATGCCCCATTTCTTCCAAGAGCACATTCACTGCTTCTTGGGAATTAGCCGTCTCTGGATCGAGCAATTCCTCGGATAGATAGATTTTATCGCCCCCAAAAGCCCCTTTAGCGCGAATTTGTCCACTAGGTAAGATTTCAAATGGTACAGGCTTATGTTTGGTCAGACTGTCAAGTAAGATGCTGTTCTGGTTGAGCTGTCGTTGGCAAAGCCTCTCGGAACGAGAATCGAATCCATCACCAAAGGCTAAATTCATCTTGCTGGCAAAGTCTGAAGATTGACCAAATTCTCGCAGTGCTGTCTGTGCTAAGGGTAAAATTGTCTGGTTGAGATAATCTTCAAATTTAGGATTGGGTAATTGTCGATCTGAATATTTATATTTCGGGTAATTAAGATCGAAAATATTTTCAGATGGATTTTGATAAATACTTCCGAGATTAATCGATGTGTCAAAGCTTTGAGCATTGCTATGGTCAGAGCCATTGCCAATGAAATTTTCCATAAATACTAGTACTTCAGAGCGATTGCGTACATGTATAACAACAATACTGTAGGCAGAGCGTAGGGGAGATCCGTAATTCTGCGGATTCGCCGTAGTATAAAATAATTTTTATCAGCTTAAAGTCTCAAGTCTGAAACCCGACTGTCAAAATTCCGACATTCGATCGATGTCATCTATTGAAGTCTCATGCTTAACTAACATAGATTACTCAAAGTAACGGGAAAATCGCTGTGTTAGCTAGGGTTTGGAGTGCGACGATTATTGGCATTGATGCCGTCAAAGTAGGTGTAGAAGTAGATGTCGCCACTGGGCTACCAGAGATTACCGTGGTGGGTTTACCGGATATCGCCGTTCAAGAAAGTAAAGAACGTGTCAAAACAGCAATTAAAAATGCTGGTTCTGCCTATCCTATGCGGCGCATTGTAGTAAATTTAACACCCGCAGACCTGAGAAAGGAGGGGCCGAGCTTTGATTTACCGATCTGTGTGGGTATTCTCGCCGCCTCAGACCAGGTTAGTGGTGAATTATTAGGCGATTACCTATTTTTGGGCGAACTATCCTTAGACGGCAGTTTAAGGGCGGTTACAGGTGTCTTATCGATCGCGGCTGCTGCTCAAAAAATGGGTATCACCGGATTGGTCGTACCAGCGGATAACGCTCAAGAGGCGGCTGTGGTCGAAGGCCTACAGGTGTATGGATTGCAGGATCTCGCCGAAGTTGCAGCGTTCCTCAATCATCCCGAACAATTTGAGCCAGTGAAAGTAAATGTGCGGGAAAAATTAACCCAACCGCAGTTAAATTGTGCCGATCTTCATGATGTCAAAGGACAAGTACACGCCCGCCGTGCCCTGGAAATTGCAGCAGCAGGGGGACACAATCTGATTTTTGTTGGGCCGCCAGGTAGTGGTAAAACGATGTTAGCTCGACGGCTACCAGGGATTTTACCGCCACTTTCCTTTGCTGAAGCTTTGGAAGTGACCCAAATTCACTCTGTTGCTGGGCTATTAAAAGAGCGCGGCTCCCTCGTCTGTGACAGACCATATCGCAGCCCCCATCACTCAGCATCTGGCCCAGCATTAGTTGGTGGCGGCAGTTTTCCCCGCCCTGGAGAAATTTCCCTCGCCCATCGGGGGGTATTATTTTTGGACGAATTAACCGAATTTAAACGAGATGTCCTGGAATTTCTCCGGCAACCGCTAGAAGATGGACAGGTGACAATCTCTCGGACGCGTCAATCTGTCTCATTTCCCGCTCAATTCACCCTCGTTGCCAGCACCAATCCCTGTCCCTGTGGTTACTATGGGGATACAATTCAAGCTTGTAGTTGCAATCCCCGCCAACGCGAAAATTATTGGGCCAAACTATCAGGGCCACTGATGGATCGCATCGACCTGCAAGTGGCGGTAAATCGGCTTAAACCAGAGGAGATTACCAATCAGCCCACGGGCGAAGATTCTGCCACAGTTCGCCCTCGCGTTCAAGCAGCACGGGATCGTGCGAGTCTCCGGTTTCAGTCGGCTCAAGGCATCGTTTGTAATGCCCAAATGCAAAGTCGAGAATTACGCGCTTGGTGCCCTTTAGACGATCGTAGTCGGCAACTCTTGGAGCTGGCAATTCGCAAGCTAGGACTCTCGGCTAGAGCCAGCGATCGAATTATCAAAGTTGCCCGAACTATTGCCGATTTAGCCCAAGCCGAGCAGATCGAACCCACACACATCGCTGAAGCTATTCAATACCGCACAATCGATCGAATGCAATAAATGGTGTTGCGGAATCAACGAATAAAAAAGTAGGAGATTCAATACTTGGATCGGAAAGGAGATCGTACCGTAAAATCAGCAACGCCCAATAAATCTCTTTGCGGTAAACTAACTAACAGCCACTAGTCACTAGTCACTAGCCACTAAATCATGACTAACCAAAACCCCGCATCTTCCAACCCTCAATCCACCAAACTCAGTCAGGAAATTCTCGCTAAAGTTAATGCTCATGCCGATCGATCGATCGATCGATTATTTACAGACATCGATGAATTACTCAGCGGCGATCTCTCTAGCGACATTCCCTTCGCCGATGGGCGAGACACAGCTCAAGCCAATCAAACGGGTACGAATCAACAACGCTATCGCTACCCAGCCGCCACAAATCGCTCTACCCCTCGGATGGCTGATATCCAGACACAGCAACCTCAATATCGACAGTACCAACCACCTCAAACCGAAGTCACCCCACCATCACAACCAGATGAACCCCATCAGCCACAGCCATCTCAGCCCAAACGTCAAAACCAAAATCATAGTCCGCTGTGGATGAAAGCATTCCTAAGTATTGGGATTGTCTCGATCGCTTTAAGCAGTTTATTACTTTGGCTAATTAACGAACGTAAAATCACTCTGCCCAAAAACATCGATACCAGTTGGCTCCCATTCCAGTCTCAATCCCAAATCTCTTCAGATGATGCCAAGTTTGCTGAGTACATGCGGAAGTCTATCGCCAAAATCGAATCCGCTAATACTCAAGCCAATTCAGCCACTGTGCCCTCGAATGCTGCAACCAAGTCCACTACTGTAGACAGTCCTAGCCCCACCATTCCAGTCGCTACCAATCCAGGTGTTGTCACCACCACCGCCAATCCAACTAACGCTACCACTCCACCAATTTCTCTTCTCAAAACGCTTCAAACCGGAGATCGTCCTGGTGCAATCTTTGAGATTAATCGTCAAACTCAAACAATTTATGCGGGTGAAAAAATTGGTACGAGTGATTGGTCGTTGTTGACTGTTGCTAAAGGAGAAGTGATTGTTAAAAAAGCCGGCGGCGTAATTCGATCGATCTACGTGGGTCAGAAATTTTGACCAAGATTTATCAGATTAAAGGATTGACAGGATTAGGTTGTGGGTAACACCTTTACCCTTCACTCTTTACCCTTTTCTCCTAACTCCCAACTCCCAACTCTCAACTTCTTATGAGCCTATTTGAAGACATGAAGCGGTTTTTAGAGAGTCAAATCGATGACTTTCTTGCCAAAAACCCGCACCTGGAATTGCAGGTAATCGAAGAACAACTAGCGCAACAAGAAACAGATACTTATCAATTAATTGTTGACCTCCAATCGCAAGAAACCCGCACGGAGACAGCAATTCTCAGTACAGCGCAAGAGATCAAAAACTGGTACGAGCGCGTCCAAAAAGCCACCGCTGCTGGACGCGCCGATCTCGCTGAAGCAGCCCAGGCGCGTGTCAATGCACTTCTCCCCCAAGGAAATCAACTCTGGGGCAAAATGCAAGGCTTGAAGGAGCGAAAAGTCAAGGCGACGGAGCTACTCCAAACTATTAAAGCGCGACGCACCGAAGTCAAAGCCAAGGCCGCTACAGCCCAAGCTGCGCGCACTCAAGCCCAAATGATGGAAGACAGTACTAGTAGTTGGGGATCGGTAAATAGTTATACTAGTAACAGCAATTTTGCCGACCCGCTGGATGCTCAATTTCGGCGATGGGAGGCTGATGAAGAGTTAGAACGCCTCAAGCGTAATTTAGGTAAATAGGCGGATTTTTAAATAAAGCTTCAGTTATGTATACTGTAGCTGTAAAGAATACTAGTTTGAAATAGCTTTGTCTTCTGTAGCCTCAATTTGTAACTTAGCTAAAATCAAGCCAGATCGACTAGTAAAACTGGAGTAAAGGTATAAATATAGCCCAAATTGTCCTCTCAAAACTACAGCTATGCTGAGAAAATCAATCTTTAAAAAATCTCACCTTGGAGATGCGATCGCGGGCATGGTCACGGTATTTGGCATTAATATTCTGATTATTTTTATTGCCCTGTGTCTCAATACTATTTCACCGATCTTCATGTCGGTCGTCTTTTCGATCGGTCTAATTCAATTAGCTTATGTTTTACCGCTGTTACGTTGGTCGATGAAACGTCGAGTCAAGGGGTTTACTAAGGGTGTGGTGCTCGGTGCAATTGCGATCGCGTTGGTTAATTTTGGTTGTTTTTTAGTCACCTTTAAGTTTTTTAGTACTGGAGCAAGATAGTTAGGTAATAGATAATATCTTTAATCAAAAGCAATTTTCAAGTATTCGGCTTCAGTAATTAAATTAGTAGGATCTGTGACTCGATCGGGAAATAAAATTCCATCTAGATGATCGAGTTCGTGTTGAAAAATTCTGGCAATAAATCCGGTTAACTCCTGTTGGATTAACTCACCATGTTTGGTTAGATATTTAACTTCGATCTTTTGATGCCGATCGACTAATCCCCGCACGTCTGGAACGCTCAGACAGCCTTCCCAGCCTTGAACAACTTCAGCAGATCGATCGATAATTTGGGGATTAATCATCGCCGTTGGTTCCATTGTTGGAGCCAATGGATAACGCGGACTCGGACGAGATGCCACAATAAATAACCGCACGGATTCAGCCAATTGAGGTGCAGCAATTCCGACTCCATTTGCCACATCAGCGGTAGCAATCAGATCGTTAATTAAATCGTCAACTTGAGGATCGGCAAAGTCTATAATAGTATTCGATCGTTGACGTAAAATCGAATTACCAATTTTTAAGATCGGGCGAATTTTAGTCATCACTAAGTAAGTATTAAACCATGATTAAATCTGACGCGATACCCCCAACTTCTTCTAGAAGTCGGGGACATATCTTAATCAGCTCGGCGGTTGCTGTAATTGTTAATCAAGACCAGTCAATTAGTCATGTTGAATCTTAACTGACAGCATTTTGTCGCCACCTTTAATCGCATTTACCACATCCATATCTTCGGTTTGACCGAATACAGTGTGTACACCATCTAAATGCGGCTGAGGGGAATGGCAAATGAAAAACTGACTCCCACCCGTATTTTTGCCGGCATGTGCCATGGATAGCGTTCCCGCCTTGTGGAGATTGGGGTTGATTTCACAGTTAATTTTGTAGCCAGGACCACCAGTTCCAGTACCAGTCGGACAACCACCTTGAATCATGAAGTTAGGAATCACCCGGTGAAAGGTTAAGCCATCATAAAAGCCTTTCTCGGCCAAATCGACAAAGTTTTTCACTGTACTTGGTGCATCGGCATCAAAAAATTTGATATTGATATTGCCTTTAGCGGTTTCGATAATTGCACTGGTCATAGTTTACTTGGGGCAAATGAGTAGCTAAACTATCTTAACTTGCCAGCGCGGGATTGGAGTAGCTACTACACCGCTACCGCCCTATGTCCACTAGAATAGATAGTTGAGAGGGAGTAGGTGAGGTGGTTGCGATTTCACTCGTTGAATTCGAGGAAAGTCCGGGCTTCCGAAAGACCAAACTTGCTGGGTAACGCCCAGTGCGCGCGAGCGTGAGGATAGTGCCACAGAAAAATACCGCCAATAGTTGGGAGTTGGGAGTTGGGAGTTGGGAGTTGAAAAAATGCTCCAAACTCCCAACTCCCCCACTCCCAACTGGTAAGGGTGCAAAGGTGCGGTAAGAGCGCACCAGCAGTATCGAGAGGTACTGGCTCGGTAAACCCCGGTTGGAAGCAAGGCAGGGGCTATGGTTGGTCTTTTACCAGTTCCGTTTAGATCCGCTTGAGGTACTTGGTAACAAACTACCCAGATAGATAATCGCCGTCTCGTCAGAGATAACAGAACCCGGCTTACGTTCCAACTCTCTCTCTTTTTTTGGTAAACAGTAGATAATGTATCCACGACGACAACAAGAATTAGCACGGTTGCTCTGTCGCTTGGGCTTACCAGTCGATACCCAGGTAAACTGGTCGTTGTTGGATATTGCGTTAACTCATCCGACGATGGGGACACCCAACTACGAGCAGTTAGAATTTATTGGTGATTCGGTGGTGCGGTTGGCGGCTTCCGAGTTTTTGTGGGAGACTTATCCCGATAAATCTGTGGGAGACTTTTCAGCGATTCGGAAAGTACTAGTGAGCGATCGAATTTTGGCGCAAATAGCTGATGGGTATGGTTTCGATCGCTATCTGACTTTAGCCGCTTCGGCGATCGGCGACCCTTCTGGACGGGTTTCGAGGTTAGCCGATGCCTTTGAAGCAGTATTAGCCGCACTGTATTTGACTACTAATAATCTCCGGTTAGTTCGTCCTTGGCTAGATCCGCACTTTCAGCAATTAGCCACCGAAATTCTCCAAGATCCGGCTCGGCAAAACTACAAGGATGCGCTCCAAGAATGGACGCAGGGAAATTATAAGGCTCTCCCAGAATACCGCGTGCGAGAGGATACTACCACTAGCGACAGGTCGCGCCGATTTATCGCCGAAGTCTGGTTTCGCGATCGCCAATTGGGTATTGGCACCGGACAATCAAAAAAAGCCGCCGAACAGGCTGCGGCGAAGGTTGCTTTCGCGCTGTTAACACAATAGAAATTATCGGCACTTGTGGGCGTAGTCTCTCGATCGATCTTAAATTTTTGACTAGCCATTCCCTCACTCGATCGAGTATAATAGTAAATTGTGTCTAAACAAATTTATTCCAATGCCGAAACTCAAAAGCCGCAAAGCAGCAGCGAAGCGTTTTCGCGCCAGCGGCACTGGTAAAATCATGCGTCGTAAAGCATTTAAGAGCCACCTGCTCGAACACAAAAATGCAGATCGTCGTCGCAATCTATCCAAAGCAACTGCGGTTGACGAAACCGATGTGCTCAGAGTGCGCGGGATGCTCCCCTACTTGTAATTGTCGCTCTCGATAACTACTTTTCTAACTGGTAGCTTGAGGATAGTGAATAGTCACATAGCTAATAACTAGTTATTCATCACGCCGTAGAGCAATTTTAATCACCAACTAACACAATTTAAACTATGACACGGGTAAAGCGCGGTAACGTGGCGCGGAAGCACCGCAACAAAATTTTAAGCTTAGCCAAAGGCTTTAGAGGCTCGCACTCTAAACTCTATCGGGTAGCTAATCAACAGGTAATGAAGGCATTACGGAATGCTTATCGCGATCGGAAGAAGAAAAAACGTGACTTCCGCCGGTTGTGGATTGCCCGGATCAATGCCGCTTCGCGCCAACATGGCATGAGCTACAGTAAACTGATCGGATTGATGAAGAAAGCCGACATCCAATTAAATCGGAAGATGTTAGCGCAGATCGCCATCCTCGATCCGGCTAGCTTCGAGCAAGTAGTTAAACTAGCAGCAGCAGCGGAGTAAAGTGGTTTAGAGGCATGAAGGATAAAGCTCGATCGATCGATAGATTTAAGTCTTTATTCTTCATCCTTACACTGATGGCGAGTATCAGTATTTGGCAGGATGTAGTTAGAGCGGGAACGCTCAAAGAAATCAAGCAGCGGAAAAAATTAGTAGTAGCAGTCAAAGACAACTTACCATTATTAGGGTTTCGAGATTCTAGTGGTAATTTACAGGGTTTAGAAATTGATATCGCCCGCAAATTAGCTGCGGAAATATTTGGCAATGTAAATGCGATCGAATTAGTCCCTGTTCGCAATCAAGATCGGCTAAAGGTTGTATTAGCGGGGAATGCAGACATTGCGATCGCTAGAGTAACAATTACACCCAATCGATCTCGCGTAATTGATTTCAGTCGGGGTTATTATCGCGATGGGACGGGGATAATTACCAAGCAAGCTAAGATTACTAAAAATAGTGACTTAATTGGTAAAAAAGTTGCAGTATTGAATAATTCTAGTACGATCGGCACACTGCAATACATCATTCCTAGAGCGCATTTAGTGGGTGTAGATAGTTATCAACAAGCTAAAAATCTCCTCGCGAGTGGCAAAGTTGTCGCTGTCGCCGCAGATCGGAGCCTATTGTCTGGTTGGATACAAACCGATCCGAGTTATCATCTTTTAGTTGATAAATTATCTACTGAAATATTGGGCATAGTTATTCCCAAAGGAATTCAATACGATCCGTTACATCAATTGATCGATCGAGCGATCGAACGCTGGCAAGCTGATGGCTGGCTTCAACAACGGATTCAGCACTGGGGACTGAAAGAGTAAATAGTTAACAGTTATCACGCGATCGTGTCATTGGTGGTGAGTCAAGCTATCATAATTAGTTAGGTATTAAATCATTTGTAGTTTATTATTTATATAACCACTGCTTAAAATGGACTTTTCAGATCGAAATTTGCTCACTATTTACCTTTCAGCTTTCTTGCTATTACTCGGTGTTGCTGCTTTCTTCGTGCTCAGACAAATTCTGAAAACTCGCAAAATTGAAAATGCGATGAAAAAGTTGGAGCGAAAACTGAAGAACGAGCGCGGTACCGTTCAGGAATATTATGAGCTAGGAAGTATTTACCTAGACAAAAAAATGTTTCTCCAATCGATCGCTATGCTGAAAAAAGCGATTAAAGCTGATGGTTTAGAGCCATTAGAAATGGCTCCGGTTTACAATGCCTTAGGTTATGCTTATTTCGGTCAAGAACAGTATGACGTGGCAATCCGTCAGTACAAAGAAGCGATTAAACTCGAACCAGAATATGTGACTGCGATGAATAATCTCGGCCATGCTTACGAACAGAAAAAGCTGACTTCTCAAGCATTAGATATGTACGAGCAGGCATTGCAACTCGAACCAGAGAATGAAACAGCAAAACGTCGGAGTGAATCACTTCGTCGTCGATTGGTTGTTACTAGTAAGTAGTTGGGAGTTAGGAGTTGGGAGTTGGGAGTAATATAGTTGTTAGATAAAAATATAAGATAGTTGGTAGCTGTAGGGTGAGAAATGTTCAACCTCTAGGGTTTAGCTTGTTTTGATGTTACAAATATTTGTGCTGACCTGCTGATGGGTCTAATATTTACGATCGATTGTGATTTATTTGGGAGATAAAAAGTGTCTGATTTATTAGCGGGAAAAGTGGCGATCGTGACTGGGGCATCGAGAGGAATTGGGCGGGCGATCGCCTTACAATTAGCAGCAGTTGGAGCGAAAGTAGTTATTAATTATGCTAGTTCGAGTGGTGCTGCTGATGAATTAGTCACACAGATTAGCAGCAATGGGGGTGAGGCAATTGCCGTTCAGGCAGATGTCTCCAACGCCGAACACATCGACGCACTATTTAGCACAGTGATGGAGAAGTGGGGACGGGTTGATGTCCTCGTGAATAATGCGGGGATTACCCGTGACACCCTGCTATTGCGGATGAAGCTAGAAGATTGGCAAGCAGTCATCGATACCAATCTTACTGGGGTCTTTTTGTGTACCCGTGTAGCTAGCAAAATCATGCTCAAACAAAAGTCGGGCAGAATCATTAATATCACTTCCGTTGCCGGACAAATGGGTAATCCTGGACAGGCAAACTATAGTGCCGCAAAAGCGGGTGTAATTGGCTTTACGAAGACGGTAGCGAAGGAATTATCCAGTCGGGGGATTACGGTAAATGCCGTGGCTCCAGGCTTTATTGCGACCGATATGACTAATGATTTGAAGGCAGAAGGGATCTTGCAATTTATTCCCCTCGGTCGATACGGACAACCAGAAGAAGTAGCGGGAATGGTCAGATTTTTAGCAGCAGATCCTGCTGCGGCATATATTACTGGACAGACGTTTAATGTTGATGGTGGGATGGTGATGAGCTGATGGTTAGTAGTTCGATTCTTTGCCGATCTGCTGCGCCGCTCTTGGCGAATAGAGTATAATCAACCGTGATAATACTTGTGGATTAATAAACCTGTGGGACAGTATGAGCGGCTGGTATTGATGGCGGAAGACGAGCTGACCCAATATAGCAGTGATGCTCGCAAAATTGAGAAATTGCGACGAAAGATTGGTATATCTGTCAATATGGCCGAACAACGGGAAGTCAAGGCAGCTTTGGAGGCAGAATTACCCACGGGGGGAATCGCCAAATTAGTCGAAACCCAGCGACAAACTGTGGCTTTACCATTTTGGGGTATTGCGGGATTGGGACTATTGTTTGGAATTTCGCTCAACCAACCTTTAGATTATATTGCCGCAGTAGGCGGAACAGCCGCCGCGATCGCTATCCAAAAATGGGGATGGCAACTCTATGCCAAGCGAATTGTCTTAGATACTCTGATTGATATCGAAACCAAAATTAACGCAGCTCAAACTAAACCTTAGTCTCAAAATAATGATTTATTGATGGAGTTCAGCTAAATGACTGATGTCAAAATTGGAATTATCGGCGGAAGTGGACTTTACCAGATGTCAGCCTTGAGCAACATTCGAGAGATCAAGATTGAAACACCCTTTGGTCTTCCTTCTGATAACTTAATCATCGGTGATTTGGAGGGTACAAGTGTAGCCTTTTTGGCTCGACATGGCCGACACCACCATTTGACCCCATCAGAAGTTCCATACCGGGCAAATATTTATGCAATGAAGCAAATCGGTGTAGAGTATCTAATTTCAGCCTCTGCGGTTGGTTCATTGCAAGCAGAAGTCAAACCACTAGATTTAGTCCTTCCCGATCAATTTATCGATCGCACTAAAAATCGAGTGGCTACCTTCTTTGGCGAGGGAATTGTCGGACATATTGCCTTTGGCGATCCGATTTGCCATCAGTTATCAAGTATCTTAGCTGAATCGATCGAGTCATTGAATCTCCCCGATATTACGCTACACAAAGGAGGCACATATATCTGTATGGAAGGCCCCGCTTTTTCGACCAAAGCTGAGTCGAATATGTATCGGATGCTCGGTGGTAAAATTATTGGCATGACTAATTTGCCGGAAGCAAAGTTGGCAAGAGAAGCTGAGATTGCTTACGCTACTCTAGCATTAGCTACTGACTATGATTGTTGGCATCCCGACCACGATCATGTGACTGTAGAGCTAATAATTGCCAATCTGCACAAAAACGCAGTCAATGCCCAGCGGGTGATTCAGGAAACAGTCCGCCGACTGGGGGCGAATCTATTTACCTCAGCAGCACATTCGGCACTCAAGTACGCTATTATCACGCCAGTAGATAAATTCCCTGAAGCTACTAAGCAAAAGTTAGAACTTTTACTGAAAAAGTATTTATAAAAGTTCATAATTGATTTCCAAATTAGCAGCCTACGCTAAGTCATGTTGCAGGGGATATCACCAGCAATATCAAGGAGCGGCGAAAAGTTATTGATGGGTTAGCGCGTATGTCGGCTTTCGATCGGAAGATTGAGCTAAAGATACACTTGATGAGGTGAAGGAAAAGGTTGAGACTGCAATATTGTCAATCGTGCTAAAGTTTAATACCAGATAAGCTTAATTGACGATTTTCTAGAAGAGATGATCTGTCAAAGATTTTATCTGTTGAAGCACAATAATTAGATAAGTTTAGTATTTTCATAAGTTCATCACCCATCATTTGAGCAAGTAGAACAGGAACTGCATTTCCGAGCTGTCGCATTGATTCTCCCCACACACCCTTGACAATAAAATTATCTGGAAAAGTTTGGAGTCGTTTTGACTCAAGTACAGTTAAATAGCGAACGGTACCATCTGGAAATCGAATCATATTTTCGCCGCCAGGAACGCCATGATCTCCAGCTTTAATTGTTTTTGCAGGTGCATCCAAGATACTACCTGTATGTCCTGGATAAATCCGTGCCCCATCATGAAAAATATGATCCTCGATCCCATGATTAGACTGTGGATCTGGTAAATTAGATAATGTATCTCTGAGTGTCTGCCAAGGCATAAGTGCTGGCTCAAACATGCCATATTTATCTATGAGTTTAGATCTTTTAGCTTCTATCGATCGATCCATTAAGGGACGTTCTGATTTACATATTTGATGACGTTCCCAGTATTCTCCGGTAACGTACATATCCCAAAATAATCTATCTGACGAATGTGTCTCGGCTGGAAACAACCAATCATAATTGAGATCGGATCTGACTCCGACAATTATCACTCGATCGCGATTTTGCGGTACTCCATAATTTGCAGCACTAACTAGCTTAAACTGGACGTTATACTTAGTGCCTATAAAAGATGAACTACTCACACTGCGAAGTTCATGTAAATGCAGTTGCCAATCTGAATTTAACTCAGCATTGAAACTGGGGTAAGTCAACCGTAGCAGAATATACTCGAAATAATCAGCAAATGTTTGGCGAAGTAATCCTTTGACATTCTCAAAAATAAAAGCCTTTGGTTTTAGTTTCTCGATCGCGTGAATTGCTGCTGGAAACATATCACGTTTGTCTCGATCTGCCTGATGCTTACCTCCTAGAGAAAATGGCTGGCAGGGAGGGCCACCTGAGACGAGATCGATATGAGTTAATGTTTCTAAATCGAAGTCTCTGACATCTCCAAGGAAAACTTTTTCAGGATCGAAGTTTTTACAAAGTGAGGCATAAGCATGTTTGTTGTTTTCTACGAGTGCAACATGTTTAAATCCCGCTAATTCCAGACCTTTCGCCAATCCACCTACACCTGAAAATAGTTCGAGGGAATTCATAATTGTCCCCCGATACCTTGGAAATGTCGATCGATATTAGCAAGAATGATACTTTCAGCTTTGGGTGTGCCATTACAACGTTCTGCCCAAGTTCTGCCTGGATGAATTACGTCCCAATCCGATTTTGCTTGCTCGTATCTTCCCCTGCCGGGATCGTGGTTGCCAAATCCATCTAGAGCAACATTCCACAGCGGTTGAGTTAGTTTAATCAAAGCTGCTTCAATCGTGCTAATCATGTCGGAGCTTTCGTCTTCAAAGATCGTAAAACGGCACATGAATTCTTCGAGATTCAAATTGGCACCAGCCATAATATTCCGGCTATGTTCTCTCAGTCGGTTGTGTAATTCACGAGACTGATTGATCTCGCTGTCTGAAATCCGCGATTGTCGCCAGCCTTTTGGAACGGCTTTGCCAACATAGATGGGATAGTTGTAGGCAAGGCGATTTAAGTCTGCATATTTACTATAAATAGGGTTCTGCCCTGTGTAGTAGAGGGCATAGACTCCTGTGCCTAGAAAGGTTTCAGCGGGTGGAAGTGGATGAATGGGTGTACCGTTAAAGAATCTGACTGCATCTTTGACAAGTTCGACAAAGGCTTCACTTTTATAGATGTGCTTCTTTCGATCGAACTCAATGGACTTCATGATTACAGCACTTACCTATCTAGTCGCAAAACTTCACTATCATAGATTTTACAAGTAATTAACGTCACTCGATCAAAACCACCTTATTTGCTTCTATCTACCAACTCCTTAATAATTCGTTCTTGTTCTTCTACTGGTGTATCTGCCGATACCATCATTGCATTAGGACGAGGACGAGCCGCAAACTCATCCCAGGCTTCTTTATCATCTCTATTCGCTAAAATGTATCGTCTCAATTCATTAAGAGTCATCGCTTGAAAGTTAGGTTTAGACAATTTCACACCTCCATTTCCCATCAGTATAAATAGTGATTTGGATATTTTCTTCCTCTCCCGTAACAATAAATATCTCTTGCCGCTCCTCGTCGGACCGAAATAGGTAAATCGGTCGGTAGCAGTTCGATAGCCATTGAGATAGAACTATTGCTTGCAGCATCTGGCTCGGTGTAGGCAATTATTTATCCCCCAATTTTGTTCGAGCCTATTTTACATTATCCCCGATTACCTCCGGTAGGCTTCGCCAACGAATCCCCCCAAACCCACAAACGAACGAGAGTCTGCTAAGATAAACTCTTGAGAAAATGCGGACTCGTGCCGCCAAGGGATGCATCTAGAAGCTCTATGGTACACATCAAACAGGTAGAACTATCTCACTTCAAGTCCTTCGGTGGTACTACCAAAGTTCCAATTCTACCCGGTTTTACGGTGGTTTCTGGGCCGAATGGTTCGGGTAAATCAAATATTCTTGACGCGCTGTTATTTTGCCTGGGATTGGCTAGCTCTAAGGGGATGCGGGCGGAACGGTTGCCGGATTTGGTTAACCACGATCGATCGACCAAGGGCGTATCTGAGGCGATTGTGACGGTGACTTTCGATCTGGAGAATGAGGGTGAACCAGCACCGGAAATTAAGGTTGTCGATATTAGTAATGGTAAGGTACCTGTTACGCCAAGATTGGCGAGTGAGTGGGTGGTAACGCGGCGGCTGCGGGTGAATGCTCAGGGTGGTTATACATCGAACTATTCGATTAATGGTGAGGCTTGCAACCTGGCGGAGTTGCACGAGCAGCTTAATGCCTTGCGGATCTATCCGGAAGGTTATAATGTCGTCTTACAGGGGGATGTCACCAGCATCATTTCGATGAATAGTAAGGAACGGCGGGAGATTATTGATGAGTTGGCGGGTGTGGCTGCTTTCGATCGCAAGATCGTTCGGGCGAAGGATACACTCGATGAGGTGAAGGAAAAGGTCGAAAAGTGTCAAATTGTGGCGGCAGAATTGGTCGTTCAACGAGACAAGTTATCGCAGGATCGGATTAAAGCTGAAAAATATCAAAGATTGCGAACTGAGTTTCAAGAAAAATCCGTTCAAGAGGTCGTCTTGAAATGGAAAAATCTTCAACAGAAACAGGCTAATATTCAACAAGAATTAGGTCAGGGTAAAGTAGCGTTAGGTGGATTAGAACAACGAATCACCGATCTTCAAGGGGAGATTAAGACTAATACGACCGAAGTCGAACGCCTGAATGCTTGTGTTCGCGCTCTGGGGGAAGAACGCTTATTAGCTGCTCAAGCGGAGTTAGCCACCCAACAAGCCGAACGTCGTCAACTCGAACAGCAGCAACAAGAAGTCACAACAGAGCGCGCAACCACCGCCAACGATTGTCAACAAGCTGCTAATCAATTAGCTAATTTTGAACGCGAGGCTCAAGGATTAACTAACGAACAGCAGCAACTAGAGCAGGAGCAATTAAGCAACCTCAAACGCGATCGCGATGAAGCTAAATATCAGCTAGAATTAACTAAAGAAAAAGCCAGCTTGATCGCTAGTGCCTCTACTGCTTGGGTTGAAGAACAAACTCAAGTCAGTCGGCAAATTGAAACCACTCTTCAAGCATTAAGTAAACAGCGTACCGCACAAGCACAATTAACCGAACGGCGCAGTCAACTAACTGAAAAACTAGCCGAACAAACTCAACAATTAGCGACAATTACGCCGGAGCTAGAGACAAATAGCGCAAAGGTGGAGCAGTTAGAAGCTAAACTTGCTCAATCTACAGGCGAGTTAGCAGTATTAGAGCAGAAATTAACGGCTGTACAAGCAAATGTTGATACTCAACTAGAAACTCAGAAACGCTTATTACAAGAACAGCGAGATAAACAGCGTCAACTCGATAAATTAGAAGCCCAAAATCATGCTCAGCAAGAAGCACAAGGCAGCTTTGCTACAAAAATTATTCAAGAAGCCAAACTTCCTGGTGTACATGGCTTAGTCGCCCAATTAGGTACCGTCGATCCAGCTTATCAAGTGGCTCTGGAAATTGCAGCCGGAGCGAGAATGGGTAACTTAGTTGTAGATGATGATGGAGTTGCGGCACGGGCGATCGAAATCCTCAAACAAAAGCGCGGTGGACGGGCAACATTTTTACCACTAAATAAGATTAATCCGCCATCATTAAATGAGAACGCTGCACTGAGAGCAACTCGGGGTTTTATAGATTACGCCGTGAATTTAGTCGAATTCGATCGCGAGTATCAAAAGATATTTAACTATGTGTTTGGTGGGACAATTGTATTCGATAAACTCGATCGAGCGCGTGGATTGCTCGGTAGACATCGGATTGTCACTCTCGACGGCGAACTGCTCGAAGCCAGTGGAGCGATGACAGGGGGGAATATTTCTCAGAAATCTACCATCCACTTTGGTACCGCCGATGCAAGTGAATCAGCCGAAGTACGGAATCTTCAACAACGACTCACCGAAATCGAACAGATTCTCAAAGTCAGCAGCGAAGTCGTCGATAAGAGTAATCTTGAATTGCGCCAACTTACCATCGCTGTCACCGATACCCGCCAAACCCAACGGGAACTCAAACTCAATTTCGACCAAAATCAACGAGAAATTAGCCAATTAACCAACCAACAGCAGCAATTACAAGCGCAGATTTTTAAAAACCAGCAAGATTTAGAGCTAACCGTTACCAATCTAGCTGCTCTAGAACAAGCTCTACCCGCCCAGGAAGAGACCCTCGCGCACTATCATCAAGAACTCGCCGAATTAGAGAAATCCGGCGTTCACAGCGATTGGCAAGCCATCCAGACCGAAATTAAAGCACAAGAACAGCAACTCAACCAACGCCAACAAGCGTTAACCGCCGTCGAACAGAAATTACAAGAAATCGATCGTCAAGCTGGAATATTAACTGAAAAAATCGCCGAAAATCAACGGCGGACAACCGAGTATCAACAACGGAGCGAAACACTCGATCGCAAGTTGACCGATATCAATACTAGATTAACTGGGATTGGGGACGCGATCGCCACCACCAAAGCATCATTAGTCATTCTCGAACAGGAACTCGGTACAGACAAACAACAACGCGACAAAGCCGAAGCCAAATTGCGCCAACTCCACCTCAATCTTCAAGAATTGCAGTGGGAACAACAAAAACTCGAACAACTCCAGCAGCAACGCCAAACCGAAATCGAACACCTAATCGTTCAAATCGCCACCCAGCGCACCGAACTCCCGATCGAAATACCCGAACTCCCCATCGAATCCCAAACCGACGAATATCTCGCCTCCCTCCAATCTCAAATCCGCCTGCTGCAAAAACGGATGGAAGGGATGGAACCCGTCAATATGCTTGCCCTCGAAGCTTACGAAGAAACCAACAACCGCCTTCAAGAACTCAGCGATAAACTTACCACCCTCGAAGCCGAAAGCACTGAGTTATTACTGCGGATCGAAAACTTCACTACTCTGCGCTTCCAAGCCTTTACAGAAGCTTTCGATGCAGTCAATACCAATTTCCAAAATATCTTCGCTGAACTCTCTGACGGCGACGGTTTCCTCCAATTAGAAGATCCCAATGATCCCTTTACTGGCGGATTAAATCTCGTTGCCCATCCCAAAGGTAAACCAGTCCAACGCCTCTCCTCAATGTCTGGGGGCGAGAAATCCCTTACCGCCCTAAGTTTCATCTTCGCCCTCCAACGCTACCGCCCGTCGCCGTTCTATGCCTTCGATGAGGTGGATATGTTCCTAGATGGGGCGAATGTAGAACGCCTCTCAAAAATGATTCGCAAGCAAGCAAATCAAGCGCAGTTTTTGGTAGTAAGTCTGCGTCGTCCGATGATTGAAGCGGCTGACCGCACGATCGGCGTGACGCAAGCACGGGGAGCTTATACTCAGGTATTGGGCATCAATCTTAAAACTTCGGCGTAGTAAAGCAGGTTGATTGATTGAGTTATCAATAACAATGGTAGAAATTATTCTTGTTCCATCTGAGTTTGAGTTTGCAGGTATTGCTGACCTGAATTTTTTATTTCCTTAATTATTCTGTCATTAATTTGTTAACCGCAACTCAGTAAGCTATACTTAATAATCATTATAATCGCATGTAAATTAAGTAGATAAATTATAGACTAGATAAATTTAATAGTGGTATCGAAACAGATCTTGATAAAACAAGGAGAATGTGCGGATGAAAATTGTTTCACTATTCTCAGGTGCTGGAGGACTTGATCTTGGTTTAATTCAGGCTGGTCACAAGATCATCTGGGCTAATGACATCGATCCTGATGCGGTTCAAACATACAAGAAAAATATAAGTAGCCATATAATTCAGTCCGACATATCAGAAGTTTCATCTTTTGATATTCCTAATTGCGATGTTGTTGTTGGTGGATTTCCTTGCCAAGGGTTTTCTCAAGCAAATCTCCTTCGATTCGAGGATGATGAAAGAAACAAACTATATCTTGAATTTCTTAGAGTAATAAAAGACAAACAGCCTCTTTTCTTTCTTGCCGAGAATGTTCGTGGAATTCTTAGTTTAGCAGGAGGTCAAGCAATTAAGATAATCGAAAAAGATTTTTCAGAAGCTGGATATCGTGTCTCTAAGCGTCTTTTTAACGTTGCTGATTATGGAGTTCCCCAAATGAGGCAGCGTGTCATCATTGCAGGCACTCGTGCAGATCTTCCAAAATACAATGACTACAATTTTCCCGATCCTACGCATTGTGCCCCAGAGAAGTCACAAGCAATGGGGCTATTTCCTTGGAGAACTATTGGAGAGGCATTGGCTAATATTTCAGAGCCTGAGACTGATCATAATCTAGTTAATCATATTTATTCTAAGTACAAAGTGACTAACAGAAATTTTATCGGACACCGTTGCACAGAACCCGATAAACCATCTCCTACAATTTTAGCAAGGGGTAACGGTAAGGGAGGAGTTTGTGCTATCCAACACCCAAACAATCATCGGAGAATGTCAGTTCGGGAACAAGCAATTATCCAGACATTTCCTATGGAGTTGGCCTGACTGCGTTCCTGCTGCAAACGATCATCGTCTTGCCAGAGAATTTTTACTGTTTTTATCAAATTTTGGACTTCTTGAGTTAAATGCAGATGGATCGAATGAAGAGCAACGTTTTTACTTGAAAGAGTTGTTCGATGTCAAATCAGCCATAATTTCTGTTCATGCCTCAATCTTTGAGGCGAGTGCGGAGCAAGCCGTAGATGAAGTTCGACATTCTCCTTTGCCGTCTATCATTGAACGACAGCGCACTCTCACAACTGTCCTGCGGCGGAGTGGACAAGCTCAATTTAGAGCAAAGATTATCAAGGCATATAACGGAAGCTGTCTATTGACGAAAGAAACTATTTCGGATGTCTTGGAGGCGGCTCATATCGTTCCTGTCAGTCATGGCGGATCTGATGATGATAACAACGGGTTTTGTCTGCGTGTAGATATCCATCGCCTTTTTGATTCAGGAAACATCCGTATTAAGTCAACAGGAGAATTGTTATTATCAGAGGTAGCCGCAGCAAGTATAAACTATTCTCTTCTACCAAATAAGATCGCAATTCCAGATTTTGTTAATCCTGCAAATGTTGCTTGGAGAGAAAAATATTATTAACAATATTACTAATTTTTGAATGAATAATCTCTGATGGCTTCGATCCTTAATTATTGGGTAGTGGTTTTGGTTAGTTGAGGCTTCATACCTCAATTTTTATACCCCATGCACATTGATGAAAATGACTATTATATATGAATTTTAAACAATGTTGCAACTCGCACTACTTCGATAAGATCGATTGATGTTTTTGATCGATCTCAGTATTTCAGGAGCCGGAACATTGGCAAGCTACCTCGGCTCTAACTTATGCATCCCACCACCATATACCCTCTCTTCATCAATCATCACCTTCTCCGTAATCGTATTCAACGCCTCAAAAAATGTTGCCACCATTTCTGGATCTTTGGCGATAACCGCCGCCACCTCTGGCTTGGGATAAAGAATCAGATACGAATTAGCAACTATCGCTTTTGAATGATTTAGAATAAATCGAAACGACTTCTTACCATTCTTATCAGATCTATCCATATATGTACAGTAGAAATGACTCTCAGCCCGATTTTCTTGTGCATACCAAAGCTTGCGACTCTTGCACAAATATCGATCGACAACTCCAGTTTTAATTCTTAACTGAAGATATGCATATAACTCAGGATAAAGCTGTTCGATTTCACTAATTGCTAACTTACAATCAAGGACAAATAACTTATCCTCGATCGCTGGATAACCTAAATCATCGGTTTCTACTTCAATCCCCGCAAGGTGTCGCGGACTGGGTAAGATCGGTTTGAATTGAGATATCGGTAAACCCTTACTTTCAAGATCGCTTTTTGTTAAAATAAAATACTTATTATCACCCGTTGCAATCTCACGCTTTACTGAGAAAAAGTCACTTAATCTCGGAGTATCTAAAACTTCCCGTTCATCACTCGCTGGAAATCGCGACCATTTATTTTCATTTACTAATACTTTTGCGCTGACTATTTTCTCATGTGCGGGATATTCGATCGAACCACCATAAGTAAACTTGACTTGACGATCTAAATCTGGCTTCTTATTCTGAAACCATACAACAGCAGAAGAAACCAAAGCATCATCAAATTGAGCATCTTTGGGATCGAATCGATGAATTTGCAACAGACTGACTTCATTCAGCAGATATTCCTTGACAGCTCGACCATAATTTACATCCATAAACTCACTGGGTATCAACCACCCAGCGATCGCATTCGATCGCAGCCACCGATGAGATAATGCCATAAAATAGCAGTATAAGCCAGCCAAACCAGATAATTTCATATCCAGTAGCAGCTTCAATACAGGTAAACGAGATATACTTATTTCATTAGGGTATTCTCAAGCAAATGCACATCATCAGCCGGAAAAGATTGCTTGAGTTCGCGAAGATTCATGCAGACTCAGAAACCGCACTGGATACTTGGTATCGAATGGCCAAAGCAGCCGAGTGGCAAAATCTAGTAGAGCTTAGGGAAGCATATCCTTCTGCCGATCTGGTTGGTATTTATACGGTTTTCAATATCAAAGGAAATCACTATCGGTTGATAGGTGAAATTAACTACTGTAGTGGTACTATTTTTGTCCGAGATATCTTAACTCATGCGGATTACGACAAGGATAAATGGAAATGATGAATGCTGTATTAGATCAAGAATACGCTGAGTTGTTGGTAGCCCTACAACCCAAAGTTATTGAAACAGAAGAAGAAAACGAATTTTACTTAGCAGAAGTTACTAAATTGATGCGGTTAGGTGATGCAATCTCCCCAGCACAAGAGCGGTTGCTCAAACTATTGGTGAATTTGATTGAAAGCTTTGAAGATCGGCATTATCAACTTAAAGCTGCTACTCCTTTAGAGATTTTAACCGAGTTAGTACAAGATCGAGGACTAAAACAAAAAGACTTAGTAACAGTATTCGGTTCTCAAGGAATAGCCTCAGAGGTGCTCAATGGCAGGCGTGGAATTAGTAAATCTCAGGCTAAGGCATTAGGAGATTTTTTCAAGGTTTCGCCATCACTGTTTATTATTTAAAGCTTAATTACTATTCCCTAAATCATGGCAGAACAAAGTAAATTACCGCAAAGACATCCCCAAGAAAATATCGATCGAGCGGTTGTCAACCAGTTGCTAGAGAGCGATCCAAATGAACCGATGGCTTTAGCAGAACTAGCTAGACTACTAATTCGGTATCGAGGATTTCCCGGTGCTGCGGAAATTCAAGCAAACCTCGATCGATTGTTAACAAAATGGCAACTCACCGAAGAAGAACTATTCGCTAAGACTCGTGAATTGCACAGTCGAGAGCCGATTTATCAAGTCAAAGCCAAGAAATATCAAGAGCAAGAAGACTGGAACTAAAGTAGAAGCAGAGTATTTCTTGATCGAACAAATCAGATTGGGGTTCTACCGCCCAGATTAACCCGTCCCTAGTGCCCTAATGTGAAAATAGTAGAATTGATATAATCACCACTACATCAGCAATCCGAAGTGAAAGGATATCTCCCAGGTTAATGGTGGTTAAAAAATTATGTTTGGAAGTTTAGTAGGATATTAATATGCGGTTGACAATTTCCCGGCGGTTATTTCTCACTGGGTTATTTCTATCAAGCTGCGGGGGGAGGCGATCGATTGGGCCAGAGCAATTGGCGGTTGGGATGCTCGATTATGGATCGGGGAAACAACCAATTGCCCAATACGATCGCTTTAAACAGTATTTAGAAGAAAAACTTCAATCCATCATTCAAATTGAACCTACTTTTAATGAAAGTAAGGCATTAGAACGGATTAGAGCACAAGCTTGGTCTTTGGTATTTGCACCCCCAGGATTGGCAGCGATCGCCATATCGCAGTATCAGTATAGCTCTCTAGTCCCCCTGGAGGGAATCGACAATTTAAGATCGATCTTAGTCGTCAAAAAAGAGAGCACATACCAAGATTTACGCTCTCTAGCTGGGAAAAGACTGGCGATCGGCCAACCAGGTTCAGCAACAGGGTATTATTTACCCATCTTCAATTTCTACGGACTCACTCTAGCCGAATTAGTTGTCTCTTCAACGCCTAAAGCTATCTTAGAAGCTGTCGCGCAAGGTACCGCCGATGTTGGCGCACTCTCTTTGCAGGAGTTCAACACTTATAAAACAGAAGTTACCCAAGCAGAGTTTCGGATTCTATTCGTCGATGCACACAAAGTACCAACAGGCGCGATCCTCATCAGTCCTAATGTTGAATTGAAACGCCAAGAGTCGATTCGCCAAATCTTTAAGGATGCGCCTTCGGCAATTGCTAGAGAAGCAGGTTTTGTTCCTGGCGGGACAGTTCCCGATTATAGGTATATGATTTCCGTTGTCGATCGCGTGCGCTCGATCTTCCCCGCCGACCAAGTCCAAACCGCCGCCTTACTTCGCCAAAAGCCAGTCCGCCTCTTTCTGGATCAACCACCTAAACCGAGTCAATCGCCAGTAAATTAGGTGATAACTATCACTGCATAAATCGCTCGAATCACCCATATATAATGAGAGAAGAGCTACTACCAAATTTAGGAGTAGTCAGAGAGGGCAAAATGGTTAATTATCGATCTGGTGAGTCATTTGTGCAAATTGTTTATGCCAAAGTTCAATCTAATGGCAAAACCGAATTAGTGCCATTGAAACTCCACGTTGATGGTTCCTTGGAAAGCCTTCATTCAACATCATCTGCTGACCCACAATCTAATCAAGGTGAAATGCTCTTAGCTAATCGGTATGAGCTGCAACGGGTGTTAGGGCAAGGTGGTTTTGGTCGAACTTATCTGACGCTCGATCGACATCGGTTTAATGAACCCTGTGTGGTTAAAGAGTTTTTGCCCCAAAATCGCGGTGATTTCGAGGCTAAAAAATCTCGCGAGTTGTTCGAGCGGGAAGCCAAAATCCTGCATCAGATCGATCATCCCCAAGTCCCCAAATTTTTCGCTTGTTTCGAGGAAAATGAACGGCTATTTCTCGTCCAAGAATATGTCAAGGGTCAGACTTACTCGGCAATCTTGCGGGAACGGCAACAACAGGGTCAAAACTTCTCAGAAGTAGAAATCATTGAGTGGTTAAAAAATTTACTTCCTGTCTTAGGCTATCTACACGATCGGCATATCGTCCATCGGGATATTTCCCCCGATAATATTATGCTCCCAGAGGACTCTCCCCTCCCTGTGCTAATTGACTTTGGAATTGGCAGATCTGCCCTGGTTCAAGGTCACAACCAGGGTGAAAATATAGCTGCACATAACTATCCGACCCAACAATCGATCGTCGGCAAAGTTGGTTATGCCCCCCAGGAACAAATTTGGCTGGGCAAGAGTTTTCCCAGTAGCGATCTCTACTCCCTTGCCGTGACTGCCATCGTATTGCTCACTGGCATCGATCCACAAACGCTGACCACTCAGCCGTCGATCAAAGATACATGGCAACTTCAAGCTAATGTCAGTAATGGTTTAGTTCAAATTCTCACCCAGATGTTGCAAGACACACCTGCGCGCCGCTACCAATCTGCTAGTGCAGTTTTGGCTGAATTGGAGCGGCTGACAGCAGCCCCACCACAGTTGAGTCAGCAATCAACGACGACAACAATAACAACCTTGAGCGCGTCGCCAGCAGCCCCACAATCCCAGATGCCATCTTTTACAGGGCTGACTGCTAGATTTACTGCTCAGTGTGAGCAAGAACTACTGAATTATATTGGACCTGTCGCTAAATTCATCGTCAAAAAAACCTTGGCAAAACATCCCAATTTTTCTCCAGAAGAATTTGTCATTTCCCTCGCCCAGCAAATTCCTCAACCCAGTCAAGCAATTGAATTTCGCAATCGTCTCCTGCGATCGTAATCAGGACGTGAAGTAATCCAGACAGCCCAGCCACCAATTCTACAATTTCTGCAACCGCATAGCCCGTCGGCAGCTTAGCCGGAACAACATTCTTCATAACAACTTCCATCCTCATCAATCCCGTCTACTCGGTTGAGCGGAGGAGGCTCTCAACTTCCCTGCTGGTAGATTAGACTGATGATGATCATGATCCTATTGCTTATCAAGTTCTATGAGTGCCAAATTAGCTCGGTCCTACACTTTACTCTCGATCGCCGCAGCTATCCTCACGATGGCTCTTAAATTTTGGGCTTATCGGTTAACTGGTTCGGTGGGGCTACTCTCAGATGCACTGGAGTCAGGGGTCAATCTTGTTGCTGCGGTTGGAGCGTTTCTGGCGTTGTCTTATGCGGCGCAACCACCCGATGAAGAACATCCATTTGGACATGGTAAAGCTGAATATTTTTCCAGTGGGTTAGAGAGTGCCCTGATTGTGGTTGCGGCGATTGGAATTGCGATCGCTGCTTGGGGAAGATTAGTAAATCCTCAACAGATCGAGCAGGTGGATTTGGGGCTGGTACTTACATTTGTTGCAACCGCTATTAATGGGGCTGTTGCCTGGATTCTGCTCCGAGCGGGACGGCGATTGCGATCGATTACACTCCGGGCTGATGCTCACCATTTACTGACCGATGTTTGGACTTCTGTCGGTGTAGCAATCGGGATCTTCCTCGTTAAGTTAACGGGCTGGCTGGTACTCGATCCGCTGATTGCTCTATTTGTGGCTGCTAATATTGTGTGGGCAGGATTTAAGCTGTTGCGGGAGACAGGTTCGGGACTACTAGATACGGCTATTCCTAAAGATGAGCAGAAAATTGTCACAGATATTTTAGTAACTTACGATCGACAAGGGATTCTATTTCATGCGCTGAAAACACGTGTCGCGGGATCGCGTCGCTTTATCACCTTTCACTTGTTAGTACCTGGAGAATGGACGGTTCAGTATGCCCATACATTGTGCGAGGAAATCGAGCTAGCAATCGTTCAAGCTTTACCAGGAAGTCATGCCGTCGTCCATATCGAACCAAAGGAAGATCCAGCTTCTTGGACAGATCTAGAATTAGACCGAACCTGAATCATCACAACCCCCACGCTCACCAGAAATCGATCGAAAAAACGAGTGTCAATATCGAGCATCAAAAGTGTTGAGATTAACAAATTCTCGCGATTGAGGAAGCAAGTGCTGAGTTTACAGACTTTATGGTAGTACAGTAACTATCTTCTGACAGGGAACCTGCCGCGATATCATGGTGAAGAGTCCTGCTGTCTGAGTCGAACGCGTTCGCGTTGGCGCAAGCCTGCCGTGGGCACAGCGTCTCGGAGAGAAGCGCGCCACCAAGGCTGTCGCCTCAACGACAGAAGTTAGGCAATTTTAAATCTTGAATTTTGAATTTTGAATCATTCACCTCACTTTTCCTTCGATTGTCTCGCCAACTGTAGCCACACACACGCTCGTGCTGGCGTATTTCACACTCCCCACGGGATTGTCGAAACGCCGAGATTCATGCCCGTTGGGACTACCGCAGCGGTAAAAACTTTGACCCCCGCCCATCTCGAAGCTGCCGAGGCGCAGATGGTGCTATCCAATACTTATCACCTTCATCTTCGCCCTGGCGAAGACATCATTAGAGCGGCGGGTGGATTGCATAAATTCATGGGCTGGAATGGGCCGATGTTGACTGATTCTGGGGGTTTTCAAGTATTTAGTCTCAGTAAGATGCGGCAGATTACCGAGGCGGGAGTCACCTTCAAATCACCGCTTGATGGGCGGATGATTTTTATCTCGCCGGAAAAATCGATCGAGATTCAAAACGCGATCGGTGCGGATGTAATTATGGCATTTGATGAATGTCCTCCTTACCCCGCCACCCGGGAGGAAGTGGTTGCTGCGACAGAGCGCACTTATCGGTGGTTAGAACGCTGTGTCAAGGCTCATCAACGCCCTGAAGATCAAGCACTATTCCCGATCGTTCAAGGGGGCGTACACCTCGATTTACGGGCAGAAACAGCCAAATCACTTCAAGATTTTGATGTGCACGGTTATGCAATTGGTGGGGTGAGTGTGGGCGAACCAGCCCACTTCATCCACAAAATAGTTCGCGCTACGGCACCATTATTACCTGCGAGTAAACCTCGCTATTTGATGGGGGTTGGAACATACAAAGAGATGGCGATCGCGATCGCCAGTGGGGTAGATTTATTTGATTGTGTCATCCCTACTCGCGTCGCCAGACATGGTGCAGCCTTTGTTCGCGGCGAACGGTGGAATCTCAAAAACGCGCCCTTCAAACGCGATTTTACGCCCCTAGATGATACTTGTCCCTGTTATACCTGTCAGAACTTTACTCGCGCCTATCTCTGCCATTTGATTCGATGCGGTGAAATTACGGGATTTACATTATTATCGCTACACAATATTACTGAATTAATCCGCTTCACTCAACAGATTCGCGAGGCAATTTTGCGCGATCGATTTATGGAAGAATTTGGACATTGGTTAACTAGTGATGAGGATGAATCTTTGGAAATTGCTTCAGAGTTAGTTAGTTAAAATGTGTCAATATCCGATCGGTGTGGAAGTCGCTCTACTTCGGATCGTCTATCAATGTTATTTCGATCGCATTCCCGTCGGGATCTTGAGTAAATAGTGCGGCTCTGCCGGAGTTACTCATTTTCACTACACAATTGGCGGCAACTAGTTGTTGCCGGGCTGCGGCTAAATCTCTTACTCCTAGTGCAATATGCGGGTTGCGAGTGGATATTGTTAGATCGATTTTTTCGGTGGGGTGATAATTAACATCTACAATTAAATGGATCTGGACATCACCAATTTGATACCAAGCACCTGGATAATTGAGAGATCGATCAACTCGTTCTAATCCTAAAATATCACTATAAAATGCGACGGCTCGATTTAGGTCGGATACCATCACGGCAACGTGTAAGCAATTAACAATGTCAAGCATGGGTGGAATATCAGTATGGATAATCTTACCCTAATTGTACTAATTCAGATGATTATTATTACCGATCGATTGTCCTAGCCTCTGTTCCATTCCCAGGAGTAAAATCTGTAATGGTTCGAGGTCGTCGCCTTGAGGGACGATCGCCAGATGACTGGCGAAACTCAGTTGATTGACTTGGCGATAGGACGCTGGTAGGGGGCGAATCTTGGCGAGGGGAAGATCGAGGAGGATGGGGGCATCTTTGATGGGTAGACCGCACAGTTCGCCGCCGTTGGTATTGAATAGGATCAGAAACTTGGAGGAGTCGGTTTTTGGATCGATGGTGGTGAGTTTCTGGCGAAGGTCTACAATTGTCACGGTTTGGGAGCCGAGATTAATCATGCCAATGCCGTCTTTGAGGATGGTTTTAGTGGCGGGATAGAGGATCGCTTTGGCGACTGCTTCAACTGGTAGTGCGAAGAGATATTCGCTCATGGAGGTATGTTCGATGTCTGCGAGGGCGAAGATGATGGTGCGAATGGTGTCGCGGTCGTCGTTGACGCTGGATAGGCGTTTGAGGAGGAGGGAGGATGTGAGCATTTTAATTGGTTGGTTGAAGACTTTTGCTGCAGAGATTACTGGTGGGGTAGAACCCGGGTGGGGGGGGGGGGGGGGGCCGGCCCCCCCCCCCCCCC
>JANPJH010000023.1:0-6286 GCA_031425415.1 Chamaesiphon sp. VAR_61_metabat_425 | reverse complement strand
CTTGCCACTTCGGTTTGAACAATATGTTCGCCGACAATGGTTTGAGCGATGGTTTTGCTACCAACCTCTACTTCCCCGCCGACCCCCATCAAATGAAAGCCTGTTTGGAAACAATTTTCCACAATCCAGGTTTACGCTTTGTGTTCTCGACTCGTTCTAAAGTACCCGCTATTTTAGATACAAATGGTAAGGATTTCTTCGGTGGCGATTACAAGTTTATCTCCGGTAAAGATGAAGTAATTCGTGAAGGTACTCAAGGCTATATCGTCAGTTTTGGTGAAGCCTTATACCGTTCATTAGATGCAGTCGAACGCCTCAAACAAGAAGGCATCGATGTCGGTCTGATTAATAAGCCAACATTAAACTCGATCGATGAAGAAATGATGGCAAAAATTGGTAAATCACCAATGGTATTAGTAGTCGAATCTTTCAACCGCAAAACTGGTTTAGGCAGTCGCTTTGGTTCGTATTTATTAGAGCGCGGTTATAAGCCTAATTACAATCACCTCGGTACGCATATCGAAGGTTGTGGCGGTCTATGGGAGCAATTCCCACATCAGGGTATCGATCCGGCTGGGATTATGGCTGCGGTTAAGAAGTTGATCGGTTAGGAAATTTAGGTTTTGAGACGCACGAGTTGGAAGTTTCTTCTGGCTCGTGTGTTTTTTTAGGATTACCTCAAAGCTGTAGATAATTTTCAGATGCCGTAAATCTTTCGGAATAATCTATTGACCAAGTTGTTCTAGTAGTTGACGATAGAGTTGGGGCGTAGCCATTTTTTTTGTAGTTTTTTTTCGCTAAAACTATCGAGCCACGATGCAAGCCCCTTTTCTCTATCTAGCTAGAAGTTGAGGAATGCTTGTCACCCCTTCAGCTATGATAGTCTAATCTGGTAAATCACTAAATCCTTAAATCTTGATGGCGTTTTGTTATGAGTACACAATTCAATTTCGTGATACTGATGCAGCAGGGGTTGTATATTTTGCGAATATTGTTTCGATTTGTCATGTTGCCTATGAGGCTTCATTGACTCAGACTGGAATAGACCTTAAACTATTTGTCAATAACACTGAATTTGCTGTACCAATTACCCATGTATCAGCTGATTTTTTGCGACCATTATTTTGTGGAGATCGGGTAGTTATTCAACTCAAGCCGCAATTGACCGAGTCTAATAAATTTGAAATTAAGTATCAGATTTGTTTGAAAAATAGTTTAGATAATGAGAGTGCTAGTTTACCAATCTGTGCAACTGCTCTAACTAAACATGTAGTTGTAGATCGTCACACCAGAAAGCGGAAAGAGCTGCCAGAAATCTTAACTAATTGGCTTGTTGGCATAGCCCACTGGAGGTAATCGTTACAATATTAACCTAAGTTGTTAAGTAAATATTATTTCCTCGATCAATTTAGCTGTGGAATCTGGGTAGAATATGGATTTAGACAGGTCAAGCAAGAATTAGGATGGACAAATTATCGATTTACTAAATTTGAGCAAATTGAAAAGGGTTAGTATCGATCGATTGAGGACAATATCCTAGCGGAGCAGCATTAATGGGTAATTGAGTGGGTAATAACATGATAATTTAGTCCAAATTATGCGTTGGCGACAGCCTACCATCAGTTAATTGCCTCTCCTTTGAAAATCGGTTATGGTTTACTACCTCAATCGCAATTTGATATCGGGAAATTGATAGTGGAAAATCTAAAGTATGATCTCGATCGTCTAAATGAGAGACTGCCCGATCGATCCAGAAGACATCTTGAATCGCGACGATTTGACGCTCATCTTGATGCCAACCGACGATCGCGATATTATTGCATCCAATTACTTCGCCGCCTCGATTGAAATATCTTTTAATTAATTGATATAATCCGATCGAGATATTTTTATCTGATTTAATCGATTTAGCTCTGACTAATCGCAACTTTCCCCACCAATCTGGTTTAAAATTTTGATGTAGGGATGGAAATAGTAAGGACTGCCATTGCATTCTGTATGGAGCAAATGTGCCCACACAAGTCCGCCTAATCTCTGGCAATAACCATGCTTTCAGCTTGCTTTGAAGAATTCTAGCTAATAGCTCTTCATTTTTGCAAGGACTAGCAGTAAATTGGACGATTTTGGTTGAGTTACGATTTTTATCTCGATAGGCAAACTCCATCGCTCCGGCATAGTGAATATCTCCAGTTAGGACGATCGCCCGATCTCGCGTACTCGCGATTCGATCGAGTAATTCCGCTACTGCATCTAGCCGAATATTCCAAGCATCACCCACATCAGTAGCAAAAACTTTACCGCGACTAATTTGATGGTGATGAACCCAATCGATCGCTCTGAGTCCAAATAAATTAGTTGGCAGAATAATTAATACTTCTTTATTCTGTGAACTATCTGAATTTAAGTAGGTGGTAATTTGAGTATTTAATCCAGACTTACTTAATAACCGTGGTGGCGCGGTTAATTTAGCATTTTGAGGATAACCTCTCTGAGTGCGGGTATCACAAATAATCGCCAGATATCCACCACAATCGATCGCATAATGCCAAGTTAAAGATTGCGGATCGCGGGCTAAAACTAAGTCCTCTCCATCAACAGTAAATTCTGGTAAATTAGAGTAGGGCTGGCGAGGTGGTAATCCTATATATCGACCGATTTCTTGTTCGATCGATTCATCATATCCTAGCGTATAAATTAACTCTTCTAACAATCCAAACAATCGATAACCATTCATTCCTGGCTCAAATTGGGCGGGGGTATTACCCCACGCTTGAAATAAACTATAGGCGAGTAAAGCATTGCTGACCACCCGCCGTCCTAGCGGTTTGCCCAATACCCGTAAACACCAAGCCTGATTGAGATTCCAGTCGTCGCTGACATCATGGTCGTCAAAGATAGTATATGTGACTGTATTCGCCAACACTCGGCGCACAGCCCACAGGGATTGAATAAAGCTTTGCATAGCCGCCACTTCCCGATCCCAGGCTGCGGCTGACTTTGGCTCTTGACAATCCATTTGTGCCGCGCGGGGTAAGTGTTTAGGCCAAACTATTGGCGACCAAGCGAGTAAATAAGCCGCACAATATTCACTCAGCCCAAATAGATGACTATTAACTTTCGATCGCTTGTGATTTAATCCAGCGGTAAAACCCCCGACTTTTGTAGCGATTTCGCCCCGTTCGCCACTCGGCAATTCCTTGAGCGTGCTGTACTTCGGTCGATCCCATGTGCCGATGGGTAGTTTTTCAGCCCAGCCTAAAATTAATTCTCCTAAATGGGTGGCAACCCAGAGCAGGGGATTGGCGACATCATCACCATAGATTTGATCTCCCGTCAAAAATAGCTGCTGGGGGCGAGTATTGGGTGTATCGGCATTGGCTGCTAGAATGCGATCAAGAATAGCAAGGGCATCTTGTCCGTCGCCGTGGGGTTTGCGACAAGAACCGTGGGCAATTTTGACGTGATTGAGATCGAGCGGTGGTAAGATAAATGTCGGCAAATTGTGGCGGAAATAACTGATAGATACTGACGGATATTCAGCCGAAGTTAGAGCCGCAGCTAAATTATATTTAGCCTCACCCACAGTAAATTCTAGATCGTAGGCGTAGATTTCCCCCCGATTTAATGTTTTCCCTTCAGGATGAGTTGCGATAACGCTGACAATGTGGAGTGATGTCCCGACGGTGACTGTTTTCCGCACCCCATTAAAGATCGACTGGTCGAGAATATTACCGCGATCGCCAGTACTATATATCTGTAACGATACCCGTGCGGGCAACCGCAACGCCACCCACACCGTCACAATCTCCGCTGTTGTATGTCGCAACATCGGCCCAGCTAAGATCAGGGGCAATCGATCGATATTTAATTCTAGAGGAGCGTTAACCATACCGCACCATGCTGATTGGTACCATTATTGTATCAAGTTAAATTCGATGGATTCATCGATTTGGATTGCACCCTCAATCGACCGCTTATCCAAACTTGATTACAATAAGATCTGAGGATCTCAAACCGAGAACTCAATCGGCGAAAGCATTTATTTTACATATATGACACATCCCTTCCTCGCCCGTCTACATAGCCCCGAACGTCCCGTCATCGTCTTTGATGGTGCGATGGGCACCAATCTCCAAGTCCAAAACCTCACCGCTGAAGATTTTGGCGGTGCTGAGTATGAGGGCTGTAATGAATATCTCGTCCATACTAAACCCGAAGCTGTCGCCAAAGTACATCGGGACTTTTTGGCTGCTGGAGCGGATGTAATTGAAACTGATACATTTGGCGGTACACACCAAACCTTAGCGGAGTATGGATTAGAAGATAAGGTTTACTATCTCAACAAGACTGCTGCCGAACTAGCTAAAAAGTGTGCAACGGAATTTTCAACCCCAGAGAAACCACGCTTTGTAGCCGGCTCGATCGGCCCTGGCACTAAATTACCATCGATCGGACATATCAACTATGATGACCTAGAGCAAGCATACACCGAACAGGCTACAGGCCTGTTGGACGGTGGTGTAGATCTATTCTTAATCGAGACTTGTATGGACGTGCTGCAAATCAAAGCAGCTATTAATGGTATAGAGCAGGTTTTTAAAAACACGGGTGCTCGAATCCCGATTATGGTGTCGGCAACATTCGAGCATCCCCAAGCAACGATGTTATCCGGTAGCGATGTAGCGACATTATTAACGGCATTACAACCATTCCCGATCGATATTTTAGGACTAAATTGTGCGACTGGGCCAGACTTGATGGCTCCTCATATCAAGCACTTGTGCGAACAATCGCCGTTTGTGGTTTCTTGTGTGCCAAATGCGGGATTACCTGAAAATATTGGTGGACATGCTCATTACAAATTAACGCCTGTCGAACTCAAGTTGGCGATGTATAAGTTCGTCGAAGATTGGGGTGTGCAGGTAATTGGGGGTTGTTGTGGAACGCGCCCAGATCATATTAAAGCTTTGGCTGAAATTGGTTCGACACTCCAAGTCAAAGAGCGGACTCCAGTATTTGAACCAGCGGCATCTTCATTGATGTCAATTCAACCTTATCATCAGGACAATTCGTTTCTAATTATTGGCGAACGATTGAATGCTAGTGGCTCGAAAAAATGTCGCGATCTATTAAATGAAGAAAATTGGGATGGTTTAGTTTCTCTCGCTAAATCCCAAGTTAAAGAAGGTGCCCACATTCTCGATGTCAACGTCGATTATGTCGGACGCGATGGCGTGCGAGATATGCACGAGGTTGTTTCTCGTGTAGTGAATAACGTTAGTTTGCCGCTAATGTTGGATTCCACAGAGTGGGAGAAAATGGAAGCCGGGTTGAAGGTTGCGGGGGGTAAATGTTTAATGAACTCAACCAACTATGAAGATGGCGAAGAACGCTTCTATAAAGTATTGGAGATCGCCAAGAAATATGGCGCGGGAATCGTAATTGGGACGATCGATGAAGAAGGTATGGCGCGGACAGCCGAGCGGAAATTCTCGATCGCCCAACGGGCATATCGAGCGGCGGTAGAATATGGTATTCCTGCATACGAAATATTCTTTGATCCTTTAGCACTGCCAATCTCGACCGGAATTGAGGAAGATCGTGAAAATGGAAAAGCCACCGTCGAATCAATTAAAATGATTCGCGAAAATCTGCCTCAATGTCACGTTCTACTCGGACTATCAAACATTTCCTTTGGTCTAAATCCCGCCGCTCGTCAAGTATTGAACTCGATGTTTTTACATGAGTGTATGTCAGTGGGAATGGATGCCGCGATCGTTAGTCCTAACAAAATTTTACCTCTTGCTAAAATAACCCCCGAACATCAAGAATTCTGTCGCAATCTGATTTACGATCGCCGTCAATTCGACGGTGATATTTGCACCTACGATCCGTTAGGTTTGCTCACTACCATGTTTGAAGGGGTGACGACCAAACGCGATAAAGCTGAGGATGATAAACTCCCCCTGGAAGAGAAACTAACTCGCCATATTATCGACGGCGAACGGGTAGGATTAGAAGCAAATCTAATGAAAGCGATCGAGAAATATCCACCTCTAGATGTAATTAACATCTATCTCCTCGACGGCATGAAAGTTGTCGGCGAACTCTTCGGTTCGGGACAAATGCAACTCCCCTTCGTCTTGCAATCCGCTGAAACGATGAAAGCCGCTGTTGCTTTGCTAGAACCTCACATGGATAAAGCCGATGCAGGCGTAAGTAATGCTAAGGGTAAATTTGTAATTGCGACAGTCAAAGGCGACGTGCATGATATTGGTAAAAACCT
>JANPJH010000022.1:0-3734 GCA_031425415.1 Chamaesiphon sp. VAR_61_metabat_425 | reverse complement strand
ACTCCAGAACTGATCGATAATATTAATGCAACGCCACTACCGTCGATCCTGCACTGGAAGGGCAATCATTGGGTGGTATTATACGGACAGCGAGGTCGGAAATACACGATCGCCGATCCGAGTAGCGGGATTCGGCACATTAGCCGGAAGGAGTTGACTACCAACTGGACGGATGGCATCTTGCTGTTATTAGAACCAGATAATATTCGGTTTGCGGAACAGTCCAATGACACAATTACTGGCTTTGGACTGTTTTTCAGGCGGATTTTGCCTTACAGTCACATTATTTTCCAAGCATTAGTGCTGAACTGCTTGGTGGGATTGCTAGCACTTGCACTCCCACTGATGCTGCAAGTGCTCACCGATGATGTTTTGGTGCGGAGCGATACCCAATTGTTGATGACCGTGGGCATCGCCGTCGTGGCACTGAATGTATTTAAGAGTGCGATTAGTCTAATCCAATCGCACTTAATCGGTCATTTTGGTCAGCGGTTGAAATTGGGATTAAACCTGGATTATGGCTTCAAACTCCTCCGACTACCCCTGGCTTATTTTGATAGTCATCGCAGTGGGGAAGTCGTCAGTCGTCTATCGGACGTGCGGCAGATTCATACCCTAATTTCGCAACTCGTCCTTGGCTTACCCAGTCAATTTTTTATTGCGCTCGTCTCTCTAGGATTGATGCTGTTTTACAGTGTCCAACTGACCATCGCCGCGATCGCCGCCTTTGTCGTCATTATCGGCATCAATCTGCTATTTTTGCCCGCATTACAAAACAAAACCCGCAACCTGATTGTTGAAGGGGCCGAAAATCAAGGCTTCCTCGTTGAAACCTTTCGTGGTGCCCTCGTCCTAAAAACAACTCAAGGAACTCCTCAAGCCTGGGACGAGTACCAGCGGAATTTTGGTCGTTTGGCCAATCTAGAATGGGGCGCGGTGCAAATCGAAATCTATACCAGCACGATTACCAGCTTAGTTGGCAGTCTCGCGGGCATTGGCTTACTCTGGCTCGGTAGCTATTTAGTAATCGATCGAACATTAAGCATCGGTCAATTGATTGCTTTCACCGGAATGAGTGGCAACTTTTTCGAGTTTCTTAGCTCTCTTGTCAGTGTCATTGATGAGTTTATTACCGCCAAAATTGTCGTCCAACGCCTCTCGGAAGTCCTCGAAACCACGGCAGAAGACGACTACACTAAACCCAAACCGTGGGTACAAATTTCCCCCTTAGCAGATATTACCTGTCAAGATCTCAACTTTTACCACGCAGGTAGAGTTCACCTGCTCAAAAACTTTAATCTCACCATCCCTGGCGGTCAAGTTACCGCCCTTATCGGTCAATCTGGGTGTGGAAAAAGTACCCTGACAAAACTCCTAACCGGGTTGTACTCACTCCAATCTGGCAATATTCGCTATGGTAGCTACAATCAAGCGGATATATCCCTAGAATGCCTACGCCAACAGGCGGTTTTAATTCCCCAAACACCGCACTTCTGGAGTCGATCGATTATCGATAACTTCCGGTTTACCTATCCTGACGTTGGCTTCGAGGAAATCGTTAGAGCCTGCGAAATAGCCTGTGTAGATGAATTTATCAGCGAACTCCCAGAAAAATATCAAACCATTTTAGGCGAATTTGGTGCCAACCTCTCCGGTGGCCAGCAGCAACGATTAGCCATTGCCAGAGCAATTATCACCGATCCAGCCATCTTGATTTTAGATGAATCAACCGGTGCCCTCGACCCACTACTCGAAAACCAAGTTCTCGATAATGTCCTCAACGATCGCGAAGGCAGAACCACAATCCTGATCAGTCATCGTCCCCGCGTGATTCTCCGATCGGATTTTGTCGTATACATCGATCGCGGCGAAGTTAAACTCACCGCTACCCCCGCAGAATTAATTCACATCCCCGGCGATCATCTAGACTTCCTAACCCCCTAATCGATCTAGTTGGGAGTTCAGAGTTCGGACAACCCAAACCCACACTACCTAATTAACCACCATGACACTCGTCCCATCCCCTCCCAAATCCGAACAGATTACTCTAAACCAAACTTCTAGATTATTTCATACCACCACCCCTGAAGAATTTCTACCCCCAATCGGGATATGGACGATCGTTTGTGGATCGATCCTCATCACCGCCTTTGGGAGCGGCATCGCCCTATCAACAGTCTTGAAATATAAAGTAACAGTTCAAGCCCCAGCCGCGATTCGTCCATTCGGCGAACTGCGGATCGTCCAATCGGGAATTGAAGGTTCGATCGCGAATATTCACGTCAAAGAAAATCAGACCGTCCGCCAAGGCGATATTATCGCCACTCTCAACGATGCGCGGTTGCAAAGTAAAGTCACCCAACTCCAGGGAGATCTCCAAAAAGGTACCATGCAGATTGCCGCGATCGATGCTCAAACTGTAGCTTTCGATCGCCAAATTGCCGCCGAACAAGAACAGATCGATCGCGCTGTAGCCGGAGTTCAAGCCGAACGCAGTCGCTACGAGCGAGAATATCGTGACAAACAAATTACCAGTCGATCGGAAGTCGCTGAAGCCACAGCTAACTTCCGCACCGCCGAGAAAGAACGGCAAGGAGCGGAGGTTGAGTTACAAGTTGCCGATGCCAACTTGAAATCGATCGAAGCTGGCTATAAATCAGCGATTGCTAAACGCGATCGCTATCAGAGTGCCACGACGGCTGGGGCGATTTCCCAAAACCAATTAGAGGAAGCTCAACTCAACGCCGAACAACAATACCAAGCGATCTCCGCTCAACTGGCGACCATCAACAAGCAAAAGCAAACCATCGCCCGCTTGCAAAATGCCACCGAAGCAGCTGTCGCCAGATGGCAGCGCAGTCAAGCGGCACTCAATCCCAGCACCGCTGACATCACCACCAGCAGCCAGAAAATCGCCCGCGAACGCGCGATTGGTAACGCCACCATCGCCCGCCTCCAAAAGGAACGCGCACAACTGCTCCAGCAGCGGATGGAAATTCAGAATCAACTGGGCAGAAATCAAGAAGACATCAACCAACTCAGCACCGAAATTCAATCCACGGTGATTCGCGCTTCTGCCTCTGGAATTATTCAAGAATTGAACCTCCGCAATAATGGTCAAATCGTCCGTCCTGGCGATCGCATTGCCCAAATTGTGCCCAATGATGCCCCGTTGAAGATCGAAGCATTCGTCGCTTCTGGAGATATCAATAAGGTGAAAGTCGGTCAAAAAGTCCAAATGCGCGTATCGGCATGTCCTTACACCGATCATGGCATTCTCTCCGGTCTGGTGAGTACAATTTCCCCCGATGCCAAATTACCTACTAAGGAACCAGACACCGATTCGCAACGCCAAGATAAAGCTAATACTACCTATCAGGTCACTATTCAGCCAGACGCAAGCACATTAAGTAATGGTCGGACTAAGTGCCAGATCAAGCCTGGGATGGAAGGTCGAGCGGATATTATTTCCAAAGAGGAAACCGTTTTACAATTCATGCTCAGAAAAGCACGATTATTAGTCAATCCCTAAACCTCATCAGGATCGATACCCAGAGTTCGCAATTTGGCGGCTAATTTTTCTGCCAACTTTCGCGCCCGTTCAGATTCAGCTTTAGCCTGTTCGGATTCAGCTTTAGCTTGTTCAGATTCAGCTTTAGCTTGTTCAGATTCAGCTTTAGCTTGTTCAGATTCAGCTTTAGCTTGTTCAGATTCAGCTTTAGCTTGTTCAGATT
>JANPJH010000021.1:0-14188 GCA_031425415.1 Chamaesiphon sp. VAR_61_metabat_425 | reverse complement strand
AGAGAACCATAACCAAACCGTAATGAATATTATAGCGCCTTAAAGCATTAAAATTCTCACGTAAAAACCCCCCAGACTACTAGTAGGCAGGGGGGTATTTCACTCAACTATCGAACAGATATTAACCGTTGATGGCAGGAGCAGTTAAAGCAACAGGAGTAGCTTCACCAGCAGCTAAGTCGAGGGGGAAGTTGTGAGCATTGCGCTCGTGCATTACTTCCATCCCTAAGTTAGCCCGGTTGATGATGTCAGCCCAGGTGTTGATTCCATGACCTTGAGCATCTACTACCGATTGGTTGAAGTTGAAACCGTTGAGGTTGAACGCCATGGTGCTTACGCCCAAGGAAGTGAACCAGATTCCAACTACAGGCCATGCACCGAGGAAGAAGTGTAAGGAACGGCTGTTGTTGAATGATGCGTATTGGAAGATGAGACGACCGAAGTAGCCGTGAGCTGCAACGATGTTGTAAGTTTCTTCTTCTTGACCGAATTTGTAGCCGTAGTTTTGGCTTTCTACTTCAGTTGTTTCACGAACTAAGCTGGAAGTTACCAATGAACCGTGCATTGCGGAGAATAATGAACCACCGAATACACCTGCTACGCCGAGCATGTGGAAGGGGTGCATCAAGATGTTGTGCTCTGCTTGGAACACGATCATGAAGTTGAATGTACCGGAGATACCCAAGGGCATACCGTCGGAGAATGAACCTTGGCCGATTGGGTAGATCAAGAATACTGCGGTTGCTGCTGCTACTGGAGCGGAGTAAGCAACACAGATCCAAGGACGCATACCTAAGCGGTAGGAAAGTTCCCATTCACGACCCATGTAGCAGAAGATTCCAATTAAGAAGTGGAATACTACTAGTTGGTAAGGGCCGCCGTTGTACAACCACTCGTCGAGGGATGCTGCTTCCCAGATGGGGTAGAAGTGCAGACCGATTGCGTTAGATGAAGGAACAACTGCACCGGAGATGATGTTGTTGCCGAACATTAAGGAACCAGCTACTGGTTCGCGGATACCGTCAATATCTACAGGAGGTGCTGCGATAAAGGCGATGATGAAACAGATGGTTGCGGAAAGTAAGGTAGGAACCATCAGTACGCCGAACCAACCAACATAAATGCGGTTCTCGGTGGATGTGATCCAGCTACAGAAGCGATCCCAGATATTCGCTTCCTGGGTGCGTTGTAAGGTAGTAGTCATTGGTTTATGATTGCTGGTGTTCTGTGTAGAACGGAATGTTGGATGAATATGTCCTTAGATTAACTTGATTGTTAACGTTTGTAAAGACTTTTTCATTCTTGATTCCTGATGACTTTCATTAGCTTAACTTATGTATCCGATCGCGTTAGGATAGTAGATTAAGACAGTTGTGGAGTTAAATCCGATGCAAGTTGCGCTCGAACCCGTAATCAGCAATCCGCAAGTAGATATCAGTCAAGGTAACAATCAACGTCAACTATCGATCGCGGTATCTGCGCTGGCAGAACCTGAAGATAGTCAGTTACCGCTGAATTTATGCTTGATTTTAGACCACAGTGGGTCGATGAAAGGCACACCTCTCAATACTGTCAAGCAAGCAGCACGAGAATTAATTAAGAGCCTGAAACCGGAAGATCGGTTATCGGTGGTCGCCTTCGATCATCAGGCGGAAGTAATTGTTGCCTGTCAACAAGTCACTGACCCAACGGAGATATTTGATAAAATCGACAAGCTCCAAGCGGCTGGTGGTACTGCGATCGATGCTGGGATTAAGCTAGGGATGACCCAACTAATCGAAGGCAAACAGGATCGGGTATCTCACGCATTTATTCTGACTGATGGTGAAAATGAACATGGCGATAACGATCGCTGTATCAAACTCGCCGGATTTGCTACTGCCAGCAATATTACGCTTAATACGCTAGGATTTGGCGAACACTGGAATCAAAATATCCTTGAAAAAATTGCTGATACCGCAGCCGGTACCCTCGCATATATTGCCGAAGCAGCCCAAGCTGTCAGTGAATTTGGTCGAATTTTTAACCGGATGCAGTCAGTTGGCTTGACGAATGCCTATTTGCAGCTAGAATTACAGCCAAAAGTCCGTCTCGCCGAACTCAAGCCCATCGCTCAAGTCGCGCCCGATACGATCGAGCTAGCCGTCGAAGATGAAGGTAATATATACACTGTCCGCTTGGGCGACTTGATGAAAGATCTCTCTCGGGTAATTCTCGTCAATACTTATATCGGGCAACTTGCCGAAGGCGAACAACAGATCGCGAGTATCCAAATCCGCTATGATGACCCGGCACGAGGCTTAACCAATCTACTGACTCCACCCGTAAGTGTGAACGTTAACGTCACCCGCAATCCTCAAGTAGCGATCGATAAAAACGTCCAACAACACACTTTCGCTTTAGCTAAATATCGACAAACCCAACTCGCTGAGGAAAAACTCCAACAAGGCGATCGATCTGGCGCAGCTACCCTCCTCCAAACCGCTGCCAAAACCGCACTCCAGATGGGCGATACTAACGCCGCTACTGTGCTGCAAACCAACGCCACCATTCTCCAAGGTGGGGAAGATCTCTCGGAAGCTGATAAGAAAAAGACCAGAATTGTCTCCAAGACTATCTTGCAGTAAGGTGATTCCCGACAAAGAATATGCCGTCTGGACCATGAATTATCGGATTGTATAGATAGACTGAGACGATCGGATCGCGGTTCATCATAGTCCATCAGTCAATCTTCTATTCACAGTTCAGACCATATTCGGCGGCAATCATTTCCAGAAATTACCTAGTGCTATGTCCCGAATGCTCGATCGCTAGTAATTTGCCGATCGACAGGTCATAATTTAAATATGACTTTTAGTAAAGAATTTGAACTACTTCTACGGGCACGATATCCCCTGATCTATATCCCTACCACCGAAGAAGAGCGGGTGGAGAATACGATCGCCCAAGTTGCCCAACAGCAAGGGAATCGCCCAGTTTATATCTGGGATTTTGTCGATGGTTATCAGGGTAATCCCAACGATAATGGTTACGGGAAACGCAATCCACTCCAAGCCCTCGAATTTGTCGATAAACTCAACCATGATGCAGCGGGAATCTTCATCCTGCGAGATTATTATCGCTTTCTCGAAGATGTTTCTGTCGCCCGCAAACTGCGAAACCTGTCGCGCAAACTCAAATCCGAACCAAAAAATATCGTCATCCTCTCGCCCCAGATTATCATTCCTAGCGATCTGAGCGAATCGATTGTCGTATTAGAATTTCCCCTCCCCACCGCTGGCGAAATCAAAGTCGAAATCGAGCGACTAGTCAATGTTACGGGAAATCATCTCAGCCATCAAAATTTAGATGACTTGGTTCGTGCTTGTCAGGGTTTATCCTTAGACAGAATTCGGCGGGTACTCGCCCGTGCAATTGCAACTCACGGCGAGATTCGCCCCGAAGATGTTGAATTAGTGCTGGAAGAAAAACGCCAAACCATCCGTCAAACCCAAATCCTCGACTTCTACCCTGCCAAAGAGCAAATTACTGATATCGGTGGTTTAGATAACCTTAAAGACTGGTTGCTGCGCCGTGGTGGCTCTTTTTCCGATCGAGCTAGGCAATATGGTCTACCTTACCCTAGAGGGCTACTCCTAGTCGGAATTCAGGGGACTGGCAAATCACTCACAGCTAAAGCGATTTCTCACCACTGGTATTTACCCCTATTACGGCTGGATGTCGGGCGGCTATTTGGGGGATTGGTAGGTGAGTCAGAGTCCCGCACCAGACAGATGATTCAACTAGCTGAAGCTCTTTCTCCCTGCGTTTTGTGGATTGATGAAATCGATAAAGCTTTCGCTGGGGTGGATGGCAAAGGTGATGCGGGCACGTCGAGTCGGGTGTTTGGGACATTTATCACCTGGCTGACTGAGAAAACTTCACCCGTATTTGTCGTCGCCACAGCAAATAATATCGAATCGCTACCCGCAGAAATGTTGCGAAAAGGACGATTTGATGAGATCTTCTTTGTCGGTTTACCCACACGAGCGGAACGTAGCGCAATTTTTAACGTCCATCTCACCAAACTCCGTCCCTATAATCTCACGAATTATGATATCGATCGATTGGCGTATGAAACACCCGATTTCTCCGGAGCCGAAATCGAACAAACCCTAATCGAAGCCATGCACATCGGCTTCAGTCAAAACCGCGATTTCACCACTGATGATATTCTAGAATCAGCAAGTCAAATGATTCCCCTAGCTGTGACTGCCCAAGCTCAAATCCAATTTCTCCAGGACTGGGCAAACTCCGGCAAAGCTCGTCTAGCATCGAGACAAGGCAAGCTTTAGAGGTTAGGTTTTAAGATGCAAGTATCCTGTTTTTCCCCTTCCCCTTTTCCCTAACCCATGAACGGCACACTAAAATCTCTACAATTAGTTATTGGTATCCTGATTGGATTAGTTGGATTGGGCGCGGTCGCGGGTGGATTCGGCTATTATTTCTTCATCACGCAGATGAGTACTCACCCACCTAAACCCTTATTTGCGGAAGAACGAGAAGGTGGCAAGCCCACCAAAGCTAAACCTAAAGCTAAAACAGCAGTTGCGGTGACAGTACCTAGTCCATCCCCAGTTGTCGAAGATCCCAACAATCCTAATGCAGCTAAACCACTCGCTCCCAGTGCCTATGATGCCAAGGTAATCTGGAAAGATGGCTTATCTCTCAAGCAAGATCCCGATCCTAGTGCTGAAAAAGTTGGGGGAGTCGGATTTAATGTCAAGGTGGCAATTATCGAAACCAGTGATGATAAGCAGTGGGTGAGAATCCAATCACAGACAGATAATCTTCAAGGCTGGGTTCGGGCTGGTAATATTGATAAAGCCGCAGCCGCTGTGAATGAGGACGCTACGCCAGCGGAACCTCAGCCGAAGAAAGCTAAAACTCCGGTGAAACCACCAACTCAGAATGATAATTGAGGAATTCTGTACCGGAAAGAACTTAGGGAAGACAATCGACCCTCAATCCTCAACACCGATCTGCCGGACGCGCTAAAATCGAAACAGAAGATATCCAAATTATCCCAACCCTCAATTTTAATTTTATGCTTTTGAACGAACTCACACCCATTCTCAAAGAACTGACTAAAGAACCAGTCGCCTTTTGTAGCGGTTTCGTTTCTGGAGTGCTGCGGTTGAATCTTACTGATGATCCCGTGAAAACTTGGTTACAAAAGCAAGCAGGATTCACACCTACTGCGAGTACAAGTGAGTCAGATAGCCAAAAAGGCCCGCAATCGATCGATATCGACTAGACATGAGTAAGTACATTTACTCAGTCAATCGAAAGTTAGTAAAAACACCTAAGTTGTAACGTAGACAACTCAGAAAATCGATCGGATAGGTTATGATGGAAATATTAATTACTGATTCAGTACTATCTGTGGTGAATTGTGGAATTTAGACAATTGCTGGCGCAATGTTAGCCTGTCCAAAATCATCAGTTTCCCACTAGTAAGGCAATAGACTTAGTTGCGTCGATTTTTTCTAACAACTCTTGTCTGCTAGCCAAACAGTAAAGTGTAACATTTCAGCCTTATCGATTTCACATGACCATTTATATCGGAAACCTGTCCTACCAAGCCACCGAAGAAGACTTGAAAACAGTTTTTGAGGATTACGGCACAGTTAAGCGAGTTGTACTACCGACAGATCGCGAGACTGGCAGAATGCGTGGCTTCGCCTTTGTGGAAATGTCTGATGATGCCAGCGAAGACAATGCCATTACAAATCTCGATGGTGCTGAGTGGATGGGTCGTTATCTCAAAGTAAATAAAGCCCGTCCGCGTGAAGATGCTGGCGGCGGTCGCAGTAGCGGTGCGCGCAGTGGCGGTGAGTCCCGCAGCCCCAACTACTAACTTAATTACAACAGAATATGTTATTGAAGGTAGTAGTTAGTCGCTACCTTCTTAGTTTAGTGAAAATAAAATTACTGTTGACCTTGCATTTCGATCTTGCAAGCATCCAAGATTCGTCGATCGTTGGCACTAATTTTACCTAACGGTTGATAGGTGGGCGTTCCCATCATCGGCTGTTTACTGGCAGTCAAACCGCGCCGATCGAGAACTAGATTATAATTGTACTGCTGTCGATCGTAAGCATCGACTAAAGTGAGATTTAATTTTGACCCTCTAAAGTGACCGTAAAAACAGCTAAACTCCGATTGCGGCAGATAAAAAGCCCCAATTGTCTTGTTACCAACCACCTCAAAAATAATATACTCTTTACCGATAACATCCGGTCGCTCGGATTCACCATAGAGATATATGCCACCTGAGATCCTGTTGATAGGAGTGTCAGATCCTAGTGGTCTATCTGCAAATACTGTACTATTCCCCAGAATTATAGCTAAAATTGCGATAACCGTGCTCGTTAGCCAAAGTTTTTCACCCCTACGGATAGAATGCAATAATTTGGTGAGTACCATAAACACCAACCCCTTTTTGAACAATAATTGATGGTGTTGACAGGAAAAATGACAGGGGATGAGTCAGAGTTTTAGTCGAACTAAATATTGTCACAAAGATATCTACACTTTTATTTTCTGATATTCCGTATTTATTGTCACGATTGCTCAACAAATTTAGACAATTAATTGCTACTAGCCTCTATTCACCATTAATCAACTTGCCATCCGCAACTAATTAACTAGCTACATAGTCACGAAAACTGCTGTGACGGCGGCGGAAATGTGAGAGGGCTTGATGCTCTAGTTGACGCACCCGCTCGCGGCTGAGATTGAGTAGTTCGCCTACTTTGGCAAGCGATAGTTCCGTCCCTCCTTCCAAGCCAAAGCGTAAACTAATTACGGCTCGTTGTTGAGAGGTAAGTTCCGAGAGGGTCGCTTGTAGCTCTTGGCGTAACGATTCCTGCACTGTGTATTTCTCTGGTGAGATGCCTCCGTCTTCGAGCAATTCCGAGAGTTCGGTATCTTGATGATCGCCTACTCGTACATCCAGAGAGATCGGTTGACGGGAAATGTTCAGATAATCCCGAATCTGCGCGGGTTCGATTTCCAAGGCGGTAGCGATTTCGATCGAAGTAGCACTCCGTCCCAGTTGTTGGGACAATTCTCGCTGGGTCTTTTTGATTTTATTGAGTTTTTCGGTAATATGAATTGGCAGGCGGATCGATCGAGCTTGTTGAGCGATGGCGCGGGTAATTGCTTGGCGAATCCACCAATAGGCATAGGTTGAGAATTTATAACCTCTGGTCGGATCGAATTTTTCGACACCCCGCTCCAATCCGAGAGAACCCTCTTGGATCAGATCTAGAAATTCGAGGTTGCGCTTTTGATATTTTTTAGCAATCGCTACTACCAACCGGAGATTGGCTTCAATCATCTTTTGCTTTGCTCGATGTCCTTGGCGCAAGATCCGGTCGAGTTCGGCCTCTGTCAGTGCTGATTTGGTTGCCCATTCTGTTCGTGTCGGTGGGCGATTTAAAGTCTTTTCTAGAGCCTGTTTAGCATCTTGAAGGTGCATCATTTGCTGCACTTGCTTGCCGTAGCAAATCTCTTGCTCGTGGCTGAGCAGCGGTACTCGCCCGATCTCATGGAGATAAGTTCGCACCAGATCGCCCGTATATTTTGGTTGACCGATTGTTCGAGTTTTGATACTAGGCATGAGTTTCGATTTAACTCCCTTTACAAGTGGCCAGCAGCTACACAGAATTATGAATGACTAGTTATGAGTGCTTATCAGGCTAGACGCAAATAAATGTGTTAAAGTTCTCCATCATATTTAAAACATAGCAGTTTTGCCAAGTGAGAAAACTTAATTAATCATTAAATTGTTAATTAGGACACTTTTTCAGCATTATGCAATTTTGACCGAGACAATACACTAAGTATTCAGTCTAAACTCTTCCGTTCTGTTCGATCGGATTCAAAAATATCACCAAAGTCTAGCAATTTGTAACCTAATTACTAGACTTTTGCCACAAGTCTAATGCTGAAACCACAGAATACCAGTTTGGAGTAACCCGACGAGGAAACCCAGAACACCGCCGAGATTAACAATCCCTTCTAGTTCGCTTTTGACAATGCCATTAATTCCGGCTTCGAGTTCGGCGGGTGAAGTAGATTCGATCCGATTGATAATTACCTGATCGATACTGAGAATTGGAATCACCTGAGTGACAATTTGTTCGAGATCTCGTTCGAGATAGCGATCGATAATTGTAGCTAGTTCCTGACTGACAACATCCAAAGATGATGTCAAAATAGTCGAGGTTCGTAGCCGACCAATGACGACATTCGCGATGCTGTCCCAATCTGCGGAATCGGTCAATCCTTGAATTAACTCGATCCCTTTGCTTTGAATATAGCTTCGCACGCTATCGCTCATCGTTTTACGCAGTTGTTTGACGGTAGCGACAGGTAAATTTTGTAGTGAAATATCACGGAGCAATTCTTGAACGCGATTGCGAATATTTAGGGCTTTAATGAGATCGGCGATCGTCTGAGTCGCTTGCTCGCGATCGTCTAAACAAAAGGTTCGCAGCCGACCGAGAGCATTTTTAACGCCAAATAGGTTGGCAACTACCCAATAAGTGCCACTACTTTTTTCACGAAAACTTTCATCGATCGCTTGAATATTTCGATCTGTTAAAAAGTCAATCACGGCCAAACGTAAAATTTCTGGTGGTAAAATCACGTTAATCAACCAGTCGGCTAATTGCCCTGATTGTTGATCGTTTAGTTCAAATTCGAGAATCACTCGATCAAAAATCTGATTGAGTTGGGCTTCTAAAAAATCTGGTTTCCGCGATAAAACTCTTAGCCATCGGGGAAAAGACTCACCCAATAAATCCTTAAGAATATTTGCCAGAACTCTGACTGTTTTCTGTTCCTTATCGGCTTGGATTTGGTCTAAAGCTAGTTGCAATAACCAAGTAATAGCGGCTTGCACCCGCTCCACTTCCAGCAGTCGCTTGGCGATATTTTGAAGTTCGCCCGGAGTTAACAACGACCCCATAATTGTATCGGAAATCCGTGTCGCCAATCGTCTCTGATTGCTCGGAATCAATCCTGGGGTAAACGGAACTTGATACTTCCCAATGTATTTCGCCGTATAAGGCCGAAACAGCATTTTAATGGCAATATCATTGGTAAAGTAACCGACAACGGCACCCGCAACAGGTGGAGTCAAGTATAGCCACAGTTGAAACAAAGACAATGTATTCAGGGGGTGAATCTGGATTTACAACTTAATTATACCCGTGGGAGTGAATACCCGACGGGTACGAGTATCCACCCATCGAGCGACGGGTATCCACTCAAATTTGCCCAACCTAGACGGTAGACTGAAGGTTAGTTCAAAATTGACAATACTCGACCGCTAACCTAACGGAAACTGCATGAAAACTCAAACTAAAGAAAATACTCGTCTCCGCTGGATTACTCTAGATTCGGGCATCACAGGTGCCGGAGATGGTCATGATGTGATTCAAGGTTTGAGTCAATATCCCAAAACTTTACCTTGCAGATACTTTTATGACGATCTCGGCTCCGAATTATTTGAGCAAATCACCGATTTACCCGAATATTATCCCACCCGCACCGAACAAACCATCCTCGAAACCTCCGCCGCCGAAATTGTCAAACTCACAGGCGCGTGCGAACTAATCGAATTAGGGAGTGGGAGTTCGCGCAAAACTCACACCTTACTCTCTGCCTACGGTCAACTTAAAGATCCCCTCCATTATTACCCGATCGATGTCAGTGCTGGCATTCTTCGTACTACCGCCCTGGATTTATTAAATCGCTATCCACAGCTTAATGTCTGTGGTTTGGCTGGTACCTACGAACAAGCTCTCGCCCAACTCCCCCCACGGGAGATCGAAAACCGGATGCTGATTTTTCTGGGGAGCACGATGGGTAATTTGGCAGATGGAGAACGCGATCGTTTTCTCACTCAAGTCCAGCAGGCTCTCCAACCTGGTGAATTTTTCTTATTGGGTGTTGACCTCCAAAAACCGATTGATGTCCTAGAAGCGGCTTATAATGACGATCGAGGGATCACTGCGGCCTTTAATCTCAATATCCTCCAACATCTCAACGAACGGTTTCAAGGTAACTTTAATCTCGATCGATTCGAGCATCTCGCCTTCTTCAACACCGCTGCTAGTCGGATTGAAATGCACCTCCGTAGTCTCACCAACCAAACTGTCACCCTCGAAACTCTTGATTTGGAGATTTCACTTCAAGCCGGGGAAAGTATTCACACTGAAATTTCCCGCAAGTTTCATCTCCCCACGCTGACAGAAACGCTCGAAAACCACGCTCTAAAATCGATCGAGATCTGGACAGATCCGCAAAGTTGGTTTGGTTTAATTCTGTGTCAACGCCAATGTCGATCGGCTGATTGTCCTTAACTTGCCAATTTTTAGGGCAGTTGAACCGACGTTAAACTTGGTTCGATCAATCGAAAAAATTACTAGCAGGGTTAGTTGGATTTTATGCTGGTTAGTGAGCGAAGCCGTTGGCATGGCATCGTCCTCAGTGAGGATAAAAATCTGCACTTAAATTCAGTTGACAGTTACAGATATCTTCCCACCGGCAGATCAGGAGAAAAAATGACTCTGACTATTCCGATCGACACAATTCAACTTACACCTGGTAGTGTTATTAGCATTCAGGACTTGTCCTGGCAAGATTTTGAAACTATCCTTGTCGATCTAGGCGATCGGCGAAACACCCGCATCGCTTACTATCGAGGTACTTTAGAAATTATGTCCCCACTGGCTATGCACGAACGTCCAAATCGGATCGTCGCTGACATCGTGAAAGCTCTGCTAGAGATGAGGGGACAAGATTGGGAAGATTTCGGCTCCACCACGCTCAAACGCCCCGAAGTGGCTGGAGTAGAACCCGATACTTGTCTCTACATTAAAAACGTCGAGCGAGTACGTGGGTGTGTAGATCTAAATTTAAACAATTATCCACCGCCAGATCTAGCAATTGAATCTGATGTCACCTCAATCACGGCTGTTAGTGCTTATCAAGTACTGTGCGTTCCAGAAATTTGGATTTATCGCGCTCGGACACTCACAATTAATCTGCTGGAAGGAAACTGTTATGTCGGCTCGGATCGCAGTTTAATTTTTCCCGATTTGCCGATTGTCACGCTGATTCCTCAACTCGTGCAAAGCGCGATCGACAACGGCACCAGTCAAATGTTACGAGCACTGCGGCAATCAAATTATTATTGAGCATCCGTTAACTTGCCAATCGAATGCCGCTAAATTGCCAGCGGGTATCGGGGGGGAAAAAGTTGCGATAAGTTGGACGGATGTGGCTGGCGGAAGTAGCGCAAGAACCGCCGCGTAAGACCATTTGATTGCACATGAACTTACCATTATATTCCCCGATCGCTCCAGCAGCAGTTTTAAAACCAGGATAGGGTAAATAGGCACTTTGTGTCCATTCCCAAACATCACCAAAAAACTGATATTCAGTACCGGTGCGGGGTGTCGGGTGTAAGGTGTCTCGATCTAGGAAATTCCCACTGATTGCTGCCCCAACTGCGGCTACTTCCCATTCGGCTTCCGTGGGCAGTCTGTTGCCCAGCCAACTGGCATAAGCATCCGCTTCATAAAAGCTGACATGACAAACGGGTTCAGCTTCTGCCACTCGCTGCAATCCACCTAAGGTCATCATCCACCAATCGCCGTCGATCTGTTCCCAATACAGGGGAGCTTGCCACCCTTGGGTTTGGATGGTTGCCCAGCCGGCGGAGAGCCAATGCTGGGACTTTTGATAGCCGCCAGCTTGGATAAATTCTAGGTACTCGCCATTAGTGACGAGTCGATCGGCTAATTTGTAGTCTTGTAAGTATGTCTGATGGCGGGGAGACTCATTATCAAAGGCAAATTCATCCCCCTCATGACCGATATAGTACAATCCACCAGGATACTCTAGCCATTGGCACTGGCTAATGGCTGTGTGTGGCTGGCTGCTCAAATCCTGACGGTAGATGGGATGAAGGGGATTGAGGGCTAAAATATGTTTGATATCGGTGACTAGGAGTTCTTGATGTTGTTGCTCGTGGTGGAGTCCTAAAATAATGAGGGCGGCTAAGTCGGAATTGACGGTGGCTGTGGTGAGTAATGTTGCCATCGATCGATCGACGTAGGCACGATAATCATAGACTTCGGTGACTGTGGGACGCGAAATTAGTCCTCTGTGGGCGCGGGGATGGCGATCGCCGATCGCCTCATAATAAGAGTTGAAAAGGTAGCCAAATTGGGGATGAAATACCTTATATCCGGCTAAATGTGGAATCAGGATAAAAGTTTCAAAAAACCAGGTAGTATGCGCTAGATGCCATTTCGGCGGACTTACATCGGGCATACTTTGAATTACATAATCTTCCGTCGCTAGGGGCTGACAGATGCGTTCGCTCAGTTGACGCACTTGTTGATAATCAGTGAGTAGAGAGGACTGGTGATTTGTGGGAGGTAAGGCTCCGCCACCGATTTGAGGAATGGCCACAGGAGACAGCATTAGGAATAATTAATTTAGAGTAGGATCGATCTTTATAACTAGGGTAGAACAAGATCGCTTAAGTGATGCAGCTAACCCCAAAACTCCGAATTTGCCAAGGATTAATTAACCGCTGGCAATCTGTCATCAAACTTCTAGTCTCGACAGGTGCTGCCAAGGGTTCATCGAATAAGCTTACCCCTCGATCGATCTGCAAATCTAGCTCTCCGTTCAAATTAATTTCACTATCCTCGCCATGACATTCATAACAACGCAATACCCACGGTTGGGCGGGATGAGCAGAAGGTTTGAACGCCATTAAAATTAGATTGTCGGCTGATAAATCTAGCAGACTACTGGCGGGTGGTAAGTTTTTTTCTCCACTGGCGGCTGAGTCGTCCGCGTAGCTTAGGCTTGGCTGAATCAAGCCTAGTTGAAATACTTGTAAGGGTGAATTCAATTCATACCCTTTTCTCACGGTCTGTGCGGCTTTCCAGGTGCCACTGTGCGGATAAATTGAATAGGTAAACTCATGGTGTCCGCGATCGGCGATCGGATCTGGCCAGCTAGGACTTCGCAAGAGTGTCAATCTTAGATAATCTGTACCAGCATCATAACCATATTTACAATCATTCAACAGACTAACTCCATCAGCTCCCGAATTATCGCTCAAGTCTACCCATCGATGGGTGGGTAGTTCCCATTTGGCTTGCTCGGCTGGTGTTTCGGGTTTGGTGGTACGTTCGATTGCCCCACAAGCAATTTCGGCTGTAGATTTATCGGCGGTGAGATTTAAGGGGAAGTTGGCTTTAACTAAAATATGTTCGGCTTGCCAATCAACGGTGGTTTTAATCTGGAGGATCGGGGTATGAATGTCTAAGATATAATCTTGGCAAAACTCAGCTCCGGCTAATTCTCGCACTACCCGTAACCGGTGCCGAATTGCCCCAGTTTCGATCCACTCGATCGATCGTAATTGACTCGGCGGTAGTTGATGTTCGGCATATTGAGGATCGATATTCCAGGCATCCCAATATTGGTTACTATCTGTGAAGGCTTGGAGTTGATTGCCTCCTGCTGGCGCAAGCACTTCACGCTGATTAATTTCATCCCAAATCCTGGCAATATCCCCCGTTTCGCGATCAATTTCGACACGCAGGAACTGGTTTTTAAAAATAAAATCGCTAGAAGCTAGTGTTTCCGTGGTGGCAGGTTGGATTGAGGTTGTTTGATTGGCTGCAAAAGTTGCAAATCCATCCCCAGCCCCTTGTTGGAGGGGAGCGGGTGAAAGCCAAAATAATCGATAACCGACGCTGGGTAAATCTGCGGCGAGAAATAATAAGTATTCGGCGGAAGCTTGACTGATGAGTAATTTACCGTCAGCGTCCGAGATCTGCCATGACTGAGGATTGGGGAGGGGTAAACTGATGACTTCCGTGCGGCTCCAATTGAGTGCGTTGAAGATGAGCAGCGGAATGGCTCCAGGTGTCGGGGGTGTGGGGAGTGAAATTCGCGCAGCGATCTGGCTGAGCGCGTCGCTAATCATCTGCGTCGTCGATTGTTCGACAAATTCCCAACCCTGATTTGCCGTCACATAGACAGGCTCGATCGCGGTACCAGGGATAATATCGTGAAACTGATTAAATAATGTCTGCTTCCA
>JANPJH010000020.1:0-42756 GCA_031425415.1 Chamaesiphon sp. VAR_61_metabat_425 | reverse complement strand
GGAAGCCTGTCAGCAGTTGCCAAATGTCGTTCTCGGTGGGAGCGGTGAAATGGGTTTTATCTTCCCCGAATTTCACCCTGGCTTCGATGCAATGTTCTGCATCGCTAAGTTGATCGAAATGCTCACCCGTCAGGAACGTTCTCTCAGCAGTATTCGCGCCGAACTGCCGCGTGTCTTCTACCGGCACCATTCGCTCCGCTGCCCTTGGACGGCGAAAGGTGGCTTGATGCGCTATATCCTCGAAACCCACCAACCGGAGTATTTAGATACCGAAGATGGGGTAAAAATCGTCAATTATCAAGACGATCGGTGGATTCTAATTTTGCCTGATGCTGGCGAACCTCTAGTCCATCTTTATGTCAATGGCCACGATCGCAATTGGGTTGATGAAACGCTCCGTGAGTATCGGCAACAAGTGCAAGATTTTATCGAACAATATCGACAGAGTAGTGAATAGGGGAAAGGGGAAAGGGAAAAGGGAAAAGGGGAAAGGGGGGAGAAAAAAAGATTGTAGGTTGGGTTGAGTGAAGTGAAACCCAACAAATACACCAACACCTGGAGTTGTTGGGTTTCATTCTTCAACCCAACTACAGTATCTCCCATACGGTGGTACAGCATACGGTGGTACAGCAACTCCCAACTCAATAAGCCCCATCCCTGGTCAAAACGACTCTAACTGTTTGCAACAAAATGCTCAGATCCAGTGTAAGTGACCATTGCAAAATATAAATTGTATCCCAATAGAAAACTTCATCAGAATCAATATTGGAACGACCCTTAACTTGCCATAAACCGGTGATCCCCGGTAAGACTTCATGGCGCAGAAATTGGTCTTTAGAAAACTTGGCTACATCTCTAAGTGGGAGCGGACGGGGACCGACCAGACTCATTTCCCCCTGTAAAACATTAAATAGTTGAGGTAACTCATCTAGACTGTAGCGGCGGAGAAATTTACCAACTTTAGTAATTCGAGGATCGTCTTTAATTTTAAACAGAACTCCACCTTTAATTTCATTTTTTGATTCTAGCTCTTGTTGTAATGCACTGGCATTTTCAACCATCGTGCGAAATTTCCACACTTGGAAGTGACGACCTTTCAAGCCCACGCGATACTGCCGATAGAAAATCGGCCCAGGGGAGGAAGATCTAATTAAGACTGAAATTAATAATAAAATCGGGCTAATCAACACTAAAATCAGCGATGCTGCGACTAGATCGATCGAACGTTTGAGCCAAAAGCTCACGCCAAAAATTGGTAGCGACTTGAAGCGAATGGTGGGGATTTCCTCAATCATCTTTGTTTCAGATGACTGCTGCGGTAATTCGAGTCCGGTGGGAATCACCCGCAAATGGATACCCGCTGATTTGAGATTCCAAAATAAGAGAATGCGATCGTTCTCCAACTGCTGAGAGCAAATAAATACCTCACTCACATGGTGCGATCGAATTCGATCGATAATCTGGTCTAATTGACTATCCATATCCCAGTCTGACGGATCGATGATGCCGTCAATTCTAAATTGACGCGATCGCTTCAACAATTTTTCGACCTTTTCAACTTCGGCTGGATTGCCAAGCAGGAAGACTGGCTCCTGAAAAATTGGATTGTGCTTACGAATTTGAACGATCGTGAGATCGAGAATGAACCTTGTTCCGCCTACAAAGATCAGACTCAGTATCCAAGCCACTACAAATACCGAACGCGACACCCATAGCCCAGGATGGTAGAAAAAAGCCGCAATTAAAAGGAGTAGTTGTGCCAGCGTTAGCGATTTGAATAATTTTGGTATCGTGTGGAGTTTATCATCAGTGCTATAGAGTCCTGATGCTATCAGCGTTCCCACGCTAACCACAACGATCGGTAATATAGAGGTAAACAGATGAACCGCATTAACTGGTGTACCGAGGTGATCGGCAATCATCCATGCCAAAGATATCATTAAGCCATCAGTGAACATTAAGAGGATCGACTGCACGACGGTGACGAGCGTTCGCCACCGAACTAAAAAATTCGTCGCTCTGATATCGCCTGAATGCCACGTATTGTTTGTCGGGGTAAGTCTATGCAGATCTGTCATGAAATCGCCCTGATGATAAATGCTCTAAAATACTTAAATGGTTTTTGTGCTGCTCATCGGCTGATTTCAGCTTGCGGCTACTTGAAGATGCTAATCGGCAGCTTGGGCGATTGAAGATGGCTTGTGATGAATGCTTGTCGATCAATAGTTCGATGACAATACAAAATTGATTATCGAAGCTTGCGCGTCGTCTCGCGACGATCGAAGTATTATAACTAGCAAAAACTTAGACGATCTACCCACAGATGAACGCTAGTTATCATCATTACTGAGAAGTCTCGATCCTGTCAATCAACATTTAGCTGAATTACCAGTCAAATCAGCGTAAAAACATGGAAATTGTTTAGTCATCTGGCTGTTGAAGATCTAGGCAAATGTAAGGCTATAGTGGGAAAGAACTACAAAATTAAATTAGCCAGTTCAATTATGTATCAAATCAGGCAAAAATCTTGGATTGTTGGGGTTTACCAGATCTAGATCGCAGAATTTAGCGATCTAGATCACAACATTTTAAGTATGCGTATTATATATTTTACAAGAATTAGTCACTACATCAATATATCAAATTTATGAGAATTATAGTTACAGGTGGAGCTGGGTTTATTGGTTCTCATTTAATCGATAGACTGATGCAAGAGCAGCACGAAGTTATTTGCTTAGACAACTTTTACACAGGCACGAAACGAAATATTGAGAAATGGTTCGGTCATCCCAACTTTGAACTAATTCGTCATGATATTACTGAGCCAATTCGCTTAGAAGTCGATCGAATCTACCATTTAGCCTGTCCTGCTTCCCCAGTCCACTATCAGTACAATCCGATTAAAACTACCAAAGTAAGTTTCTTGGGAACAGCAAACATGCTGGGACTAGCCAAACGAGTCAAGGCCAGATTTTTAATGGCTTCAACTTCGGAAGTCTATGGCGACCCCATCATCCATCCCCAATCGGAAGACTATTTTGGCAATGTCAACCCGATTGGGATTCGATCCTGCTATGACGAAGGCAAGCGGGTCGCTGAAACCCTATGTTTTGACTACCATCGTCAGCACAACTTAGAAATTCGCGTAGCCAGAATCTTCAATACCTACGGGCCGAGGATGCTGGAAAATGACGGAAGAGTGGTCAGCAACTTTATCGCCCAATCGCTCCAGGGTCATCCCCTCACTGTTTATGGGGATGGGAGCCAGACTCGAAGTTTTTGTTATGTGACCGATTTGGTAGACGGGTTGATTAAATTGATGGATGGCGACGAAATTGGGCCAGTGAATTTGGGGAATCCTGAAGAATACACCATTCTCGAACTCGCACAGAATATCCGGGATAGAATCGATCCAGCCCAAGAAATTAGCTTTAAGCCACTGCCGCAAGACGATCCCAAACAGCGTAAACCAGATATTACCAGAGCGAAAACTTGGTTGAACTGGGAACCAACCGTCCCACTAGATCGGGGTTTGACGGCGACAATCGCTGAATTTAGACAGCGACTGGGGTTGGATGGGTAGCGACGTTCGAGTCAAACGTCTTTAGGTGAATTCGACGTTCTGCTCGAACGTCTTTAGAAATAAAATTTAGGAGTAAATTAGATATGCGCGTTTGTACGATCGGGACTGGGTATGTGGGGCTAGTGACTGGTGCTTGTTTAGCGCACATTGGTCATGATGTAGTGTGTGTGGATAATAATCCGGCTAAAGTTGAGTTGATGCAGTCAGGACAGTCACCGATTTATGAACCAGGTTTATCAGAAATCATGCAGTCGGCGATGACTAGCGGACGGCTGACGTTTACTACCGACCTAGCTCTGGGTGTCGAGCATGGCGAGATTTTATTTATTGCTGTAGGTACGCCACCGTTACCAGATGGATCTAGCAATACTGAGTATGTCGAGGCTGTTGCTAGAGGCATCGGCCAACATCTCCAGGATAGTTATAAAGTAATTGTCAATAAATCCACTGTCCCCATTGGTTCTGGGGATTGGGTGAAAATGTTGGTACTAGATGGGGTGCTGGAAGCGCAAAAACAGCCGAGTTTGGTCGGCGTTGGCGGTAAGGAGCCAACAGCCAGCAATTCTGCTCCGCTGAATGCGAAATTTGATGTAGTTAGCAACCCGGAGTTTTTGCGGGAGGGTTCGGCTATTCATGATACGCTTAATCCCGATCGAATTGTCTTGGGTAGTAACAATCAACAAGCGATCGATTTGATGTTAGCTTTGTATGCACCGATTATTCATCGGGAAAATATGCCTGTGGTTCCGGTATTAACAACGGACTTGGGTTCGGCAGAAATGATCAAATATGCCGCAAATGCTTTCTTGGCAACGAAGATTAGTTTCATTAATGAGATTGCTAATATTTGCGAACGAGTGGGTGCAGATGTGACGCAAGTAGCCACCGGAATTGGTTTGGACTCCCGCATTGGTAATAAATTTTTGAATGCGGGAATTGGTTGGGGTGGTTCTTGTTTTCCGAAGGATTTAGCTGCGCTGATTCACACAGGTGCAGATTATGGTTATGATGCTAAATTGCTCAAAGCGACTGTCACTGTCAATCAACAGCAGCGTGCTTTGGTAATTGAAAAACTCCAAAAAGAGCTAAAAATTCTTAAGGGAAAAACAATCGGTCTACTCGGTTTAACTTTTAAACCCGATACTGACGATTTACGCGACGCTCCAGCCCTAGATATTATCAAAATGTTAATTAATTTAGGAGCAAAAGTTAAGGCTTACGACCCGATTATCTCTTCTCAATCGACCGCCCATCCAGAATTAGCAGGAGTCAATTTAGTGGCGAGTCCAGCTCTTTTAGCTACCGATAGTGATGCGATCATCTTGATGACAGAGTGGTCGGAGTTTCTGCAAATAGATTATCAGCATCTGGCTAAATTAATGCGTTCTAACTTACTAATTGATTGTCGAAACTACTTAAAAGCATTAGAAATTAATCAAGCTGGATTAATATATATTAATATTGGCTCTTAGGGAATATGGAGTTCTAACCGCTATGTTGATTTTTGATGACTTAGTTTGTTCATTGGTTTTTCTTGGTGTTTTCCGTCTTTCAAATAATGCATTAAAAAGAATAACATTTTCAACCAGAATTCAACTTTTGGGTAAATCTATCCGGCAGGTGAAAACCAAGGCTAAAGTTGTTGCCTTGACATACGATGATGGCCCCAATCCACCCTATACAACTTGGTTACTAGATGTTTTAGAACAGCATCAAGTTAAAGCAACTTTCTTTGTGATTGGCAAGCAAGTTGAACAGTACCCAGAAACCGTTAAACTGATGCTAGATCGAGGTCATGAGTTGGGTAATCATTCTTACTCTCATACCAAAATGGTCGGGAAAAGTCTTGAATTTATTCGATCGGAAATCCAGAAAACCGATCTACTTTTGTACGAACTAGGTATAGAAGGAAATATCCATTTCCGTCCTCCGTTTGGGATTAAATTTATTGCTCTTCCCTATGTTCTGCTCCGCTTGGGCAAGTCTACTATTTTGTGGAACGTAGATTCAGAAGATTATAAATTACTAGAATCCCAAGTTATTGTGAATAATGTATTAGATCGGGTTAAGCCAGGTTCAATTATTTTATTACATGATGCTTTAGATGATCTGGGTGGAGATCGATCTAGAACCATCATTGCGACAGGAATGATTATCAAAAACTTAAAAAAAAGTGGCTATCAATTTAAAACTGTTTCCGAGTTATTAGCTCTTAGGAACTGATAAATATTTGAAGCTCTCTCGTACTTATGGTGATAATTTAATCTTATAGATAGGGAAAGGGGTAAAGGGATCGATAGAAAAGTATTCTTGTACTTTCTGATACTATTCACCCCAAAATGTCAGGAGAGCCACATTTGATTTAAGGATAATAAAATATTGTGAATGTTTACTCGAACGATCTTTTTTGTGAAGCTGTTAAAAGTGCCTATTTTCCCGATCGAGAGGTTGAAAATACCTTGTTTGAACTTCAAGGGCAATTATGGAAATTGCCTGCAATAAATTCGACTAAAGCTATCGTCACCGATTCATTTGCCTCAAAGTTTATTGATTTTTATGAGCCGGTAAATCAGCCGCAAACCCTAACTCACGCTGAAGTCAAAAAAATCAAGTGGATTCCTCATGCTGCTCATGGATTAGTCAGTACAAATCAATGGTTCGATCGACAGTTATCGCAAATTTATGAACCTTCGCCGACGATTATTTGGCATAATTTTAAATCCTGGGATGAATATATTTGCGATAGGAATGTAAATCGTTATGCTCGGCGACGACGGAGACGTCTTGAAAAAGAAATCGGTTCTCCCACTTTTTTATTTGACGATCCTCGTCCAGAGACAATGGAAATTTGTATGCAATGGAAATCAAAACAGTACATTAAATCTGGCATAGTCGATCTATTTGCCCATACCCAACATATCCGATTATTACAAGAACTTGCCAATAATAAGCTGCTATTGGTATCGAGTTTCGGTGTTGGAGATCGACTGCTAGCTGTGCATATCGGAATGCTTAATTCAGGGCGACTATATTACTGGGTTCCGGCTTACGATCCCACCTACTCACAATATGCTCCGGGGAAATTACTGTTACTATCTTTATTAGAAGAAAGTTTCAATCGCAATCATCAAGAATTTGATTTTCTGATTGGAGGTGAATCTTATAAATGGGATTACGCAACTCATGTTCGATTGATTTCAGACATTGGTTCTCGTCCACTTAGTGCCAAAATTAATCGATTTATTGAAGCGCAAAGACGGTCTATCCTTACTCACTTTCCTCAGCTTAAAGGCTCACTAAAAAATATCCGTCAACATAAATATTTAAATAGTTGGCGGAAGTAGATTTGGTCAATAGTCCGTACTGTACTAATTCAAAAAAATTTGCCAATTTAAATATATTTTGGCAACCTCATGAACAAAAAATACAAATTTTCGATTTTCATACTTTAATAGATAAATTTGACTAGATGATAAGATTGGGAAACGCAACTCAAATCCTGAAAAAATTGCAACAGACTAATATGCTGACTACATTTATCAGAAAAGCTGGAATTGTCTTTGTAATTCAGATCTTCGGGACAGGACTGGGCTATTTGTTACAAGTGTGGTTAGCACGAGTCATGGGCGATCGAGAATACGGTCTCTACACATATATCTTTGCCTGGGCTGCGGTTTGCAGTATATTATGTAATTTAGGGATGCCTGTGGCAGTGTTACGTTTTATTCCGGAGTATAGTACCCATCAAGATTGGGGAAGGTTTCAGGGGGTGATTCGAGGCTGTTCGCGCTTCACGTTGGCAATCGGGATCGGGCTGTCTGTAGTGGCAACCATGGTCATGATGGCGATCGATGCCGCTCGATCGATCGCAAATTTGACCCCCATCCTGTTTGGGATCTGGACGATGCCGCTACTAGCTTTAGAAAGTCTCCAAGGCTGTCTATTTAGAGGCGGTCACCAGATGGTCGCAGCTTATGGGCCAAGTAAAGTGCTCCGTCCACTGCTATTTATGGGCGGAATTGGTGCCATCTTATATGGGACAGGCAGTCAGCAGATCGCTAGCAAACCTGTATTTATCATTACCATCCTCACTTATCTAATTTTAGTGTTCGGTCAGCAATTGCTGATTCACCGAGACTTACTGACTCAGGGCGAACCAGCACCACCGATTTACGATCTGCGCGTCTGGTTGCAGGTATCGTTACCATTACTGCTGATTACTGGCTTCATGCTCATCCTGTATCAAACCGATCTTTTGATGATTGGTGCGATGCTTGGCCCATCTGATGTCGCTCTCTACAATGCTGCGGGCAAAACCGCTGGTTTGACAACTTTCGTCTATAGCGCAGTTGAAGCGATCGCTGCTCCCACAATAGCTGGACTTTATGCTGCTGGAGATCGCCCCCAACTGCAAAAAATGGTCACGACCATGGCCCACCTAGTTTTTTGGCCGACAATGCTGGTTACTCTGTTCCTGATTACCTGTGGCAGCTATATTTTAGGGGCATTTGGTCCCAACTTTGTTGCAGCACAGTGGTCTTTGACGATCTTGGTTTTAGGGCAATTGGTCAGTGCCACAACTGGGTCAGGGGGCTATCTGCTCGATCTCACCGGACACCAAAATCTCAGTGCCCGCGTCCGTTGCTGTACGGCAGTACTGAATATTTGCTTAAACTATGTTCTCATTCCCAAGTTTGGCATTATGGGTGCGGCGATGGCGACTGCTACTGCGATAATTTTGGATAATATCGCGATCTATATTTTTACACTTAAGTATATTGGCGTTCATTCTTTAATTTTTTATTCATTAAAATTACCTAGCTTTCGACATAAATAATCATTAAAAAACCTCGATCTTTTTTTAACATAACTACCTTATTAAGTAGATATTAAGACTCATGACTCAACAAGATTTAGAAATAATCAGTACCGTTATTCCGACCCACAATAGACCAGATTTAGTAAGTAACGCTGTCAAAAGTGCGCTCAATCAAACGCTCCAATTGATCGAAGTAATTGTTGTCATCGATGGTCCCGATGAAGCTACTAAAAACGAACTCGATCGCATCACCGATCCTCGGCTGAGAGTAATTTCATTGCCCGTAAATCTTGGCGTGGCAAATGCGAGAAATGTCGGTGTCGCCGCAGCTACAGGCACCTGGATTGCCTTTCTCGATGATGATGATGAGTGGTTGCCCCAAAAGCTCGAACTACAACTCGAACTGGCACATCGCTCGTCCTATACTTTACCAATTATTTCCAGTCGATTTTTTGCCCAAACGTCTGATGGTGAAGTAATTTGGCCCCGAAGATTGCCCTTTCCGGCTGAATCGATCGATGAATATCTATTTGTGCGAAATTCCATATTTTGGGGTGAAGCTTTTATTGCTACACCAACACTATTAATTAAAAAAGAACTTTTAGAACTAGTTCCATTTAATAAAGATTTAAGCAGACATGAAGATTGGGACTGGTTGGTTAGAGTTCGCGTACTGCCAGGTGTCGGTATTGAATTCGTCCCTGAACCAATGGCAATTGTCAATGCTATGTATACTAAAAAACGCCAAAGTTTAAGCAACACTAATAACTGGCAATATTCTCTAGATTGGATTCGCTCTGTTCGTCATTTAGTTACTCCACGAGCATACTCAGGGTGTATTACGACATACGTGAGCTTGCAAGCGGCATTACAGGGAGATTTTAGATCTTCTATTCCTCTATTGTGGGAAGCAATTAGACTTGGGAATCCTAGACCTTTAGATATCTGCTTGTACTTAGCGATGTCGCTAATTCCTCAAGATTTTCGACAAAAATTACGAGTTTTACTTACAAATTACAAAAACCTATTATAAATCTATAGTAATCAACAATAAATGATCATGAAAAAAATTCTTATTTTTACAGAAAAATTAATGACTGTTATCTTCTTCATGATCTATGCAGGAACTCCATTAGACCCATTGCTGACTAATGGCTTTGCGACTGAAGATGCTGATGGATCTATCTATAAATCACTTCTTTATACGCTTACATATATAGTAAGTATTTCCTTAATTTGTTTAAGGTGGAGGAAGGGAATTTATGCCTTAACTAAAGGCAAACTTACCTGGGTATTAATAGGAGTTTGTGCGCTTTCTATTTTCTGGTCTTGTGACATGAAAATTAGTACTCGTCGGGTGTTTGGTTTGATAGGAACAACTACCTTTGGAACCTATCTTGCTTCACGTTATACCTTAAATGAGCAAATTAAATTATGTGCAATAATGTTTATCATATCAGCATTTATGTGTATTGCCTTTAGTTTACTATTGCCAAATTATGGGATTCAATCTGATATTGTTGGGGGTGCTTGGCGAGGAATATATATCAACAAAAATATTCTCGGGCAGAGGTTTTTACTTGGTGGCATGATATTTTTATTTCTAGCCCTGGAATCTCAAAAAAAACATTGGGTTTCATGGATAGGATATACTATTTCTTTTGTACTCATTCTACTTTCAAAATCGACAACTTCTCTGGGTAATTTTATATTTATTACTATTGCCTTTCAAGTTTACCGATTTTTACGCTGGAAGTATGAAATAATGATACCTATTTTCTTGCTTATTGCAACCCTGAGTGTTAGTTTTTCGATATGGGCTGTTAAAGGTGATGTGCTGTTAACTACAGTAGGTAAAGATACGACGCTTACAGGTCGTACAAATTTGTGGCCTGCTGTATGGGATATGATCCTGAAAAAACCGTGGCTAGGATATGGTTATGGAGCATTTTGGCAAGGTTTAAATGGTGAATCTGCTAATGTTTTAAGAGTAGTTGGATGGGATGTTAATCATGCTCATAATGGGTTTTTAGATATCATGTTATCAATCGGGATGTTAGGTCTATTTATTTTTGCCATGGGTTTTTTTATGAACTTATGGCGTTCAATTTATTTAACACATTTGAATAATAATTCAACTAGCATGTGGCTTTTAATCTACCTAACATTTATCGTACCTTCAAATGTTACTGAAACTACATTAATGAATCAAAATAGTATAGAATGGGTTCTCTATGTATCAACAGTATTATCTAGTCAGCTAGATATCAACACAAATATACTTATTCAAAGATCAGAAAAAATCATTTTTTAAACACCGTCAATAAAATATTATTCAAATTATTAAAATTAAAGTAAAAAGCTATTTTTAAGAACTGTCTAATAAACCATTGCACAAATATAATCATACTTTAGAGTTGCAATAATAAGTCTAGAGCACTAGTAACTAACAATGATTAAATTGTCTAACAATAAAATACAACTTAAAATTATAATGCTGGGTGAAAGTTTGTCCAAGCAAGGCGGCATAGTTTCTATTGAAAAACTCATGCTTCAAGAAGCATCATCAAATATTCATTATCAACATGTTGCAACGCTTATAGATGGTTCTCCTGTGGACAAGTTTCTAGCATTCTTAAGTGCTTTGGCTAAACTTAGTTGGCTACTGTTATACAGTGAGGTAGATTTACTCCATGTTCACATGTCAGAAGGAGCTAGCACCTTTAGGCAGGCAATCGTAACGCTTGTTGGAGTTATTTTCCGAAAGCCTGTTATCATGCATACTCATGGACCTATGTTTCATCTGTTTTATGCCAAATTACCGAGATATATCACAAACATTTTAAGTTTGATTTTTCAGCAGTGCTCGTATTTTATAGTATTGTCAGAAAGTTGGAAAACTTTTTACATGAACAATCTTGGGATACCAGAAAAACGAATTATAGTGCTGCCCAATGCTGTAAAAGTTCCCTTGCAAATCCCAGATCGTAGTAAATCTCCAAATGTTAATTTTCTTTTCTTAGGGCGTATTGGTAAGAGAAAGGGAGCATTCGATCTAGTGAAAGCCTTTGATTTGATCGATCCAGAGAAAAAAGTAAAGGCAAATTTGTTATTAGCAGGTGATGGAGATGTAGACGAACTGTGCCAATTAGTAGAAAGATTAAATTTGAAAGAATTTATTAAAGTAATGGATTGGGTTAACCCCGAAAAACGGGATGAACTCTTAGTTAATGCTGATGTATTTGTTTTGCCTTCATACAATGAAGCTTTGCCCATGGCCATTCTCGAAGCTATGAGCTGGGGTCTCCCCATCATCACTACATCAGTAGGAGGCATCCCAGAAGTAGTGTCGGCAAACCAGAATGGTTTATTCGTGACTCCTGGCAATATCCAACAACTTACATTATCAATGCAGATGTTGATTGAGGATGAAAATTTAAGGCTTTACTTAGGTAATAATGCTAGAAAAACTATAGCGGCTTTCGATATGAAAAGTTATTTCAACTCATTGGTGGAGATTTATTATTCTTTATTTGAATCAGCCTGTATTAATAAAAATTAAATACATCTACATATATCATTTACGATGTTTGAACTTTCTCAAATATCATACAAAGCTAAATTACTTATCTTAAAACACAATAATTAATTACAAATTCTATTTTAATTAACGAGAGAAAACAATGAGTCAATTCAAATATTTATTAATTAAAGAGCGTACAGGTATGAGTAATCGCATTCTGAATTTATTGGGCGGTATTTTATATGCGAAATTAACAAGTAGAAAGTTGATTGTTGACTGGAGTGATGCAGTTTATTCTTCTAATCATTTAAATATATTCTCTGAACTTTTTATACTTAACGATGTAGAGCAAGCAACAGAAATACCGGAAACTAATTCAGTTCGGCCTCAAGCTTGGCAAGGGAATTTAGATAAAACAGTTGAAGAGGTTTTAACAATTTATGGTGTAACAAAAAGAGAATATCTTGTCAGAAGTCCGATATTTTGGAGAAGATATACTGCTGATGTCGCATGTATTAATTATACTGAAGATATATTACTAAAATGGTCGTATTTTGCAGAAATTCATAAGTTTAGAAGACACTTTAGAGGTAAATTTAATAATCTAAAAAAAATAAGCGACAAAGCAATTTTAAAAAAAATGTATAAAAAGCATTTGCTATTGCAACCATATATTCAGTCTAGAATTGATAGCTTCAAAAACCGAAAATTTTCAACAAAGAACATAGGCATACACATTAGATATACAGACAGAAAAAATCCTTTTGAACAGTATCCAAAAATAATTGATAAAATTCTAATTAACGAGCCAGATGCCTCAATTTTTTTAGCAACAGACAACCGAAATGTCCAATCTTTTTTTGATAAAAACTATGGAAATAAAATGATCTTTACAGAAAAGTGGTTCCCTGATAGTAAAAGTAATGTAGAACAATTACATTTGCATCCTGATTGCCCTGATAAACTAGAAAATGCCATACAAGCATTGGTTGACATGTATTTACTAGCGAGTTGTGATTATTTAGTTTGCAATTGTACTTCTAGTTTTGCAGTTGTTGCAGAGTTAATTTCTGATATTCCTGAATCTAATGTAATTGATACTTCTCACAATAGCTCAAAAAGACAACTAAGGAAGTTAGTAAATTTTATTCAGAGATGGCTGTAATTAATTTCTCGCGTAATGTATTAACCAAAGATTAGGAGTTACTCAATGGAAACACAAAATTTAATTGATACCATAGAAGTATTAGGAGTTAGGTTTCACAAAGTAACTGTTCATCAACTATTGTGCTATATAGTTGATGCTGCTAAACAACCAGAAAAGACAATTATTGGACATGTTAATACTAGAGCCATCAACTTTGCTTGCGAGCTTCCTTGGTATCGTAATTTTTTCAATGCCAAGGCAAATTTAGTATTCTGTGATGGATTTGGTGTTCTATTAGGAGCTAAAATTTTAGGATATCCCGTTAAATCTGTTCACCGTATGACTTGTCCCGATTATATAGAAAATTTAGCTTTAGTTTGCGAACAAAATAATGTTTCTTTATTTTTACTTGCTGGTAAACCAGAAATTACAGATAAGGCAATTAAAAAATTACAAGAGATAGCACCTAATTTATCTCTAGAAGGACATCATGGTTATTTTGATAAAAACGGAAACGAAAATGATGTTGTCATTGAAAAAATTAATAAATTTAAACCTGACGTTTTATACATTGGGTTTGGAATGCCATTACAAGAACATTGGATTTTAGACAACATAGATAGGATTGAAACTCACGTATTTTTACCTCTAGGTGCTTGTTTGGATTTTTATACCGACTCTGTACCTCGCGGACCACGTTGGTTAACTAATAACGGTTTCGAGTGGCTAACGCGCTTAGTTTCTCAACCTACTTGTCTTTGGGAGCGTTATATTGTAGGCAATCCTCTATTTTTTTATCGGGTGTTTAAACAAAAAGTTAATCAGAGACTAATCTTCAATCGATCAAAAAAATGTTGAGTTATGTGTAGTCCTAATGAGTAATGCTTAGACCATTAAGGAGGCACTATAATGATGAATAAAATACCTAGTATTATGAAGATAATTCAATAACCTGTTAGAGGAATATAGTAATTTATTCCAATCTTGTCAATTTGCTTTGATTTAATTTTTTGCCTGTTTCTTTAGCGAAAGCTTGTGCTAATTGCTTTTCAATCGATATTGATTGCGCTCCCAATTAAAACCCTTACCAATAGCTGGACTATTTGCCTGGAGCCTAAAGTCACCAACGGAGGGATTAACAAATTTCGGATTGGCCAGAATATCATTAGGACCTTTAACTTTAATCAAGGTGCTATTGGCATATATATTGTGGTCATAAATGACATTTTTATTTTGGTTATTCGTGTTAATGTATTTGTCAGATGGTGCATAGAGAATGTTATTTATAATCTTTATATCAGATGAATTATTAGCAAATATTTGTCCATCTTTAATTTCTGGACTCTGGTTATTTAAGTAGGCTGTATTGCGAATAATGTCAACATGATCGCTGCTATAAGTATGAATACCCGACCCACCATTTTTGTAGGTGATATTGTTTTCAACTAAAGTTCGCCCAGTATATGCACCTAATTTTGAGTTGCTATTATAAGTATTTCTGGTATCATCAATAATTATGCCATTGCCGTCTGCTACCGTTCCAGTCGCAATCCAGGGAATGTATTGGCGATTATTATAGGTTTTATTTTTTCTGATAAACATCTTGTATGCCGTATTATTATCAAAGCGCCAATTATGCAATAGAGAAATGCCACTCTGTCCATAGGGCGAATACCAAGCGTTATTGAATACTTTATTACCTTCAACGGTTACATAGTCTGTTTCAATGGCGGAAATGCCTCCTCCTCCACAGTCATGAATCTTATTGTTGAGAATACGGATGTGATGTGGATGACCACTTGATCTATCCGCACGTCCCTCAATGCTAATGCCGTTTCCACTTGTGAGAGGGTTTAAGGTATTCTTCGTCTGACTAATAGCGTAATCAGGGGTAATCTTTGCATTGTTGCCGATGATCTCAAGGCCATTTAGCTCAATATAAGATGCTCCATGCTGAATTAAAACTCCATTCCATCTGTTTTGCTGAAGCTGAAGTTTCGGGTAATGTCCAGGATATGCCTTATAAGTAATCCATGCACTCGCAGTCCCAGAACGGTTTATTACAACTTCTGTATACGATCCGTTCCTAATGAGGACGGTATCTCCCGGATTGGTTAAATCTGCCGCTTTTTGAATAGTCTTAAAGGAAGAGGTGGTCGAAAGTCCACTGTTACTATCACTACCATTAGCACTGACGTAGTAGGTTGTGGTTGTGCTTCGACCGCTGTAAGGTGTTGGTTTGTTATGCGTGAATAACATCTTCAGTTGACCAAATGAAGATGTTACTATACTGCTGCTAGTAACCATACTGTTTAGTAGAAAGGAAAGCAAAAAAGATGCTATTAAACTGAACACATGAGTCTTCATAAAAGTAAAATTAGTGACGTAGCTGAAGAACAAGATGAATTAGATAGGGACAAGGACATCCCAAAACCGGAGGTAGTGAATGAGTAATCGAATGGAGTTTTTTAACTTTGATTTTAATTCTGCCGATGGGCTAATACAGAAATACTTCACTAAAGCCGGAGTTAATTTTATTGGCTCCACGGATCTCGTATGCTAGATTTAGCCTAAAATGCCTTCTGGCTGAGGATTTGGTACCACAGATGGGTTCTTGTTAGATTTATTCGGTGCAAACTAATTCCCAGTAATTATTTTACTGTTCAGGTATACAAGTTTGCATAGCAGGATCAGTAGAACCATTTTAATTGCTTGCTGTCGATTAACAATTTGAAATTTCACTTTTCTATCAACAAAATGGGCCAGAGCTTGCAAATTAACAATGTCAGCATCTGTAATCACCAATGCTCATTCGGCTTGATCGATTGTCATTGTCACATTTTGATATTCTCCATCCAATTCGGGAACTTTATTCCACTACATTGGCGACTGAGAACTAATGGCACATGAGATAACTGCGATTGTGATTAATCCACAAGCGATCTATGACCACATTTTTTGCTACTGCTGCAAGGAATAAGCTAAGTAGCTAGGCGAAATTAAATGTAAAATGCCAGCCTTTTGCCCTCACCCCCAGCCCCTCTCCCAAGCTTGGGAGAGGGGAGCCAGAGCCAGAGGCGAGGGCAGGATGCGAAGCTTCCGGGTGAGGGCGATCTCGTCATTTTCACTTTAATTATGTCCAGCTACTTAAGACAAATACAAAAATATCACACAAATACTGAGATCGAGATCGCTTCTTATGTAGCTATAATCTATGAACAATTAAATTCATGACATACTTTGATGCACTTGTTAACGTCCCGACTGGCATTTTACAAATACCTGAATATGCCGATTCTTTAGAGAATCAAGATCGCCCTTCTTTGAAGTTATCACTGATTTTGCCTACCTACAATGAAGGGAGTAATATTCAGCCAATTATTGCAATTCTCAGTCAGTTACTAGATAGCGTTATTCCTGGTGAATATGAGTTAATTGTTGTCGATGATGATAGTCCAGACTTGACTTGGAAAACTGCCGCAGAATTGCTACCAGCATACCCCCAACTGCGAATCATGCGCCGGATCACCGAGCGAGGACTATCAACAGCCGTTATTCGTGGTTGGCAAGTTGCGCGGGGGGAAATTTTAGGTGTAATTGATGCCGACTTACAACATCCCCCGGAAGTGTTATTGCAATTACTTCATGAGATGGAGCGGGGAGCTGATTTAGCCGTTGCTAGTCGAAATGTTGAAGGCGGTGGGGTGAGTGAATGGAGTTGGATTCGCCGATTTTTGTCCCGTGGCGCACAGATGCTCGGATTAATTATCCTACCAGAAGTAATCGGTCGTCTTTCCGATCCGATGAGTGGTTATTTTATGGTGCGCCGTCGCCGTATCGTCGGCAAAACGCTCAGTCCTGTAGGGTACAAAATTCTGATTGAAGTGGTGGCTAGGGGCAAAATTGACTGGATTGCAGAAGCGGGGTATGTGTTTCGCGAACGTCAAGCTGGCTCAAGTAAAGTAACGTGGAAACAGTATATTGAATATATCCAACATCTGTTAAAATTGCGCCTATCTCGATCGGCTGTATTTATCCGATTTTGTCTGGTAGGCTTAACTGGGGTTGTTGTCGATCTAGGTGTATTTTACATTCTCCGCAAAATCTTTGGCTGGGGACTAACTCGGAGTGCGATTTTTTCTGCGGAGGTTGCTATTTTCAATAATTTCATCTGGAATGATTTATGGACTTTTGCAGCTATTTCCCGCCGGCAAATAGGCAACCGACAGCGGATTAAACGGTTTTTGAAATTTAATTTAGTTTGTTTATCTGGGTTAGTTCTCCAAACATTAATTGTTAATCTAGTTTATAATTTTTTCAAGCTCAATGATGGATTAGAAAAGTTTGTTTCGATTGATATTTTAGCAAAGTTGATCGCCATTATTTTGATAACACTGTGGAATTTTTGGTTTAATATGAAACTTAGCTGGCGGGTCACAGAAGTTGATGGCAATGCTAAAAAAAGCGATCGAATAAACTAGCTCAAAATCATCTTCTAGTCAGTATTTTGGCGGATTTCATCATCCAGTCAGCATTTGTTATAATAGTAAGTGTATCTGCATCTGCGTCGAAAAAATTCATGGAATCTAGGGAATCGATCGATTTAGATCTCAGTCAATATTTACTAACTCTAAAACGGCAGTGGTTGCCAGCTACTAGTATCTTTTTGGCTACAGTGGGGCTAAGTATCCTCGCGGCGACCTTGCTCAAGCCATCCTATGAAGCTGAAGGTAAACTCCTATTTAAAATTCCGACCTTTAGTGCGATCGGTAATAATCTGTTGCCCAGTAGCTCTGAAGCTGGAGCTGGCGGAGATTTAAAATCATTAGTATCGACTCAAAACCCAATTAATACTCAAATCGAAGTAATTTCGGCTCCGCCGTTGTTACAGCAGACGATCTCCCAACTTCAGCTCAAAAATACTAAGGGCAAACCAATGCAAGTTAAAGAGCTACAAGATGCTCTAACTTTCAAAATAGTTGGCGGTACGGACGTGCTGCAAGTTAGCTATAAAAGCCGCAATGCTAAAGAAGCGGCAGCAGTCGTGAATACGCTAATGAGTGTGTATTTAAAAAATGATATTCTCACCAATCGGGCTGAAGCCGAAAACGCCCGCCAGTTTATGGCGAAGCAATTGCCCAAAACTCAAGCTGCGGTGAACAATGCCGAAGCAAATTTGCGTAAATTTAAACAACAAAATAAGGTGGTGGATTTAGGCGAGGAAGCCAAATCAGGCGTGGGAGTCATCGGCAGCCTTGATAACAATATTAGTGCTGTTCGAGCGCAATTAGAGGAAACAACCGCCCAGGGCAACGAACTACGTAAAAAAGTCAACCTCAATCCCCAAGAAGCGATCGCCGTCAGTGCAATCAGTCAGTCCGCGACAGTTCAGACAACCGTCACCCAACTCCAAGAAATCGAGCGACAGTTAGCAACAGATCGCAGCCGGTTTCAGGAAGATAATCCCATTGTTACTAGTCTCGAAGCCAAAAGAGTCAATCTCAATACGCTCCTGCAACAGCAAGTTCGCCAGACGATTGGCGATGGAGAACAACTCCCTGAAGGACTACTGCGAATTGGCGACCTCCGCCAAAACTTAATTAAAGAATTTCTGCAATCAGAAGTGCAGCGGATTGGCTTGGAGCAAAAACTTGCCTCTTTGAGTAACTCTCGGACTGCCTACGAACAGCGAATGAAGGTGATGCCGCAGTTGACGCAAACTCAGCGTCAGCTCGAACGCCAAATTGAAGTCGCTCAATCTACTTCCCAAGCTCTGCTCAAAAAGGTTCAAGAGTTACAGATCGCCGAAAATAAAAATACAGCAAATGCCCGAATTATTGTCAGTGCCACCCCGCCGACTAAACCCAAACAAAGTCCAGCACCGATTATTATTGGCTTAGGCACACTTGCGGGGGCATTTTTGGCAACTACTAGTGTCCTATTACTAGAAATGAGCGATCGATCGCTCAAAACGCTCAAGAGTGTTCGAGATGCCTTTGGCTATACTTTATTAGGTGTCATCCCCGCTTCGGGGGCTAAAAAAACACGAGCAAGTAAGCAATCCCCCGCCACCACAACTCTAGAGATCGCCGTCAGAGATACGCCGCAATCGCTCACCAGCGAAATGTCGCGAATGATTCAAGCCAATCTGAAATTCTTGAGTGCAGATCGGGCGTTGAAAACAATCGTCGTCACCAGTGCGGTACCTAATGAAGGTAAGTCTAAAGTAGCAGCTAATTTAGCCGCATCGATCGCGGGATTGGGCCATCGCGTGTTATTGATCGATGCCGATATGCGAGTGCCAATGCAACAGCATTTTTGGAAGCTTAGTCGGTCTAAAGGTCTGAGTGAGGTGGTGACGGGCAAGGCCGAATTCAAAGTTGCCGCCTGGAAGGTGATGGATAATCTAGATGTGCTCACTGCGGGTACAAAACCACCCAATCCACTGGCTTGTATTGAGTCCAAACGGATGACATCGCTGGTTGAAGCGGCGAACCATAAGTATGATTTCGTGATTATCGAGGCTCCCCCGGTGTTAGTCGCGGCGGATGCTTTGACATTAGGCCGGATGAGCGATGGAATTTTGCTAGTATCTCGACCTGGTGTAATCGATCTTGACAAAGCCCGCGCTGCTCAAGAAACGATCGCTATTTCCCGCTGCAATGTCTTGGGGCTAATTGTAAATGGTGTGATTGAAAAAAATGAATTTAGGAGTTATTTTGCCTACGCTAAAGAGTATTTTGTCGCGGATCAGCCCACAACATCATCGCTACCAGAAGGTTTGAGCCGTTTGGGTGAAACGATTGTCAGTCGCGCCAGTCAGGAAGCCACGGCACTAACTAATCCAAAAAGCTCGATTCCGTTTTCCGATCTTCTCTCTTAATCTAAGCTGTCAAATATCTAAATCACATGTTCGATTTTCTCAACTCATTTGGTTGAGCGGAGTCGTTGGCGTAGCCTCTCTGTAAGGAGAAAACCAACGATGGATGTACTTTAAAATATCGAGCAGCTTGGTATTCACGATTTAAATAATTGGGAAGCGATGATGTCATTCTTCAGGGCTAAAATCGTTGAGTGAGTTCGATCGCGATCCCCGAGCTGACTAGATCGGTATCGGTATCGGTTTTCAACCCGTTGGCAAAGCCACTCTGAAAGAGTATCGAGAGAGCCAAAATCAGCTACGCTAGAGATCGGAATCGTGACTCTTTAAACAGAATTGAAAGGAGGCATCTATGACTGGGCAATTGCAGCGACCGCTGGTGGTAGGCGGTATTGGTCTAACCTTGGGCTTGTGGGGTTTGGATAGTGTGTATCACAGCTTCTCTGGTCTAGGAGATTGGCTAACCCTGGGAGCGATCGCCGCTGGAGGCAGTTACTGGTGGTACAATCGCCAAGGTAAACCAGCCTTAGTCAGCACAAATGTGGTCAATGTCGATCGAGCCACACTCGATCGTGCCCTCAGTCAAGTAGAATTGATCCTCCAGCAATTGACGATCGAAAGTCCCACCGCCGCCGCAATCGGCAGCCTTCAGCAACAGTTAACTCAAGCACAGTCAAATCTCACTCGTCCCGATCGACATATTGCAATTACTGGTGGTCAACGAGTCGGGAAAAGCAGTCTGATGAAGTTACTCACGACTGAGCCAATTCCAGCCGCCATGCCACTTAAATATATCGAAACGCCAGCCTTATTTACTATTGGTGCCGCCAGTGACACAGCCCAATCCACAGCCGAAAAAATTGCCTTCAATGCTGATTTAGTCATATTTCTCACCAATGGTGACTTGACTGCCACAGAATACAACTACCTTGCGGCACTCAAGCGGTTGCATCAGCGGGTAATCTTACTCTTCAATCAAGCTGATCGCTACTTACCCGACGAACGTAATCTGATTCTCCAAAAACTGCAATTCACAGTTAATGGCACCCTCAAGCCCCAAGAGGTGGTCATTACCAGTACTGCCCCTGCGCCGATTAAAGTTCGCCAGATCCAAGCCGATGGTACGGCACTAGAAACCCTCGAAATACCACCTGTAGATGTAAGTAATTTCACTCAACAACTAACGAACGTTCTCGCTAATCAAAGCGAAGAATTAGTTTGGGCAACTACTTATCGTCAAATCAGTGCAGTCCAAACATCTGCTAAGGCTGCTTTAAACACAGTCAGACGCGATCTAGCCCTACCCACAATCGAGCAAAATCAGTGGATTGTCGCTGCTGCTGCCTTTGCCAACCCTTTACCCGCCCTAGATTTACTCGCTACCGCTGCAATTAATGCTCAAATGGTCGTCGATTTAGGAGCAATCTACCATCAAAAATTCTCCCTCGATCGCGCTCAAGCCGCTGCCGGAGCCATGGGCGATGTCATGTTAAAACTAGGACTAGTCGAACTCTGTACCCAGACAGTCGCCGGATTGCTCAAGACGAATGCTGTTACCTTCGTCGCTGGGGGGCTAGTCCAAGGATTAAGTGCGGCTTATCTCACGCGGATTGCTGGTCTCACCCTAGTCGAATACTTTGCAGCCCAAGATCTGGTCGCGCCCGAACCCACCAGAGCTTGGAATCTAGATTTGCTCGGCAGCACCCTCCAACAGGTCTTCCAAGCCAACGAACGAGTTGCCTACATCCAAACCATCTTTAAGCAAGGGATCGAGCGATTGGTGCCCGAACAAACAGCGAAGGCTGAAGTGGTCTAATCGAATATTGTCATGATGGTGCTCCCTTGTTTGAGGGGGCAAATTTTTATGGCAGCCTATTTGAGCGAGACTCGCTCTCCAGCTCGGCAGGATCGATTTAATTATCAATTATGAGTTGTCCAGTTTTTTGTTATAATAAAAAGCCATTTTAACTAAAAATTCGCTAAGATCGGTTCGGTAGAGCCATTTATTTAATGAGTAAAAAACGTGTTTTATCTGGTATCCAACCGACTGGTAATTTACATCTCGGTAATTATTTAGGATCGATTCGGAATTGGGTCGAATATCAACATAACTATGAAAATTATTTCTGTGTAGTCGATCTTCATGCTATTACTGCCCCTCACGATCCTCAAACTTTAGCCGAAAATAGTTACACGATCGCGGCATTATATTTAGCCTGTGGGATTAATACCGAACATGCCAGTATTTTTATTCAGTCCCATATTCCAGCACATAGTGAATTAGCTTGGCTGCTAAATTGTATCACCCCATTGAACTGGCTCCAAGACATGATTCAGTTCAAAGAAAAAGCGATTAAGCAAGGTGAAAATGTCAACGTTGGCTTGTTAGATTATCCAGTCTTAATGGCTGCGGATATTTTACTGTATCAAGCTGACAGAGTTCCCGTCGGCGAAGATCAAAAACAACATTTAGAGCTAACTCGCGATATTGCCGTGAGATTAAATCATCAATTTGGCAAGAAAAAACCCGTTCTCAAATTACCAGAACCGCTAATTCAAGCTGATGGGGCTAGAGTGATGAGTCTCACTGATGGCACTAGAAAAATGTCTAAATCAGATCCATCGGATCTGAGTCGGATTAACTTATTAGATCCGCCCGATCTAATTCAGAAAAAAATCAAAAAATGTAAAACCGATCTCGAACGCGGCTTAAACTTTACGGCAATCGATCGACCAGAATGTCGGAACTTACTGACACTATATATGTTGATGTCTGGTAAAACCAAAGATGCTGTAGCGGTTGAGTGCCAAGATCTCGGTTGGGGTCAATTTAAACCATTACTGTCGGAAGCAACAATCGAGCATCTCCGACCGATTCAAGCCAAATATCATGAGGTCATGACCGATAAAACCTATCTCGAATCCGTCCTCCGGGATGGCCGCGAACGCGCTGCAACGATCGCCAATCAAACTCTGGCTGATGTCAAAGCAGCTTTGGGGTTCTCAGTCCCACTCCACTAAATTATGTCCAGAGGGGAATGTTCGCAGTTGGCGATCTAATTGGTGCAGATCGACGGTTATGATATGAATATCTTTTTTGGGTGTGCTAGATGAGTAATTTTCGCCAAGCTGTTGCCGATCGTGAGTTTCTAATTACGGCAGAAGTCGCTCCACCCAAAGGTGGTAATGTTGCTCACATGGTGGAGATGGCAAGTACTCTCAAAGGACGAGTTCATGCCGTGAATATTACCGATGGGAGTCGGGCAGTCATGCGGATGTCCCCTTTGGCTGCGTCGGTAATTTTAATGCAGCATGGGATCGAGCCAGTCTGTCAGTTTGCTTGTCGCGATCGCAATCGAATCGGTCTTCAGGGCGATTTACTCGGTGCTCATGCGTTAGGCATTCGGAATATTTTAGCTCTCACTGGCGATCCAATCGTCGCTGGCGACTACCCCAAAGCTAAAGCAGTATTCGATCTCGAAGCCGTCCGACTACTCAAGCTGATTGCCAATCTGAACAACGGCTTGGATGGTAACGAAAAACCTTTACCAGATGGCGCGATCGAGCTATTTACTGGGGCGGCGGTAGATCCGCAGTCCAAAAGTTGGTCGGGTTTGCAGAGTCGATTTGAACGAAAAGTCGCAGCAGGTGCTCAATTTTTTCAGAGTCAGTTAATTTCTGATTTTGACATCCTGGAAAAATTTATGGACAAAATCGCTGCAACTTACCAAAAACCCGTGCTCGCGGGTATTTTTCTACTCAAGTCCGCCAAAAATGCCCAGTTTATTAATAAAAATGTGCCTGGGGTTGATATTCCTCAAGATATTATCGATCGCTTAGCCCAGGCGCAGGAACCTCTATTAGAAGGAATTAAAATTGCCGCCGAACAAGTGCAGCTAGCTAGTCAATTATGTCAAGGCGTTCACTTGATGGCTGTCAAGCGGGAGGATTTAATTCCTCAAATTCTTGACTTAGCGGGTATCCCACCTCTGAGTGGTGCCAAAGTCCAAGTTTTGTCTGGTCGCACTATCTAAATGTTTTAATCCAGTTGTTGAGGTGTTAAACGACATTCGTTGGCATAGCCTACCGGAGATAATCAGTTCGATACATACAATATAATAGAATCCTACTAGCTCAACCTGTGGCTATTTGCCATCGTACCCTACCTAAAAGCATGACACCCGCTACCCGAAACTATCACATCACCACCTTTGGTTGTCAGATGAACAAAGCTGACTCCGAACGGATGGGTGGGATACTAGAAGAAATGGGGTTTGAATGGTCGGACGATCCCTTCACCGCAGATCTAGTTCTCTACAATACTTGCACCATTCGCGATCTCGCCGAGCAGAAGGTCTACTCTTATTTAGGCAAACAAACGCGGCGGAAGAAAGACAATCCCGATCTGATTTTGATTATGGCCGGATGCGTCGCCCAACAGGAAGGCGAAGCCCTATTACGGCGAATTCCTGAATTAGATCTGATTATGGGGCCACAACATGCTAATCGCCTTGGCGATCTGTTGCAACAGGTATTAGCGGGCAGTCAGATCGTCGCGACCGAACCCATTCACATCATTGAAGATATCACCAAACCGCGCCGTGATAGTAGCGTGGTGGGCTGGGTAAACGTCATTTATGGTTGTAACGAACGTTGCACTTATTGTGTCGTTCCCAATGTGCGGGGAGTAGAACAGTCGCGAACCCCTGAAGCGATTCGCACTGAAATTGTCAAATTAGGCGTTCAAGGGTACAAGGAAATTACCTTACTCGGTCAAAACATTGATGCTTACGGCCGAGATTTGCCTGGAACTACGCCCGAAGGTCGTCATCTACATACACTTACGGATCTACTCTACTACATCCATGATGTCGAAGACATCGAGCGAATTCGCTTTACTACCAGCCATCCGCGCTATTTTACTGAGCGATTGATTAAAGCCTGTAGTGAATTACCTAAAGTGTGCGAACATTTCCACATTCCCTTTCAGTCGGGAGACAATGAGATCTTAAAAGCAATGTCGCGCGGCTACACCCAAGAAAAATACCGGCGGATGATTGATAATATCCGCAAGTATATGCCCGATGCGTCGATTAGTGCCGATGCGATCGTCGGATTTCCTGGTGAAACTGAGGCGCAGTTTGAAAGTACGCTGCAATTAATCGCTGAGATTGGGTTTGATATGGTGAATACGGCGGCTTATTCGCCGCGACCGAATACACCCGCTGCATTGTGGACTAATCAATTAAGTGAAGAAGTCAAAATTGACAGGTTACAACGAATCAATCATCTAGTTTCGCAAACAGCTATGGAGCGATCTAGACGGTATTTCGATCGAGTAGAATCTGTCTTAGTAGAAGAACGCAATACTAAAAATCCCGATCAAGTTTTGGGAAGAACCAGGGGTAATCGCTTAACATTTTTTAATGGGGATATTGAAGAATTAAAAGGAACAGTCGTACCGGTTAAAATTAATGAGGTACGCGCGTTTAGTCTGACTGGGGAGATGATGACGTAGAGCGAAGATTCACAGCAAACTTCAACATAATTGAGCGATAGCTAATGGTTGCAACTGTAAGTTTAACTGATACATCTCTAGCGATCGATTTTAGCTCGATCGAGTTAACGGATGAGCAATTCGATCGACTCTGTTTAGATAATCCAGATCTGCGAATTGAAATGAATACCGATCGAAAATTAATTATTATGCCCCCAGCTTTTGGAGAAACAGGCGAACGTAATTTCGATCTAATCGTTCAACTTGGGATTTGGAATCGTCAGTTTAAGTTGGGTAGAGCTTTTGATTCTTCTACTGGGTATATTTTGCCAGATGGGAGTAAACTTTCTCCCGATGTTTCCTGGATCGAAAGTTATCGATTAGTAGGTATCGATCTAAATCAGTTTATCCCGATCTCACCAGATTTTGTGATTGAGTTGCGATCTTCTACGGACAGACTACCGCCATTACGCCAAAAAATGCAGACTTATCAAACTAATGGTGTCCGCTTGGGTTGGCTGATTAATCCTCAAGATCGAGAAATTGAAATTTATCGACTCCAACAAGCCGCAGAAAAAATCGCTGCACCAACAATACTATCTGGGGAAGATGTGTTGCCAGGATTTAGTTTAGAACTAGCAACTATCTGGTAACAATCAGTTGAGAGCGTCCGGACAGTTGAATCGGGTACTCTATAGAAACGGTGTATCAACATAAGCATCAATGCTGAACCTCAAAAATATTCTCTCAGTTCTACTCCTGTTTATTCCAGTTTCGATCGCCGGTCACTTTCTCCATTGGAGTGAGCCAGTTATATTTATCACCGCTGCGCTGGCAATTATCCCCCTAGCAGCATGGATGGGGACAGCAACTGAAGAAATCGCCGTTGTGATGGGGCCAGCCTTGGGTGGCTTATTAAACGCCACTTTTGGCAATGCAACGGAACTAATTATTGCTCTGGTTGCCCTGAATGCTGGATTAGTTGATGTCGTCAAAGCGAGTTTGACTGGTTCAATTATTGGTAACTTATTGCTGGTAATGGGATTTTCGATGCTGCTGGGTGGTTTGAAATATAAAGAACAGACATTTCAACCGATTGTAGCGCGGGTAAGTGCTTCGAGCTTAAATCTAGCTGTGATTGCGCTATTATTGCCCACGGCGGTAGACTATACTTCGACTGGCATCAGTTCTGATGCCATCCAACAACTATCGATCGCGGTTTCGATCGTTTTAATCGGCGTATATGGGTTGACATTGATCTTCTCAATGAAAACTCACACCTACCTTTATGATGTCAGTTTAGCTGAAATGGACCCGCAAGAGTTGGCAGAAGCTAATCTCGCTGGCGATGACGACCACGGCAAAGTCAATTTGCCCCTCTGGATTACCGTACTATTAGGCTGCACCTTACTAGTTGCTGTCGAATCAGAGTTTCTCGTTTCCACATTAGAAGTTGCCACCGAACAGTTAGGTTTGACAGCTTTATTTACTGGAGTAATTTTAGTCCCAATTATCGGTAATGCTGCCGAACATGCAACAGCAGTAACAGTAGCGATGAAGGATAAGATGGATTTATCGGTATCTGTCGCCCTCGGTTCGAGTTTGCAGATTGCTCTATTTGTTGCCCCAGTTTTAGTATTAGCTGGTTATATTATGGGCAAGCCGATGGATTTAAACTTCAATCCATTTGAATTAGTTGCTGTTGCGGTGTCGGTATTAATTGCGAACTCGATTAGTTCTGACGGACGTTCCAATTGGTTGGAGGGTTCGCTATTACTGGCTGCTTATCTAGTATTGGGTTTCGCTTTTTACTTCCACCCTGTGATCGAGGGGATTGGTTGATATCGATTCATCCCAGTTGTTAATTTATATCTAGGGTGAGCACTGCTCTTCTGACAGGATAAACTCTCGATCGTGAGATCGAGAGTTTACTAATTATTTATCTACTTAGATTTCGTCGCAATTAGATATTTACTCATAAAGTGAACTTCTGTTCGTACATCTGCAAAGCCAGCAGTTGTTAGCCGTAACGCGAGATCGTCACTGGTATAATGCTGATAATAAGGCTCATGAAAAATTTCATCAAAACCTTCCATTGCAGGAGCTAACTCTGGCGAATCAGAGAGTTGAATTGAGTCACAAATCACGAATGTTCCACCTGGTTGTAAGGTGCGGAACGCCTGCTCGATGATATTTTGGCGCGCCACTCCAGGTAGTTCGTGAAATAAGAACACACAACTAATTGCATGAAAATAATTGTCTAGATATGGCAACTCTTCGGCATTGGCTTGGATTAATTGGGGTAGCTCACCAGGAAGCTGTGATAATAATTCGTTAGCTTTGCGAAGATAAGCAGGGGATAGATCTGTACCATAGAGAGCGGCTTGGGGTAAAGTGGCTCGAATTGCTCTTAATGTGCGGCCTGTGCCACATGCGATGTCTAACACCCGCTGTTGTTTGGCGGGAACATCAGCGAAAGCTTGTTGGATTCCGGCTTTGAGCGGTGCTAAAATCCGTCGCCGCATTGGGTCAGCAGAACCGCCAAACAAGATTTCGACTTGTAAGTCGTAGAGATTAGCCGAATCATCGCTTAGGTAGCCATCTGTCTGATGGTGAAAGTTTTGGACATAGTAGCTGGGATAGCCAACTGTATCTACTTCAGACGAGAATTTTTGATATTGTTTGCGATCGATCCGCTCCCAGATTTTAGGCGTATCTAGACAGAGCATTGGATAGTAACGGAGGTAATCAGCCCAAGGGTCATCGAATAATAAACTAGTGGGATATACACCAGCTTCAGCATCGGCCAAGTCTGCGGCACTGAGACTATCGAGTTTAGCTTGAATGATGGGAACTAATTCGAGTGGCAATGTAAAAGTTGGGCGAGTGCTGGGTGCAACAATTTTTTGGACTTGAGTGAGGAGAGTTTTATGAGCGAAGCTCAGATAGTTCTTACCCTGTTGGACAGTTTGGTAGGTGAGCTTTGTAAGAGTGTCAGCCATATTGACCTTGAAAGTTGATGGGGAGGGCGAGTCTTTATGTTAATAAATGTAACGAATAAAATTAGGTTTGTGTCAACTAGGATCAATCTTCACTACTTTTGGGAGACTACCTCCCTCCCAACTTACAAACCCCAACCTCCTCCGGTTGACCAGAAAAATCTCTACACTAGGAGAAGTGTCACTACCAATCTTCACTATGTCTACTTCAAATCTCGATCGACCACCATTGCAATTACCCTCGATGGGCTTGGGGACTTGGGCTTGGGGCGATAAGCTATTTTGGAATTATGGTTCAGATTATGGTGATACAGAACTTAAGCTAGCCTTTCAAGCTGCCATTGCTGCGGGCATCACCCTCTTTGATACCGCCGAAGTGTATGGTCTTGGTAAGTCTGAAGAGTTGCTCGGTCAATTTGCGAAGGAAGCAAAAGTACCAATTGTGATGGCGACTAAGTTTGCGCCTGTACCCTGGCGGTTTCACAAGCAATCAGTGGCTGATGCTCTCACAGCTAGTCTGAAACGGCTGAATGTAGCGCGAGTAGATTTATATCAGGTTCACTGGCCATTTGAGCTATTCCTCACCCCAGAAATTCTGATGGATGCCCTTGCTGATGAGGTGGAGCAAGGTCGAATTGGCGCAGTAGGCGTAAGTAATTATAGTGCCAACCAAATGCGGGAGGCTCACCGACTATTGGCGGCTAGGGGAATCCCACTAGCTGTAAATCAGGTGCGGTACTCGCTGCTGACTCGTGAAATTGAAACTAATGGAGTGTTGGCAACTGCTCGCGAATTGGGCGTTACAATTCTCGCTTACAGTCCCCTCGCACAAGGCTTACTCACCGGACGCTATACGCCAGATCAACCACCTACGGGTGCTCGGAGTTGGGATCGTCGGTTTAGTAAAGAAGGATTGGCAAAAATTGCCCCCACGATCGAATTATTAACATCTCTAGGTCGAGAACTCGATCGCACCCCCGCCCAGGTAGCCTTAAACTGGTTGATGGCGCAACCAAATGTAGTGCCGATTCCCGGCGTTAAAACCGCCGCTCAAGTCTTGCAAAATGCTGGAGCGTTGGGCTGGCAGTTGTCAGAAACAGCGGTAAATCAATTGTCAGCTTTAGGGGAAGGGGATAGGGGATAATAAATAGTGGGCGGTACCAGACTAACTCCTTCGGTTTCAGTATATCCCCCAAAGCCCTTGAACTCTGCGTTCTCCCCCATCTCTGCCCCCTCTGCGTGACTCCACTCATGTCTGTTCATCCCGACTACCTCCAGAAAATCCTGACCGCTACTGTTTATGATGTAGCGATCGAGTCACCGCTAGATTTCGCTCCAATTCTTTCCCAACGGCTGAGAAATAAAATTTTGCTCAAACGGGAAGATATGCAGCCGGTATTCTCCTTCAAGTTACGAGGAGCCTATAACAAGATGGCGAAACTCAAGCCGGAATTGTTGGCGCGGGGGGTAATTGCGGCTTCAGCAGGAAATCACGCCCAAGGTGTAGCTTTGGGTGCTAAGCGGTTGGGTACTACCGCCACAATTGTCATGCCTGTGACCACGCCACAAATGAAGGTTAATGCGGTGGCAGCTAGAGGGGGAGAGGTAATTTTGTGGGGGGATACCTATGATGATGCCTATGCTTATGCCTGTCATCTGGGGGAAGAGCGGGGGTTAACTTTTATTCATCCCTTTGATGACCCAGATGTGATCGCCGGACAGGGGACAATTGGCATGGAAATTCTTCGCCAATATCAACAGCCAATTCATGCGATTTTTGTGGCGATTGGTGGAGGTGGGCTGATTTCGGGAATTGCAGCGTATGTTAAGCGGCTCTACCCGGAGACGAAAATTATTGGCGTGGAGCCAGTTGATGCCGATGCGATGTATCGATCGCTAGCCGCCGGGGAACGGGTTAAACTGACTCAAGTGGGTTTATTTGCCGATGGGGTGGCGGTCAAGGAAGTTGGGGTAGAAACTTTTCGCTTGTGTCAGGAATATGTAGATGAGGTGATTTTAGTCGATACGGATGATATTTGTGCGGCGATTAAGGATGTATTTGAGGATACTCGATCGATTTTAGAACCTGCTGGTGCTCTCGCGATCGCCGGGGCTAAAGCCTATATCGATCGAGAAAAAATTGAGAATAAAACTTTAGTTGCTGTCGCTTGTGGGGCGAATATGAACTTTGACAGGCTGCGATTTGTGGCCGAACGGGCGGAGGTGGGCGAACGGCGGGAAGCAATTCTTGCCGTGACGATTCCGGAGGAGCGGGGCAGTTTTCGGCGATTCTGCACTTGTCTGGGAACGTACAAGCTGACAGAATTTAACTACCGGATGGCCAATGAACGTCAAGCACATATTTTTGTTGGTTTACAAGTCCAAGATCGGGCAGATGCCGCAATGATAACTGCGACGCTCGAAGCGGAAGGCTTTAAAACTCTCGATCTTACCGATGATGAAATGGCTAAACTCCATCTCCGCCATTTGGTAGGGGGTCATTCGCCGGTAGCTCAAGATGAGTTACTATATCGCTTTGAGTTTCCCGAACGCACTGGCGCACTCACGAACTTTCTAGGCAGCATGAATCCCAATTGGAATATCAGCCTGTTTCACTATCGCAATCACGGCGCGGATTATGGGCGAATTTTGATCGGGATTGAAGTTCCCCCTGCCGAGATGGATGACTGGGATGATTTTCTCAAGTCCACTCCCTATCGATATTGGGACGAACGCACTAATCCAGCCTATCAATTGTTTTTGGGTTAGAAGATGGGAGGATGGGGAAATTATTTTTCCTTTACCCTTTACCCTTTACCCTTTACCCTTTACCCTAATTCAACTTACTCTTCCATTCAGCCATCGCTGCTTGCACCGTTCCATAACTACTAGCTTGAGGTGGCACCATTTTGGCGGTGTCGATCGCCAGTTGCCAGTACTGTTTTGCTGCATAGCCTTGAGCGATTTCGTAGATTTCTTGAGACCATTGTTCGATCGATTGCTTCACTTCTCCAGCCGCAGGATCGTCAGCCGGAATTTTCTGAGCGACTAAGATTGCCTGATAGCGAGAGGTCGCATCACCTGGCTTGACAAATATTCTTGCTTGTGATAAAGAAGGCTTTGTCTCGGCAGAGCGGTCTTGAGTGCTGGAAGAGTTATCTACCCCAGGTCTGACCATCGGCAATTCTTCACCGATCTGTTGTTTAGATTGAAATAAATAGATCCCGCCAAATGCACCAATCAGGATCGCCACTAAAAAGCTGACCTTGGCCCAATTAGATAAATTGCTGTGCGGGAGTGCGGGCGATCTAAGTTTGACGATCGCGCCATTCCCGGCGATCGCTGGAGCGACATTGAACGGAGTCGGTGGGGTGTAATAGCTATCTTCTCGATCGAGTTGGGGTTGAGTTGGGGGTGAGTAGGCGAGATCGGGAGCTGTTGAGACGGCAGATTGAGTTGTGGCTGAAAAAATTGGTCGATAAATGGAGGCATTGGTTGGGACGATTGCCACTGAAGTTTGGATCGGTTTCCAGTGATGCTCGCCGAGTTCAGCGATTCGGCTCGTGAGGTAAGATTCGAGGGTTTCAATATTCAGGTCGGGATGGTAATTTAGAGCTTCTAGCAATGCTGCTGTAAATAACCCATGCCCTAATCCAGCAGCTTCATGGGAAGACTCGTGGCTTTGACAGGATAAAAAGGTCGGGATTTGAAAGTCTTGGGCGAGTTGTGCCGTAACGGTGCCGATGCCCCCACCACTAGACATATTTTGCGATCGATTGGCATCGAGAAAAACTAAAACGTTGGCGCCAACGTCATGTAACTGATGGTAAATCTGTCGGAGTGAGATACAGGTATTGGCGAGATCGGCCGGATTGCCATCGATCGGGATCAGATAATCTTCCTCTCCCTTGCTCACGCCATAGCCACTAAAAAAGAAGAGTAACAAATCTCCAGCTTTAAGTGTGTCCCAACACCACTGCTTCAGCCACTTGTTAATATTGTCCCGGTCTGGATAAGTAGACATATCGCGCACTTTGGGCGATGTATCAGTCAGGAGCAAACATTGTGGCTCATCCCAACCAGCCGCATCGACAAAAAAACGCTCCATCGCTACAGCATCCGCCATGCCGTAGCCCAGCGATGGCATGAATTGGTACTGATTGATGCCGATCGAAATACACGCCTGGTTTGCCATTTAAGATTTATTGGTAAAATTCACAGGTGACTGATTAGATGCACACTAGTTGTCATCAATTGTCAAAGTTGGGCTGAAGTTACGCATCTATTTTAGCAATAGACAGCTTATCCAGCTAGTTTATCAGTATTAATGTAGCATCTAATAAAAAGATCGATGGTCGATCGGGCTTGTCGATCGAGAAAGAACTGACACCATGAATCTTACTCTGCTGCCGATAAATCTCTGGTAACGGCTGGAATGCCGAGATCGGGACAGATTGGATACTCGGCGGCGAATCGATCGGTAAGCCGACTAATTGCTCATCCTCACATTGGAGAATTAATAGATACCTAACTAGATTATTGGTGTCTGTCTCTAAAGCTTCAACTTGACTAGCCGCCTTAGTTACACGAATACTTTTTGGCTGAGTGGTTAATGGTGATAAGACGGTCGGCGCATTGCCAAAGATTCTTTGCCCGACATCAATTACAACTAGTTCTCGACCTTGATAAGTGGTTAAACTGATCCCTGTTCCATTAGCATCACCATACAACCTGTCGAGTGTCGTTACCTTATGGACTCGATCGAGCGGTAGGGCAAAAGTTTCCTGGCGAAGTTTAAATGTAATTAGACGTTGGAGTGTTTCGGCTTGTTGCGCTGCTAATCGTCGCGATCTTAATGGGGAGTAAATAGCCATGTAGGGGAAAGGGTAAAGGGTAAAGGGTAAAGCGATTCGCGCTCTGGAGGTTTCCTCCCGGATTATGCGAGACAAGACAAGACAAGACAGGGAAAAGGGAAAGCCTAAAGCCTATCCCCCAAATCTATAGTTCCACCTTCGGCTCTAGAAGTTTCTAAAAGCATTAAGCAAAATTCATAATTCCCAAATGTCATTTTTGCGACTCCAGGGGGGAAAGATAAAAAGGAAATGTATTCATCTAGTGAGTTATTAGTTGAACATCCCGCCAATAATTTTATCTTCCGTTGCCTCACGTCCACTAAGTGATGAGTTTTAGCCATGAACCAGGGTTCTAGCAGCGTTGCTGATACCGACAGAACACTAAACCCCACTAAATTATTAGAACAGTTAGCTAGTTCCCAAGCTAAAGGTTGTTTACGTGTCACTTCTAATGAGATCGTTTGGTTATTGTATTTCCACGAGGGTAAGCTATTTTATGCTAATCATTCCCTAGAGCCGATCGAGCGGCTCGAACAGCATTTGCGCCGAGTGAGTCAAAACCAGTTAGATAATAAGGTCTACACTGACTTGCGCGAGCAGTTGCAAGATGCAAGTCTAGAGGCTACTTATCCCAGTCCCGACTACCAATCAATTCGCTGGTTAATTGCCCACGGACACATTACCGAGCAGCTTGCGGGTACTTTAGTCAAAAATATCACCAAAGAAGTTGTACAGTCTTATTTGCTAATTAAGTCCGGCACCACAGATTTAGTTGCGCGTGAGGTGTCCTTTCCGATTTGGTGGAGTGGGAACTTCCTGTTTGTCACGAAAGAATGTATGACCGAGCTTCATGCTTGGCAAGCATTGCAGCCATCGATCCAATCGCCATATCAACGTCCGTACCTAGCAAATGTCGAGCATCCATTGCTCACGGCAGATGTTAAGGCGAAGTTAAGTAGAATCTTGATTGGGTTTAGCTTCCGCCAACTGTCCTTGCTACTCAAGCAAGATGAACTGACTGTCGCCAATAATCTGCATCGGTTGATTAATAATGGCATTGTTGGGTTGCGAGCACCCCAGCCACCATTCGATCGACTACATAAACTTTACTCAACACATGGCGATGTCGATCGCTTTGACGATCGCGACCAATCAGTTACAGCAACACTCAATGCGGTTGCCAACAGTCCCAGTCCATCTGCACCGTCATCTGGGGATCTGGAAGTCACCACTTACAAGATTGCTTGTGTAGATGATAGTCCGACGATTTTACGGGAAATTAACCGCTTTTTGGATGGAGATAGCTTTAAGGTGTTTCCGATTGTCGATTCGGGTACAGCTTTGATGAAGATCATTCGGATTAATCCTGACATCATCTTACTAGATGTGGGAATGCCGACGATCGATGGTTATAAGCTTTGTTCGATGTTACGCAAGCATCCAGCGTTTAAGAAAACGCCGATTGTCATGGTGACAGGCAATACGGGGATTATCGATCGAGCCAAAGCAAAAATGGCTGGCTCCACAGATTATATGACCAAACCATTTACTCAAGCTGGATTAATTGAAATGGTCTCGAAACATTTGATGTCTGAGCCAGAATAAATCATAAATTGTGAAGGATGAGTCGATCATTCATCGTTGGTATCTACACAAGCCTTGCGGTAATTGATTCGATGTGAATCAGTTTTAGATTTTGGACATAATAACTGTATCATTACAAACTAAATATTTAAGGAAATTTGAGCAAATGGTTAAGATTTTGGTTGTTGAAGACACACCTTCAGAAATGCAGTTAATGACTCTTTATCTACGAGACAATGGCTATCAAGTTGTCTCAGCAAATAATGCTAAAGATGGACTAGATCTAGTTGCTAAGGAAAAACCTGATGTTGTGATCACTGATGTCGTGATGGAAGGTATGAATGGATTTGAATTTTGTCGCACATTGAAAAAAAATCCCGATACCGAGCAAATTCCTGTCATCGCTTGCACCTCCCGCAATCAAGACTTAGATAAACTCTGGGGTAAAAAGCAGGGCGTGAATGTCTATGTGACTAAGCCCTACTCTCAAGATGATATTATCAATGCGGTGAAATCTGTTTCTAATTAGGGGATAGGGAATAGTGAATAGTGAATACGGAATAAATAATTTATCTGACTTATTTACCGATCTATTTATCTATTTACTCACTTGAAAACTTCAACTTTTACCTTTGCAAAACTATGAATGGTGTTAGCACCGCATTGCCAACTTTAGGCAGATCGACTAGAACCACTGGCGAAATGTTTTTAAGATTTCGACTTGATGAACAAACTACCGCTGTGGTGCCAATGCACCAAACCCAAGAAGCGATCGTTTTACCATCAGGACGAGTGTCAGTTATCCCCAATCTTCCATCTCCAATTTTAGGTTTATTCAACCGTCGGAGTAGCTTGTTATGGTTGGTAGATCTCCCTGAAATTCTTGGTTTAGAACCACTCGATCGCCATCGTTACAGCTATGATATCGTCCTACTTAAAGTTGGGCTAACACCTCTAGCTGTAGCCGTTCAGGCAATTGAGGGCGTGGTTCGATTTGCCCACGAAGAAATTAAATCACCGATCGGTAGTTTCAATCCGGCTTTTACGCCCTATCTCCGTGGGTGGATTTTACAAGAGCAAGAGTTGGTACTAGTTTTAGATCCCGAAGCGATTGTTAATGCCCAAGTGTTATCAGGTTAGGGAATAGGGTAAAGGGTACGGTGGAAAGTGAAAAGTGAAAAGTGAAAAGTGGAAAGTGGAAAGTGAATATATAGTTTGCTGTTTTCCCAACTCCCAACTCCTAACTCCCATACGGTGGTACAGCAACTCCTAACTCCTAACTCCCAACCCAAATTATATTAAATTACATCATCTACCTATGAATCAGTATAGCGGAACCGAATTTAGTAGTTTTAGTCAAGATTCCCAACTCAGACTTGACTCATCTAGCCCCAAGTCTAAGTGGAATAAACTGAGTTTTAAAACTAAAGCAACGCTGTTGGCGATCGCGTTAGGGATGGCTCCAATCGCCGTAATTGGAGTACTTAGTTATGCCCAAATTAATACGGCACTTCAGCAACAGCTAGAACAGAACCAGAAAGCTCGTGCGGCTGATGTTGCGGATAAATTTAATCGTTTTATCTTTGAGCGGAATGGAGATGTAGAAACTCTTGCCGCACAACCAGTTTTTAATAATCCTAAACTAGCCGCGATCGCTTCAGCCGAAGATAAAGGCAAGCTATTAACTCAATATGTAGAAAGTTATCAAGTATATGATAGTATTGCTGCTTTTGACATTGAAGGTAAGTTAATTGCCCAAAGTAAAGGGGAATCATTAACTAAAATCAATCATCTCAAGCGTCAGTATTTTCAGGATGTTTTGAAAACTGGTAAAACAGTCATTTCTTCGCCAGAACCAAGCCGATATACAGGCAAGATTTCGGTATTCTTTGCCGCACCAATTAAAGATGTTAATACTGGTCAAATTATCGGCGTAATCCGGACTAGAACCCCCGTTTCGCGCTTAGAAGCACCGTTAAAAAGTTTTGCGACCACAGAGCAGGGGTACCACATACTCGATCGACGCACTAATGTAGTGTTCATGGGTTCTGGTAACGAGTTCCCTGGCAAACTAGAACATCCGGACATGGCGGCAGCTAGAACCAAAAGAGCAGTTGTCGAACATACCAATCCCAAAGACAGTACGACCCGACTGCTTGCCACCGCACCGTTAGAGAAAATTGAGGGGATGCAGGAACTGCCGTGGACAGCAATTGTTGACATCGAGAAGAATTATGCCTACTCGACACTCCAAGGGTTACTCCTGACGATTCTTGCAGGAGCTGGATTGACAGCCATGTTTACAGTTGCCTTAGCGACCTTCTTTGCCGATCGAGCTACCCAACCGATCGCCGAAGCAGCCAAAGCCGTAGAGCGAATTGGGCAAGGTGACTTCAACAGTCGGCTCGCTGTCACCAGTGAAGATGAAATTGGTCAATTGTCTAACAACATCAACTCGATGGCCAATCAAATTCAAGGACTATTGCTCGAACAATCCGAACGGGCGAAGCGGACAGACTTATATGCAGAAATCTCCCGCGCTCGGACAGTGACAGATCTGGAAGCACCACTGTCGCAAGTGTTGGGAGAAGCCCAAGCCATCCTCAAAGCCAGCCGTGTGTTGGTTTATCGCTTCTTTCCTGACAATCGCGGCTATGTCGCCGGAGAAGCACTCGCCCCCGGCATAATGAGCGCGCTCAAAGAGCAAATTAACGACCCCTGTATTCCCAAAGAACTGCTGGCAGGTTATGCTCAAGGGCGGGTAATTGCCAACAGTGATGTGATGCAGACTAACTATCATCCCGATCACAAACAGTTGTTCGAGCGACTGCAAATCAAATCTAATTTGATCGTGCCGATCGTCCAAAATGGTAACTTATTGGCATTGCTGGTCGCGCACCATTGCCAACAGCTTCACGAATGGCAAGAGTGGGAAACTGCCTATTTAACCAAATTTGCCGAACCGATCGCGATCTCCCTGGCAGGTTTCTCTATCTCCGAACGTCAGCAAGTTGAAGCTGCGAACCAACGAGATAAAGCTGTCCGCGAACAATTCCTAGCATCGATCTCTCGCTCGCAAACAATGCAGGATATGGCGACACCGCTGGCATATATCCTCGAAGAACCACGCCAAAAACTGACAGCCGATCGATTGGTAGTGTATCGGTTCTTTCCCGATAACTGTGGACACATTGCTGGAGAAGCCTTACTCCCAGGGTGTGTCAGTGCCTTAGAAGATAGCATTCAAGATCCCTGTATTCCCCAGGAACTGATGGCAGCTTACAGTCAAGGGCGGATCGTTCCGACTAATGATGTGATGGCGGCTGACTATCACCCCGATCACAAACAATTCTTGACCAAGCTCCAAATCAAGTCCAACCTCATTGTCCCGATTGTCAACGGGAATAGCCTCTTGGGGCTATTGGTCGCCCACCACTGTAAAAACATTCATCAGTGGGAAGCTTGGGAAAGTGAATATCTGATTGAATGCGCCAAGCCCATTGGGTTAGCCCTGAGTGCCTTTGCCATCTCGGAGCGGAGTCAGTACGAAGCCGAACAATCACGGAAACGGGCAGAAATAGCGCAGAAAGAAAACGAAGCTCGACAAAAAGAACTCGTGCGGCTGTTGATGGAAATTGAAGGAGCCTCTGATGGTGACTTAACAGTGCGATCGGAAATCAGTGACGGGGAAATCGCGATCGTCGGTGACTTCTTTAACGCAATTATCGAAAGTTTACGAGATATTGTGACCACCGTAAAAACTGCCGCTATCCAAGTAAACGGCTCCGTCGGTGAAAACGAATCGGAAGTGCGCCTCCTGACTACTGCCGCCAGTAAGCAAGCAGACCAGATTCAAGAGACCTTGGCAAAAATTGAAAAAGTAACCACCTCGATCCAATCCGTGGCTCACGATGCCCGCCAAGCGGCAACTGTGGCAACTTCCGCCGCATCTAGTGCCGAAGTTGGGGGTCAAGCGATGGAACGTACGGTACATAGTATCGTCCAACTCCGCGAAACGATCGCAGAAACTGCCAAGAAAGTAAAACGCTTGGGTGAATCTTCCCAACAGATTTCTAAAGTAACCAGACTGATCGAGCAAATCGCCCTCCAAACCAACTTACTCGCAATTAACGCCAGTATCGAGGCAGCTCGTGCTGGTGAAGAAGGGCGTGGTTTCGCAGTGGTTGCCGAAGAAGTTGGAGAACTAGCCGCCCAATCTGCCGCAGCAACTAAAGAAATCGAAAAAATCGTCGAAACCATTCAACGCGAAACCAGCGCGGTATCTGAAGCAATGGAACTCAGTACCAGTCAAGTAGTCGAAGGTACCCAATCCGTCGAAGAAACCAAGACCAGTCTGAAGCAGATTATCGAACTCTCCAAGTTGATGGATACTTTCCTCCAATCGATCTCGACCGCGACGATCGATCAAGTAGCCACCTCTCAAGCCGTTAAGGTAGACATGGCAGCAGTCGCGCGGATCTCTGAGCAAACATCTGACTCCTCCAAGCAAGTATCTACCTCACTCCAACAAACAGTTACCATCGCCCAAGCACTTCAAGCTTCGGTAGGAAAGTTTAAAGTTAATGCGGATCTGAATTAGTTGGTAGTTGCTGTACCACCGTATGGGAGTTAGGAGATAGAGGATCTGTAGGTTGAGTTGAACGAATGTGTTGGCGCAGCCTTGCGGAACGCATTAAACCAACATTCGCAAAATTGATTTTGCGAATGTTGGTTTATCTCCTGACGGAGAGGATACACCAACTCTCTGCTCAACCCAACCGATCGCGGCTAACACTAACTCCGAACTCCGAACTCCAAACTCCGAACTCCGAACTCCAAACTCCGAACTCCCAACTCTCATGATTACTTCAGATCAAGAACAACAAGTCAAACTCCAATTTTTGGATGAAGCGACGGATTATTTAGATACGATCGAATCAGGACTGCTGGGACTGGGTGCTGGCGCAGTGACAGGCAAACAGTTGGATGCGCTGTTGCGTGCCGCGCACTCGATTAAAGGTGGCGCGGCGATGATGGGATACACCACCCTCGCCAAGTTGGGGCATCCATTGGAGGATTATTTTAAGATTATCCAATATGGTAAATCGGCCAAACCAGATGGGCAAATCGAGCAACTCCTTCTGAGTACAATTGACAAGTTCCGGCAGATTGTCGCCCTCAATCGCCAAGGTCAAGAGGCTGAGGAAGCTTGGTTAGCAGACCAAGTTCAGCCGATCTTCGACCAGCTACGCGAGCGGTTGGGCGAGTTTAATCCGGAAGATGAAGCTAATATGCTAGCCGCAGAATCGGGAGAGGATATTCTCACCTTTTTGTTTGAGTCGGAAGTCGAACGCTGTCTCGAACATTTAGAACAGATCGTCATTAGTGGCGACACTAGCAATTTGTATGATGAGTTGCTTGTCAGCACCGAAGAATTGGGCGGACTGGCCGAAATGGTTGAATTACCCGCTATGGCAAGCTTGTGTCAATCTGTAATTGCTCATTTAGAGGCTGTACCTCACCAGGTGAGGGAAATAACGGCTCTGGCTTTAGCTGCATGGCGACGGACGCAGGCAATGGTTTTAATCGGTCAAATGGGCAATTTACCGAGAGAAATTGAGTTACTAGGATCGGGAATTATCTCGATCGGCGATGATGATAATCCTGAATTACCAGAATGGAGCAATATCGATCTCGGTCAGGTGCCTGTTGAATCAACGCCGATGGCCCTGAGTGATTTTACCCTCGATCCACCCTTAACAATTGCTGATTTAGAGCGGGAAGAAGATCTGCACTCTGAATACTCGATTTCGTCCGAATGGCACACCGACGTAAATTATCTTCAAACTCTGCCCGACCCGTTTGGTAGCTTGGGTAGCGAATCAGCACCACTATTTTCGACGATTACCGCCAGTGACGATCTAGAGGATGCTACTGGAACCTGTTACCCTGATTTTGACCTAAATCGAGACGATTTCCACTTTGCCACGACGATGGTGCCGACTGAGGCGGAGGATGCAGAAATTCATCTCGCCACCACAATCGAACCAGTTGAAGATGAAGAGGAAATCATTGATGCTTTCTGCCGATTGGATCTTAGTGGCGATCTGTCGCTCGATACTGGTGAGGAAGAAGTTAGTCAGATCGATGCGTTCGACAGGTTGGATCTCAGCGGCGATCTGTCGCTCGATACCGATGCTTCAGAACTATTTTCCGCACTCTCTGGCTTTCCAATGGAGGCTGCTGAAACTCCATCCACAATATTTAAGGTCAATCCCAAGGCAGCTAAAGCTAAGGATGCCGATCTCGATCGCGAAGCCGCTGAATTGTTCAGTGCCTTGGCTGCTGCGCCCGAAATTCCGGCTGACGCGATCCCCCATCACCATAATGCCAACGCCGACCAGCCTCAATCGACAACCGAAATTGCTGACCAAACCATTCGCGTCGCTACCAAGCAACTCGAACAAATTGGTGATTTATTTGGCGAACTGACAATCGATCGAAATGGCTTGAATCTCCAACTGCGCGGACTGCGGCAGTTAGTTGCCAACCTTCATCTCAAAGTTCAACAATTAGAGGAATCTAACTCCCGATTGCGATCTGCCTATGACGCTGCCGCTGGGGAAGGACAGCAATCATCATCAGAAGTATGGAGTCCAGGTGTCACTACTTTAACTAGCGAGATTACCGACAGGTTCGACCTGCTAGAATTCGATCGCTATAGCGATCTTCACCTCCTCTCCCAGGAAGTGATGGACACGATCGTTCAAATTGCAGAAATTACCACCGACCTCGATCTTCAACTCAACGATACCGAACGCACCACTCGCGACCTCAATCGAACCGCTAATCAACTCCAAACGGGCTTGACTCAAGTGCGGATGCGACCGATTTCCGAACTGTTCAATCGGTTTCCCAGAGCGATTCGCAACCTGTCAATTCAACACTCTAAACCGATCGATCTCAAACTCAAGGGTGGTACGACCCTAATCGAGCGGAGCATTCTAGAAGCTTTGAATGACCCCTTAATGCACCTACTCCGAAATGGCTTCGATCATGGGATCGAACCCACTGCTGTCCGTCTAGCAAATGGTAAACCAGCGCAAGGGACGATCGAACTTAGTGCATCCTATCGCGGCAATCAAACCGTCATCACCATCAAAGATGATGGCGGTGGCATCGATCTGACTAAAATTCGCGCCAAAGTCAAAAAAATGGGCGTGGATGACCAAGAAATCGCCAATTTTACCGACAGCGAACTGATTAACCTGATTTTTGAGCCAGGATTTAGTACCGCCGATAAAGTGACAGATCTCTCTGGTCGGGGCGTGGGGATGGATGTCGTTCGCACCAACATTCGATCGCAGCGTGGGGATATTTCTGTCGATACTAAACTGGGCAAAGGCACAACTTTTACGATTACTGTTCCCTTTACTCTCTCGGTCGTCCGCGTCCTGATTGTGGAAGTTAACGGGTTGTGGCTGGCAATTCCTAGCAACATCATCGAAGAAATTATCCTCCTCAATCCAGCGCAAATCGTCAGTACTGCCGGACAAAAGATGCTCCAATGGGAAGGCTTCACCGTCCGCCTGATTCAGCCTCAGCAGTATCTACACCTGCCATATCTCACTTCTCAACTAGCCAGCAATAATGTGCCAACGATCGACTGTCCCACAGTATTAATGATCGACCAGGGACAGGATTTAGTGGCGATCGAAATCGATAAATTCTGGGGCGAGCAAGAAGTTACCGTCCGCCAACCCCAAGGCAACATCAAAATGCCACCTGGTTTCACTGGCTGTACGATTCTTGGCGATGGGCGTGTCGTGCCACTTGTTGATGCGATCGAGTTTCTGCGCTGGATTGACGGC
>JANPJH010000019.1:0-5968 GCA_031425415.1 Chamaesiphon sp. VAR_61_metabat_425 | reverse complement strand
GGAATAATTTGCTTCTTCTTTGCCCTGCAATTGCTGCTACCCAATATCGACTTTCTCGTTCAATCAAGTGAATTGTCCATCCTTCTGACTCAGAGGGGGGGAAGGTTCTCGCCCTTAGCTATGTATACACTTCATCTCCTTCAATTGTGATCTGTGCACCTGTTGGTGCTGCTGGCGACCAGTCACTCACTTTATTGGCTAGTCTCCGCTCCCATTCAATGATGGTTGAGTGCGACTTCCCCAATGACCTTCCTGCTGCCCTGAGTCCCATTCCCTCTGTTCTCACATTCATGGCGATTGTGACTAACGCTACTGGTGTTCTCAGTCTTGCCATCACTGTTCCCGTTCGTTCATTAAACTTTTTCCCACAACCTCCGCACAGGTACTTTTGGATTGGGATCCCATCTTTTAATCTGCTTTTGCCGTTTCTTGCTACTTGCTCACTCTGGCATGAGGGACACTTCATCTGCACCACTTGATGTTTGGTTTTCCCCCATTCTATCACTCACCCTTTAAACGACCAGTGCCCATTGGTTAGGTATTGTAATGGTTGGGACATATGGTGAGAGGTGTACTTCTCAACATTATATCACGATCGAGTCAAATATCCCAATCTTACCTAATCAATACCTGATGTCCGATAATGTTTTTTGGCGGACATCAAACTATGGTATAATTGTTCTCTAGCCCCATTAAGGTCGAAATATGGCTTATAACAACTTCACTTTGCCAGAAGTTACCGAACGATTTGAGCTAACTCTATCTGGCTCGCCTTTTTGCCAGGATTTACCAGTTGCCGTTCCCAGTGGATTATTTTCAGCCATTTTTCAGGAGTGGTTCCCGTTAGCACAACAAGCTAGATCGGAAAAGGCTAAGTCGGAACTATTGATCAGTCCCGTGTTATTGGAAGTCCGAAAGCTAGTTCACAATTCAGTCGAACTATTCTCTGGCGAGGAATTTAGTGTCGATCGAGAGCTGGGTCTGAATGGATTCTGTGACTTTCTGTTGAGTAAATCGACCACTCCTTATATCATCCAAGCACCAGTCGTGATGTTGGTAGAAGCCAAGCGCGGAGAATTAGATCTGGGTTTGGGTCAGTGTATTGCTGAAATGGTCGCAGCACAGCTATTTAATGTCAGTAAAGGTAGTGCTATCCCAGTTATTTACGGTAGTGTCACCAGTGGGCGATTATGGCAATTTCTCAAGCTTGAGGGTAAAAATGTGACCATCGATGCTAATGAATATCAAGTCACTCCGGTCGAACGGATTTTAGGTATTCTCAAGTGGATGATCGAGAGCCAAAATTAAAGTAATAAATACTTTTTTGGTAATGGGCGTACCGCGAGATTATTAATGAATCTCAGGCTGCATGAAACTAGATGTAAAAACGTTTAACTGCATGATAATTTGGATAGATGTACAGTTATCGCCAACTTTGGCATCATGGAGCGTTGAAACTTTTGGAATTACCGCACTTTCTTTCAAAGAATTAGGACTGCATGACGCTAAAGATACTGATGTGGAGATTAGTGGGTGAATATTACTCAACCTCATAAACTACCCTTTCTAGAATTTCTCGGCTGGCAAATTGGTGATGTCTACCGTTTGACTCAACTGGAAATGCTTGCCAGTTACGAACGGGGTTGGCGGTATCGCCATATTACTAATCTTCCCGCCAGTGAGTTGGCATTTATCAAGCAACTCGCAATCGATCGCAAATCGTGGTTATTAAGTGAATTTATGGATTTTGAGATCGGTCATCATCAATTAATCTATCGTGTTTTGGAGAGTTTAAATTGTGAATTCCTGAGTGAATGTCGAGCTTATTTTGGTGGTGGCACACTAATATCATTGGATCTGGGAGAATATCGCACTAGTAATGATATTGACTTTATCTGTGCCTTGGGATCTGACTATCGTAAGTTGCGTAATGCAATTAGCGATCGCCATCCGCGTATTTTATTGAAAGATAACTCCGCTCTAGAAATCGAACGATTTACCGCCGACCAATATGGAATTAGAATGGCGATAGTCGTCGATGGGGTAACGATTAAGACTGAGATTATTGCTGAAGCGCGATTTGAGTTAGATTTACCCCGTCAACCGAGTTGGTCGCCAGTTGAGTGTTTGAGTGTTAGCGATTGTTTTACGAGTAAACTGTTAGCCAATGCAGATAGATATACCGATCCTAGTGTTCATTCTCGCGATCTGATTGACTTAGCTTTCTTGAGAAATGAGCGATCTATTCCGCCGCTAGCGATCGACAAAGCCGAGACTGCCTATCGAGTTATGATCCCATTAAAAGCCGCCTTAACCAAATTTCAAGCAGATGCCGATCTTAGATTTCATTGTTATGAAAATTTGACAATTTCCGAAGATTTTCGTTCTCAATTAATTGATGGTATTGACCTACTTGCAATCGATCTGGGCTTAGCTAAAACTATCAGAACTATCGGTGAATCAGACGATGAACTTTTCCCCTTTATGTGAAAACATATCGGTGAACTACTGACAATCATGATTCAAGTGTTGGCGGTAGCGGAACGTTTGCCTGTGCAATAGCCGCGCTAGCTGTGGGTAATCGGGTTTAATATGCAAAAGATTTAGTGGGAGTAAATTAGAGATCCAATTTTTTCGATCGATCCAAGATCGGGAAGTGACATCAACCCGCTCAAAGATAGCATCTTAACAGAGCATGATATTATTGCGCCGATTGAGGGAATTTTATAATGCAGATTCCAATTCCTCAACTGGTTAGAGTAAATAGTGTGCTGGAAGTCGTTCCTGATATCCCCGATTTGAGGGTGGAGATCTGGGATAGTTTTCTGGATCTCCAAATTAAAGAAACTACTCGAAGATCCTATACTAAAGCTCTGGCTGATTTCTGTCTAAAGGTTTACCCAGATTTTTCAATTGCTTATGCTTTACAGAGCTTTCTCTTACTCTCTCAATCTGAGGCTCTTCACCAAGTACTGACTTATCGAAAGACCTTAATCGATTTAAAGTTATCTAGTGCTACTATCAATCAACGTTTATCAGCCCTTAAATCCTTAGTTAATTATGCAAGAAAGAGATGTTTGTGTAGCTTTAGTTTGAGCGATGTGAAAGGACTGAGAAGTCAGAAATATCGGGATACTAGGGGTAAAACTGTTGATGAATATCGCAGTGTGTTGGCAGAGATAGATCGATCTACAGTATTGGGTAAACGCGACTATGCGATCTGTCGGTTGTTGTGGGACAATGCTTTGAGAAGGGGTGAAATTGTTTTACTCGATCGCGCTAATTTTGTACCCCAAGAAAGTAGATTGATGATTCTGGGTAAAGGGACATTAGAACTACAGTCGATCAATCTCAATCCAGCGGTAGTTACAGCTATTAATGACTATTTACTAGTCAAGTCAGATAGTGAGAATCCAGCCTTATTTGTGAGTAATAATGGTCATCGATTAGATGGCAAGGATATCGCCAGAATCGTCAAGAAGTACGCCAAACCTGTAGGGATCGATCTTTCGCCCCATCGGGTGAGACATAGTGCGATTACGGCTTATTTAGATGTCAGTGAGGGGAATGTCAGAGCAGCTCAATCTTTGTCTCGACATCAGAATTTGAGTACGTTGATGATTTATGATGATAATCGTCACCAGTTACAGGGTAAGGCTAGTAAAGATTTGGGTGAGTTATTAGAAATAGTTGAGAGCGGTGACTGAAATACTTTCACCGAGGTTTAAGTAACTCAGAATTATTAACCCCGTTTTGGTTCCAATGCTACTCAACCCCCTATTTCCGATAAAGTCTATTCTATTAAAGCTCTCATCAAATTGAGGGCTTTTTTGGATTAATTTTAGTTTTGCCTACCCCTTTTAACTGAAATTGCATTGAAAAAACAAGATTAAAATCTGTCTATCTGTAGACAGACAGATTGGATAATTTTGATTATGTGTGGTAGTTAAAGGTCGTGAAATAATGAATTAAAGATTAAGATAAATATTTTTAATAATGGTCAATCTTAAGTGCTTTCCTCACTCCATCTTCACAATTTTGATTTAACATGAGAGGTAATAAATTCGCATCATCAATTTACCCAATAGTTATTTTAGTTGCCATTAGAAGCAGTTGAAGATCGGGCAAAATCGCTCTATTACCAAAAAAATTAAGCTTACGATCGATTGGTGAAAAGCGACGTAAAATATCGCTTCGTCATCGATATGGCATTGTTAGGTTTGGTCAGCGGTTGAAACTACAAAAACTCAAACACAACAGGAGATATTATGACTCAGACAACAGTAGATAAATTCGTCCAAGCTGTCAATGAAGATCTGAATTTGATAGCGGAACTCAAAGCAGCAGTAGATATAGACTCTTATTACAAAATCGCCGCAGAACATGGTTACCATTTTACCGCCGAGGAACTTCATTCGGAGTTATGTCAACAATCCCTAGAGGAATTGGCAATGAAGATAAATCCAGGGATGGCACCGCGACAACACTTAAATGCTAAGTAACCCAAATTGCTACCTACTTTGTGCCTGCGACTGTTCGCCAAGCGTTCCCGTAAGCACAAAGTGCAGGCTTCGCCACCGCGTAGCGTCTGCCTTAGCAGAAGGGTAGGCGCGGACTTTGCATTCTGAGGAGTGGTTTCAACCACTTTGAGTATAGGTAGCAACTTGGGTTAAGTAAGATTTGATGAACCCCGAAATACGACTAGTATTCAGTCCCATTATTTCAACATCATGAATACTCTCACCCGCCCTCGTGACCTGATTTACACAGACTGGACGCTAATGGAGCCTGAATTCGACCCAGCAAAATTGCGGGCGAGAGAAACCGTATTTACGATCGGCAATGGTTATTAACGTTGTAGATATTTATATTGATAAATGTGAGGTGTGACAAAATGACATTCATCAAAACTTGGCAATTCATCACCCTGATGCTGGCTTCGTTTAGTCTTAGTATAACGATGACGCATTTGCTAGAGTTGCCACAAAGAATGAAGTTTGACCAGCAACTTTGGGTAAAAGTGACGGTTGTTGAAAATGTTTATAAGTTATTTGGCACAGTTGGTGCAGTTTTTGAAATTGCAGCGATCCTGACAGCAATTGTGCTGGCATTTCTTGTTCGCGATCGAGGTTCAAATTTTTACTGGACATTGGGCGGAGCAATTCTCTTGGTGCTGGCATTTGTGAGTTGGATCTTGTTTGTTGCACCAATGAATGCTGAATTCGCCAAATGGTTGACTAATCCCATTCCAGTAGACTGGACGCGATATCGCGACCAGTGGGAGTATGCACATGCGGTAAATGCTTTTATCAAAATTCTGGGGCTAAGTTCATTGACGATTTCTGTGTTGGTAGAAATACCGAAGACTCGCTTTTAGATAGAAAAGGGATATCAATCCGAATGAATAATATCCGGTATAAATGTATTTTGAGTTGGCAAATTCCGTCGATCGGATTCGGGCTAACGTTTGTTCTAGGTTTGGGATTCAGTTATTCCAATCAAGACATTAGATCGGAAGTTCAGTCGGTGGGATTGGTAGTATTTACTGTTTTAGCAGCAATCGGTAGTTATTACACTGTTCGAGCTTTTCGCTCGTGGCAACGCTACAAAAATAAAAACTATCTCAAACATGCGATCGCTGGATTATTATCCAATCTCTTGCTAATCTTCTTCATTACAAGCAGCATTAGTGCGATTACCTCCGGTAGGCTAGCCAACGATGCCATGAATCATCCCACGAATACAACTAAGCATTCAGTAGCGGAATTTAAGCCTTCGTCGAATGGGTCTAAACTTCCAATCTGGATTGATACAGATCCAGCCTGTGGTCAAGGTGCGACTAATGATGTGGATGATTGTTGGGCATTGATGATGGCAATCCGATCGCCAGAACTCGATCTTCGGGGCATTAGCACAACTTTTGGCAATACCAAAGGTGAAACTGCTCTTCAAGTTGCGCGTCAAGCGA
>JANPJH010000018.1:0-5672 GCA_031425415.1 Chamaesiphon sp. VAR_61_metabat_425 | reverse complement strand
GAGATCGGGGTGTTATATTACGTTATTTATTCTTCTAAGCGGCGACGGAAGCCGAAGTTGGAGGTACACAAATTGATAAATGGGGTGTATGAGTTGCAGTCTGGCAGTCCGGTGTGGATGCCGGAAGGTGGGTTGGGAATTGGCTATTATCGGGGCAACTAAGCGGGGGTAACGCGAGAATGGTTGTATTCGTATGATGAGGCAGGTAGACGTTATCCAACGCCGAATGAGCGGGTTCAGCTAGAAGCTCAACGTGCCCAGCTAGAGGCTCAACGTGCTATTGCCTCGGAGCAGCGGGTTGAACAATTGACACAGCGATTGCGAGAACTGGGTGTCGATCCCGATTCCTTGTCCTAAAAACCTCAACGATGGTTAGTCAGTGGAAGATTTGTTGAATTTTATACTCTGTGATTGTCGTATTCGTACTGTTGTGGATCGATCGCCTAGTAATGGTATAGTCACTTGGGTTGGTGCTTGGGTAGGTTGAATTTTGAGTTTCTGGCTAAATGAGGCGATTATCACTGAAGCTAAACACGCTCTGATTAATCCGGCGATTACTGGTCTGGATGGTTTTTACATAGAGGAGTGAGGAGCATGGAGTAATTTGCTGCATGGCTTGCGCTTAATATGAACTCGTCACAGGGGAGGCTTCGCCAACAAATCAAACATATTTATCAAGATGCTCACGCTCCGAGATGATTAATTAGTCAAAATATCAACTCATGCAAAAAATATCAACTTATGCAAAAAATATTAACTTCCATAAAATCAGATTTACTAACTAAAATTGAAAATAAAACTGCAATTATTGGTGTTGTTGGACTAGGGTATGTCGGGCTTCCTTTTGCAGTGGAGAAGTGCAAGGTTGGTTTTCAAGTGGTAGGTATCGAGCAAAATCCTAAGCGGGCACATGCTGTTAATGCAGGAGAGAATTATATTGGAGATGTTGATGATGCTGAGTTGAAGGAGATTGTTAGTAATGGTAAGTTGACTGCTGTAACTAATTTCGATCGCGTACTAGAATTGGATGCGATCGTTATTTGCGTACCAACACCCCTAACAAAAAATCTTACTCCGGATCTAAGTTACATTCAGAGCGTGACGGAGAAATTAGCATCACATTTGCGATCGGGTCAGCTAGTTACGTTAGAATCCACTACTTATCCTGGTACTACTGATGATGTAATGCGTCCAGCATTAGAAGCCGGAAGTGGCTTAAAGCAGGGAGTAGACTTTTTTCTCGCGCATTCTCCAGAGCGAGTCGATCCTGGCAATCAACGTTACTCCACCAAAAATACTAATAAAGTAGTTGGTGCCTCAGATGCTGATTCGTTAGAAGTAGCAACAGTGTTCTATCAACAAACGATCGATCATGTGGTTCCGGTTAGCAGTGCTAAAGCGGCTGAATTAGTCAAGGTATTTGAGAATACTTTTCGGGCTGTTAACATCGCTTTGGTGAATGAATTAGCTCTGCTATGTGATCGAATGGATATTGATGTCTGGGAAGTACTAGATGCTGCCAACACCAAACCTTTTGGAATCATGCCATTTTATCCTGGTCCAGGGGTTGGTGGACATTGCATTCCGTTAGATCCGCATTATTTGGAATGGAAAGCAAAGGAATACAACTTTAATACTCGGTTTATTCGGTTGGCTGGGGAAATTAATCGGTTCATGCCAGAGTTTGTTGCTCAAAAAGCTACGCGGATTGCCAATAGTCAAGGTGTAGCGATGTCCAAGGCAAAGATCTTATGTTTAGGGGTTGCCTACAAAAAAGATATCGACGATTGGCGCGAATCTCCAGCGATCGAGGTAATGGAGTTATTTAAAGAGCAAGGTGTCACGCTGAGCTATTACGATCCTTATGTTGCTCAGATTACGCTATGTGGACATCCATTCACCTCCGCAGTCGATTTGGCTACAGCGGTGGCTGATGCAGATTTAGTTTTGATTACGACCGATCATAGTAAGGTGGATTATCAGTTAGTAATCGATCGAGCTAAGGCTGTATTGGATACGCGCGGGATTACTCGTAAGTTAGCAGATCCAGATAATAAGGTGACATTACTCTAGCAGTATAATGTTTGCGATTGAAGTGCGGAGCTAAAAACGATCGAGTAAATCAAGGAGCAAGATGCAATCGGTAATTGTGGTTGGTGCGGGAAATTGGGGTAAAAACCTCGTCAGTAATTTCCATGATTTAGGTGCTTTGGCTGGAGTAGTAGAGCTTAGTCCTACACTCAGGGAAGGGGTAGCAATTAGTTACCCTAATGTGACTTTGTATGATGATTTCCAGATCGCGTTGTCGGAGAGTGGGGCAAATGCGGTAGTAATTGCAACTCCAGCACATACACACTACAAGCTGGCAATTCAGGCGATGGAGGCGGGGAAAGATGTCTTTGTCGAAAAGCCGATGACGCTGACATCTGCTGAATCGATCGCACTAGCTGAGTATGCAGATAAACATAATCGAATTTTGATGGTCGGGCACTTATTGTTATATCAACCGGCGATCTCCTGGATGCGAGATTATCTTGCGGCTGGTAAGTTGGGTGACGTGAAGCGGGTAGTGGCACAACGGGCAAAACTTGGGAAGGTTAGAGCGGTAGAAAATGTTTGGTGGTCTTTCTCTCCTCATGATGTTTCTGTTGTTTTAGAATTATTAGGTCGTCCTGAGTTAGTAAATGTTCGAGCAACAGGTTGTGCGATTTTACAGCCGGGGATTGAAGATGAGGTGAGGGTAGAAATGATCTTTGCAGAGGGGAAAACAGCTCATATTCAAGCTTCTTGGTTGTGGCCTGTGAATCAACGTGGGACGATAGTCATCGGTTCTAAGGGAATGTTAGTTTATGATGAGGTCGCTCAAACTGTGACTATTCATCATAAGACTGTGGATGCAGATCTCAATCATCATGATGGTGGGATTGAAGTTGTTGAAGTAGCCGCAGCCCAGCCATTAAAATTGGAGTGTCAGCATTTTCTCGATTGTCTCGCTTCGCGCCAGAAGCCCTGTTCTGATGGTTGGAATGGAGTAGCTGTAGTCGAAGTATTAGAAAAAGCCCAACAAGCAATGAGTGCAAACTAAGGATATGACGACAACTGACTATTTTGCTCATGATTCTGCCTACGTTGATGATGGAGCGACCATCGGTAAAGGGACAAAAATTTGGCACTTTTCTCATGTCTTTAGTAAGGCTAAGATCGGTAAAAAGTGCGTTATCGGTCAAAATGTTTTAGTTTCTGATAATGTGGTAGTTGGCAACTTTTGCAAGATCCAAAATAATGTTTCTCTTTATGAAGGAGTGACTTTGGAGGACTATGTGTTCTGTGGGCCGAGTATGGTATTTACGAACGTCAAAACACCTCGCTGTGAGTTTCCTCGAAATACTAGTGCGGACTATAAACAAACTTTAGTCAAACGTGGGGCGAGTATTGGGGCTAATGCCACGATAGTTTGTGGAATTACGCTGCATGAGTGCGCTTTTGTAGCGGCAGGAGCAGTGGTAACTAAAGATGTTCCAGCTTATGCAATGGTCGCGGGAGTGCCAGCGAAGCAGATTGGGTGGATGAGTGCTTATGGTGATGTGCTGGAATTTGATGAGTTGGGTTATGCTGTTGATGCGATGGGGATTAAATACCAGTTGTTAGTTGATACTCATGTTGTTAAGCTTTGAGTTAAATTCGTGTCGGCAATGTATTAAATAGCACATTGTTCTTTCTTTGCTTTACTGTTTTTACTCGGTCGTGTAATGATAGTATGGCTGTTATGCCATCTACCAGAACTTAATCCAGCTAACTCCGATCAAAAAATTACGGCAAACAAAATTCTATGATATAGTCTATTGTAAATTTGAAGTCAGAAAAAATTCAGGTAATTTTATTTTCTAGGCTCAATAATTGTAAACCAATTAATAACCTCACATCTTTAGATCGCCATGTTTCCTCCTCAACTTAAAGTTCCAATTTTAGATTTAAAGCCTCAATATAATAGTATTAAAACTGAGATTCATGAGGCGATTGATCGCGTGTTGGAATCTGGGGCTTTTATCATGGGGCCCGATGTGAAGCTGTTTGAGGAAGAAGTCGCTAAGTATCTGGGTGTAAAACACGCGATCGGCGTAAACTCAGGGACTGATGCTTTGGTAATTGGTTTGAAGGCTCTAGGCATTGGTGAGGGCGATGAGGTGATTACTACGCCTTTTTCGTTCTTTGCTACGGCGGAGTCGATTAGTAATGTGGGAGCGAAGCCGATTTTTGTGGATGTCGAGGCGGATAGTTTTAATATCGATCCCACTAAAATTGAAGCGGCGATTACAGCGAGGACTAGGGCAATTATGCCAGTTCACCTATACGGTAGAGCGGCAAACATGACTGCGATTATGGAGATTGCAGCTAAACATGGGTTGAAGGTGGTGGAAGATTGCGCTCAGTCTTTTGGTTCGCGGTTTTACGATGCTAATAATTCCAGTCTTAATGGTATGCAGACAGGGACAATTGGCGAGGTGGGTGCTTATTCGTTTTTCCCTTCCAAGAATTTGGGTACTTATGGGGATGGAGGTTTGGTGGCGACCGATGATGATAATATTGCTGAGGTTGCGCGGATGTTACGGGCGCATGGTGCGAAAAAAAAGTATCACAATGAAATTTTGGGCTACAATTCCCGATTGGATACTATTCAGGCGGCAATCCTGCGGGTGAAGTTACCTTATATCGATAAGTGGAATGAGGGGCGGCGACGGGTGGCGCAGGCTTACTGGGATTTATTGGCAAATGTGGATGGGGTGATTGCGCCGGAGGTGGTGGATGGACATGTGTTCCATCAGTATACGATTCGGGTAGCTGGGGGTAAGCGGGATGAGTTGGCGCACGCTCTGAATGAGCAGGGGATTGGGACAATGATTTATTACCCGATTCCGCAGGATCGGTTGCCTGTTTATTTGGGGCAGTATCCTGTGTCGGCGGTGAGTGAGTCTTTGACTGGCGAGGTGTTGAGTTTACCGATTTGGCCGGAGTTAGAAGTCGAAGTTCAAGCGAAAATTGTAGCGAGTTTAGTACAGAGTTTTCAGTGAAAGAACTTTTAGTTAATCAAAGAAAGCCTGTATGACTCAGATAGTTGGTAACATCAGAGAATTTTTTCTCAAAAGAGGGTTTTTAAAAAATGTATTAATGTTAGTTGGGGGAACAGCATTAAGTCAGAGCCTTTTATTTATTGCATCTCCACTAATTAGTCGAATATATAGTCCTGAAAACTTTGGTGTATGGTCATTAATCAAAAGTTTCATTGCTATATTTGGTTCGTTCATTTGTCTACGATATGAAGCTTCGATTGTACTGCCGAAAGATGACAAAGACGCTAGTAACCTATTCATTGGATGTATTCTCATCTCATGGGCTATTTCAAGTGTTTCTTTTGGTTGTTTAAATTTTTATGGAACTGAGATAGCTCAACTAACATCGTCGCAAAGTATCTTATCTTTCCTATGGTTGTTACCATTGATGATGTTAGTCACTGGGATTTATCAATCGAGTAATTTCTGGTCAACACGCAGAAAAAAATTTAAATATTTATCGATAACTTCGATTATTCAAGTAGTTTTAATGCTGGGGATTCAGCTAATAGTTCCGGCACTGAATAATAACCCAACAGCATCAATTTTGGTTTCGGGAGCTAT
>JANPJH010000017.1:0-9585 GCA_031425415.1 Chamaesiphon sp. VAR_61_metabat_425 | reverse complement strand
AATGATTGCGCTCCGTTCGCTGTCGCTTGGGAAAAAGGCTTCTTCCGTAAATATGGATTGAATGTCACCCTCAGTCGTGAAGCCAGTTGGGGCAATTCCCGCGATGGGATTATTTTTGGGCGATTGGATGCTTCTCCGGTGGTATCTGGGGCTGTCACCAATGCCCGCACGGGGGCAGAAGGAGCACGACGCTATCCCCTGTGCGCTGCGATGACGATTCACCGCCACGGCAATGCGCTGACGATGAATCGTCAACTCTGGGAAGGTGGCATCAGACCCTGGCACAGCTATGGCGGCGATTTGGATGCGTTCGGTCGCGATTTACGAAACTATTGGGAAAAGTCGCCCATTGACGATCGTGTTTGGGCGGTAGTGCTGAGTTCTTCGATTTACGAATACTTTGTCCGCTACTTGGTGGCGGCAGTAGGCATCGACCCCTTAAAGCAACTGCGGCTGATTATTACGCCACCGCCGCAAATGGTCAGTAATACGCGGATTGGTGCGATGCAAGCCTATATGGTGGCCGAACCTTGGAATACCCGCGCCATTGCGGGGAATGAAGGGATTGGCTTTACCTTTATTCAGGGGCGGGAGATCTGGCAGGGGCACCCCGATCGCGTCCTCGCCGTGCGAGAATCCTTTATTGAGGACTATCCCAAGACCTATAGATCGCTAGTCAAGGCAACGATCGAAGCCTGCCAATATTGCGGCAATCCTGCCAATCGTGAAGAAGTCGCCACCATTATTTCCCAACGCTCTTTTACTGGCGCAAATATTAAATATACTCGACCCGGAATTGTGGGCAACTTCAACTACGGCGGATTTGACAACCAACCCCGCATTACCAATAGCGCGGAGACAACCCTGTTCTTCGATCTGCCCAGTGCAACGATTCCCCACGACCACTCCACCTTCCTGTGGCAGTCGCAGAGCCTATGGCTGATGACTCAGGCAGCCCGATGGGGGCAGATCGCCGAATTCCCCAAAAACGCGGAAGAAATCGCCCGTCAAGCCTGGAGAACGGACTTGTATCGAGAAATTGTTGCCGAGATGGGCATTAAATGTCCGGCAGAAGATTATAAGATTGAGCCAAGCACGGCTTTTATCGATGGTAAATCCTTCGATCCGAGCGATCCGGTTGGCTATCTCAACAGCTTTGAAATTCGCGCCAATGCACCCCAATCCTTTTTCTTTGCCTAAGTTGCTCAATCTTTAACCCCATACAACGTCGATAATGTCCTCAATGCAATCGATCGATCCCCATCACTTTTATCCATCTAACACTGAGTCCTTTCTGACGATCGAACATGTAGTGAAGGCATATCCCAAACCAGATGGCAGTTCGTTTGTCGTGCTCGATGGCATTAATATGACGATCGGGAAGCAAGAATATGTCTCGGTCATCGGTCACTCCGGTTGTGGAAAATCCACCCTCATCCGCATTGTGGCAGGGCTAGAGCAAGCCACATCGGGTTTGGTCACGCTAGAGGGTAAAGCAATTCGCAAACCTGGAGCGGAGCGGATGATGGTGTTTCAAGGGTATGCCTTGCTGCCGTGGCTAACCGTCCGCGAAAATATTCGCATGGCAGTGGATGAAGTATACAAAACTGCCAGTAAAGCGGACAAGATCTTGATCGTCAACGAGCACATTGAGATGGTCAAACTAACGGCGGCTGCCGACAAATATCCTGACGAACTTTCGGGCGGCATGAAGCAACGGGTAGGGGTAGCGCGCGCCCTAGCCACCCGTCCGAAAATGCTCCTCCTCGATGAACCCTTTGGGGCACTGGATGCCTTGACTCGCCCTAAATTGCAACAAGATGTCCTCGAAATTTGGGGACAGCATCCCCAGGCAGTGATGATGATTACCCATGATGTGGATGAAGCAATATTTATGTCCGATCGGGTGGTGATGATGACCAATGGCCCTGGTGCCACGATCGGTCAAATTCTGGATATTCCGTTGCCCCGTCCGCGCGATCTCCACGAACTCAGAGAATCTAGGGAGTATTATGAACTCCGCAATCAGGCTTTGGATTTTCTGGAGCGATATCAATAGGGGATTTCATGGTTATGGACTGAATCATCATAGTCGAGCATCAACTTAGCTCGATCGAAATAGTTCCACCACAGGTGGCTTGGTGACTTTCCCCATCACATTGCGTGGTAATTCGGCAATTACTACAATTTGGGTAGGTACTTTATAAACTGCTAGTTGTTCCTTTGCCCAACTTCGTAACGAGGCTAACGTCAACTGACGTGATGGTTGTAAAACTATCGCCGCACACACTCGTTCGCCCCATTCCGGATCTTCAACGCCCACTACGGCACATTCTTGAATATCGGGATGCAATCGCAGTACTTCCTCAATCTCTAAAGCGGAAACTTTATAACCACCAGTTTTAATGATATCGACACTGATTCGACCCAAAATTCGATAGTTACCGTGCTCGACAACTGCCAAATCTCCCGTCCAAAACCAACCAGATTGAAAGGCTTTCGCTGTTGCGGCCGGATTTTGCCAATATTCTAGAAATACGCCGTGGCTCTTGACTTGAATTTCACCAGGAGTCCCAGGTGGAACCAATGCACCGTTATCATCCACTAATCTCACGGATACTTGCGGTAGTGGTGTACCGACAGAGCCAGCAGATCGATCTCCATGTAAGGGGTTGGATAGTGCCATGCCAATTTCCGTCATGCCATAGCGTTCTAATAGAAAATGACTGCCGATTTCCTGCCATTTTTCTAATACTGTCACTGGTAAAGCTGCCGAACCTGAAACCATCAGACGTATGTTGGCACAACCTGCCGACAGATGTTGTTGGCAATCGCGATCCATCGCCTCCCAAGCATTAATCAGTTTCACATAAATCGTCGGTACTGCCATAAATAAAGTTAACTCACCCACGCCAATGCGATTCCAGATTGTTTCCGCATCAAATTTTGCGAGCATGTGGCATTGTGCCCCCGCCCATAATGCACAAGTCAAGACATTGATAATGCCATGAATATGGTGTAGCGGCAGGACGTGGAGGATGCGATCGTCGGCTGTCCATTCCCAAGCAGCAATGAGGCTAGTCACTTGAGCTTGGATCTGTTGATGAGTTGTCACCACGCCTTTTGGTTTTCCTGTTGTGCCGCTGGTATAGAGAATTAGTGCGCGTCTGGTCATTTCGATCGTGGGTAGGCGATCGTCGCTTGACTCGGCAACTAGATCTGAAGTGAGGACAAATCGCAAATTATGCGATTGAGCAATCGGGCGTAAGATCTCCGCAAAATCTGGATGGGCAATAATCATCGATGCGCCAGCATTGGTAATCACATATTCCAATTCTGGACGCGGGTGGACGGTACAAAGCGGTACAGCAATGCCACCAGCCCGCCAAATTCCCCATTGAGTAGCGACATACTCAAAACCTGATGGGATTAGATAGGCAACTCGCTGCTCTTGCAAGTCATCAGCATTTTGCAGCAGACCTGTAGCAATTTGACCGGAGGTGTGCAGCAAATCCCGATAAGTAAATACTCCCCCCGTTGCGACGATGGCAATGTTGTCGGCATATTCGCTGGCACGATCGATTAAAGGGAGATTCATTTGGCTTTAACAATGTATCGATCGAGTCTAGTCGTTGAGCGGACACTCGAACAGTCAATTCTGTCACCTCCAAATTCTCGATCGATGGAGAAAGAGTGCTGGATAGTAGTTTTTCAAAATTCCGAAATATTCTTTCTCGCTGTTGTTATTAATAGTATCGATGACAAACTTCTGAATTAACAATCACTTCTCAGGTAAAGATTATGAAAATTCATCAATCCGCAGTTAGTATTTTGGGTGGTGCGGCTCTCCTGGCGATTCTGCTGCTGAAAGGCTCTGCTAACGCCAGCACGACTGCACTTCAAACCAAGATCGGATTTTCAAGCAATCAATCGGTTAAAATTGCGCGGGCGATTACTTGTTCGCCGATTAATGGTACCTGGGTTTTCGACGGTAAAGGTATTCCTGTAAGTTTAGAACGCGGCGATCGAATTAGGGTGAATATGTCCAACTTTAGACGACCAACTGCTATGGGGCGGATGATCAGTCCCAACCAAATCGAAGTTACTTTTCCAGATGATGCAACTTTTATTGGTAGTTTGGATGGTCAGGGCAAAATTAGTTGGAATAATGGTACTGTTTGGCAGGCGACTAAATTTGCTGGAACTTGGCAATATGAAGGCGAATATGGACCGAAGGTCGTCCAGTTAGGAGATGAACTCCGAGTCGGGATGTCTAAATATAATCGCCCTACGGCACTGGGAAATGTGACTGCGCCTGGTAAAGCAACTGTTAATTTTACTGATGATGCAATTCACACGGCCACTTTAATCGGACCAAATTGCCTTAAATGGTCAAATGGCACCACTTGGACAAAATAGCCGACAATTATAGCGATCGTATCCAGTTAATTGGTAGATACGATCGCCATCAGCTCATTTAAATTGAGTAATAAAGGGGAAAAGATTTGGCTTCTTTGGGCTTGACAAATACCTGTTGTTGAGGTTCTAACTGCAACTCATTAAACTTTTCTCGGGTCAGATGGGCGACGATCATTTGACCGTCATCGAGAGCTAATTCGGCTTGGATTTCTGAGCCAAGATGAATCAACCGACTGACTTTTGCCGATACACTAGAGCTATGGGGGACGATTTCGATCGAAATATCTTGCGGACGGAGAAACATTTCGGGGTTGGTAGTTTCAAAGCCGCTATTTTGGAAGATATCTGAACTACTCGGCAATACATTGACTGGGCCGATAAAGCTCATCACAAATGCCGTCGCCGGCCTGTCGTAAATTTCGGCTGGACTCCCCACTTGTTCGACTCGTCCTTTATTCATCACCACAATTTGATCCGATACTTCCATTGCCTCTTCTTGATCGTGAGTAACAAAGACGGTAGTAACGTGAACTTCATCATGCAGATGACGTAACCAAGCGCGTAAATCTTTCCTGACTTTGGCATCTAATGCGCCGAAAGGTTCATCGAGGAGTAAGACTTTAGGTTCAACAGCTAAAGCTCTGGCTAGGGCTACCCGTTGGCGTTGTCCGCCGGAAAGTTGGGAAGGGTATCGATCGCCTAAACCACCCAATTGAACCAATTCGAGTAATTCTTCGACTCTATGCTTGACCTTACTAGCAGAGGCTTTGCGGATCTCTAACCCAAACGCGATATTTTGCCGGACTGTCAAATGCTTAAATAGAGCGTAGTGCTGAAACACAAAGCCGATATTCCGTTCCTGAACGCTCTGATAGGTTGCTTCGGTACCTGTAAGCCAAATTCGCCCGCTGTCGGGTGTTTCTAGCCCAGAAATTAGCCTCAATAGGGTAGATTTGCCAGAACCGGATGGCCCAAGTAGTGCCACCAGTGAGCCGGAGCCAATTTCTAGACTTACTCGATCGACAGCCTGGAAGCTACCAAATCGTTTGGATACGTTTTCTACTGCAATGCCCACACGTGTTCTCTCCGATCGATCTACATCAATCTACAGTTAATCGATTGAATTACCGGATTTTACCACTAGATCGGTAAAGAACTCATCCTTAGTCCAGTTGATCGGCAGTCTAGCGTAAGCTAAAACTTGCGTTGAAATAGATTGAGAAAATTTTGGATTAAATTATCTAGCCAACCAAGTTTACTTTGCCGCTTAAATCGGCGTAAAAAAGCACCATATGTTCTGAGTTGAATCGATGATTTTTGATTGATTTCTCGTTTAAGAGCTTGCTTCTCTGGATTGCGGAAAAAATCTCGATCTTGACCGATAATTAATAATCCATACAAGTGTTTGATATTAATGGATTCAATCAGTCCATTACTAACTAAAATTTCTCGTAAATGATCGACACAATAATTTAACCGATCAAATGAATTTTTACCTACATTAGTTAAACTAAGATCGTTATTCCACGTTTGTTCGTTAGGTCCAGCACAAATTATTGCATACCAACTTACTCCTGTTGTTTTATGGTAGCAACCACAAATATAATCTGGTCGATCTTCACCATTAATAATCAAACTAGTTGACAAAAAGTAGATCTCGTGATAGTCAATATATCCAGTTCTTAAAAAATGAGCGCAAAGTGAAATATTGGCATCAAATATTTCTTGAATTTCGCTAACTTTGCTACTATTACCAATCTTATTGGCTAATTCTTTAATTTCTTGCTTATTCACCCGATCGGGATTGACTTGAAATGGTTTAAGATTTTTTAAAGACATGATTGAGTCATTCGAGCGGTGAGAGTCAGACTCTATGGTTGGTGCAACCTTTACTCCCAGAGCACAGGATGGTCTGCTAAGTGGCTACACCAAGATAGTTTCAACCAACGGCGTAATTACAAAGGTAGCTAAATGGGCAGGAACGGCAATGATTGCCGGGATGCGGTGGAAACAATCGATCGAACCAATTTGGTCGATTGGCGTAGTCGTCGAGTTGCTGCCGGTGTAATTGAGCAATACTCGCTAATTTGGCAGTAATTACAGCTAACCGATCGGGAGTCGCCGTAATTAGTTCAGATCTAGTCATTGTTTCCAAATTATAGAAGGAAGCGACGGCATCGCGATCGGGATAAAGATAACTACTCGCTAAAAGGTACACATCAGCCTGACGACGATCGAAGTCTGCCTGTCCGGTCTTAAAATCGATAATATGGAGCTTGCCATCAGCTTCACGAATAATGCAGTCAAAAGCGAAAAATAGCTGAAACCGATAGTCTCGAACTTGCAATTCGATCGCGGGTGGGGTTGGTTCGTCGCCACGATTGAGCAGCAGAATATCTCGATCGATCAGCCATGGTGTTATCTGGTACTGCTGGAGAATTCGCATTACCCGCTGACGTACTGGGGCAACTTCATAATACAAATATAACCGATCGGCCACCCGATCGATCCCGCGTGGGTGTTTTAATAATAAGGGGTCTCGATGAAATTCATATACCCCTTGCTGCGCTAAATTCCCCACTTTTTGCCAGACTGTTTCGATTACTGGAGCTGTTTTTGGCTCATTTAGATCTGAACGATCCGATCTTTGCGTCCATCGCCAGCCCCGTTGCATCTGACAATGACTATCTTCCCAGCCAGGTGCTGGCTCAAATTGAGACCACAAGTGATAGCTGGCAAAGTCCATTTAGGGGTTAGGCTTTAGGCTTTAGGGGAAAGGGGAAAGGGGATAAAAGCAACCCTGGTCTGTTACTCCTCACTAATCTGACGACGGCGACGACGGGAACGGCGTGGCGTTTCCTCAGAAATGGTTGGAGCGTTATTAACCTCTTCTCGGCGGCGACGAGAACGGCGGGGGCTATCTTCACGATAGCTGCGGCGACGTTCGGTACTATCCTCACCATCCTTTGCTGGTGCTGCGAGGGTGCGTTGGTAGCGGGGGCGAATTCGATCGAGTTTTAGTTCTGGTTTCCGTTTATCGACATTTTCCGGACGGGGGGGGAAGCTTTGCACCGGACTATCTTTAACAGCAGTAGTCATAAACCGCGACCATGCGTAGGCAGCAGTGCTACTGGCATTGCCGGTCGGTTGGTTATTGTCATTACCCAGCCAGACTCCAGTAACTAGTTGAGGGACAAAGCCGATGAACCAGAGATCGCGTTCTTTATCGGTAGTTCCAGTTTTACCCGCTACTGGACGACCGATTTGAGCAGAAGTCGCTGTACCTTCGTTAACAACACCACTCATCATCCAGGTCATAATCGCGGCGGTGTCTGGTTCAAAAACTTTTGCTGGTTTGGGTTTATTTTCATACAGAATTTCACCCTTTTGATTGACCACTCGCGTGATGCCGTGAACGGTGTTGTGAATGCCTTTATTCGCAAAGGTGGTGTAGGCACCAGTCATTTCTAAGAGATTTACTTCCAAACCGCCTAGAGCGAGGGAATAGTAAGGTTCGAGTTTAGATTCAATGCCCATTTTTTTTGCGACATCAATTACGGGTTGCCAGCCAGTATCGATCAGGATCTTGATCGCGATGATGTTGACCGAATTTACCAGGGCATCCCGCATCGAAATCTGACCTTTGAAGCTTTTGCCAGCATTTTTGGGCTTGTAGCCATCCACATCAAATGGGGCATCCAGGTAGGTTTTATAGGGACTAATACCACCAGCGATCGCGGTAGCGTAGAGGATGGGTTTAAATGTCGATCCAGGTTGGCGTTTTGCTTGAGTGACGCGGTTAAACTGATGGGTTTCAAAGTCCGTACCCCCAACCATTGCCCGAATCCCGCCCGTGCGCGGATCGATACTCACCATTGCGGCTTGCCCGAAGGAACCCCGATTGTTGCGAACAGTGGAGTTGACGACTTCTTCGGCTTTCTTCTGCCACTCTGGATTGAGGGTAGTTTCGACAGTTAAACCGCCTTGCTTAATTGCTTTGGCAGAAATGCGCTGGGGCAGTTCCTGCTCGATATATTTGGTGAAATACCGCGCCTGTTGTTCGTCCCGTTTCATCGGCGAGCGTTTGGGATTGAGTGGTTCGGCTTTAGCTGTCACAGCTTCAGCAGCGGTGATAAATTTGGCATCTACCATTCGATCGAGGACAAAATCTCGCCTTCCTTTGGCAAATTGCGGATTGACGAAGGGGGAATATTTATTCGGTGCAGGTGGCATGGCAGCTAGGGTAGCCATTTCGGCGAGGGTTAGTTGGTCTACCGTTTTACTAAAATATACCCAAGCAGAATCGGCGACTCCATAAGTACCCTCCCCCAGGTAGACTAGGTTGAGATAGCGTTCCAGAATTTGATCTTTGGTGAGTTTCTGGTTCAATCTTTGGGCGAGCCGAAGTTCTCGAAGTTTGCGCCAAAAGCTGCGTTCTTGGTTAAGGTAAACCATCCGAGCTAACTGTTGGTTAATGCTACTCGCCCCTTCAACTAAGTTTTTTGAGGTAATGTTAGAGACTAGTGCCCTAGCAACACCTTTATAGTCCACCCCATCATGTTCGTAAAAGCGACTATCTTCGATCGCGACAAAAGCTTTTTTGAGTCGATCGGGCATCTGCCAGACTTTGAGCGTCTCGCGGGTGGCATTTCCAGTTTGGAGTAAAACGGCACCATTGACCCCTTTGATAGTGATTGTCCCTGGTCGGACATAGCGGAGGGCATCATCGGCAGTATATTCACTGACACTGCGATCGATAAAAACCCAAGCACCACCTAGCAAAATTAAACCGCTGGTCAATCCCGAACCAAGCCAAAACAACCGATTTTTGTGAAGTGGTTTCGGTCCTCTAAACGGTTTGACAATAGTTCTACCAACCCAAACTACCGTCGATCCGACGGCAAGGACAGAAATGCCGATCGATTTCAAAATTGGGCTGGTAGATTTTTGGGTGGGGGCTGCTTGGGCTGACTTGGCAGTTTTGGTCTTGCGCTCTGCATCGGCTGGTGTAGAGGCAGTGGTACGGACGGATTGTTGTAAATCGCCAGAAAGCTCTGCGGCAGAGGCTCTAACCTTGATCGGTAAGCCAGGGAGCTTGATTTTAACAGATTGTGTCGATGACAGATTTGTCGGTTCTGGTTCGGGAGTAACTGTCGCTCGATTATT